>DATJMG010000042.1:0-16660 GCA_035508835.1 Puia sp.
CAAATATGGCTCCGGCGTCGGCACGAACTTCAGTCACATCCGCGGGGAAGGGGAGAAGCTGAGCGGCGGCGGTACCTCCAGCGGATTGATGAGCTTCCTGAAGATCGGGGATCGCGCAGCAGGCGCGATCAAATCAGGCGGTACCACCCGCCGGGCAGCCAAAATGGTGTGCCTCGACCTGGACCACCCGGAAGTCATGAGCTTTATCAACTGGAAAGTGGAGGAAGAAAAAAAGGTGGGCGCGCTGATAGCCGCAGGCTACGCGAGCGACTATGAGGGGGAAGCATACCGGACCGTCTCGGGCCAAAATTCCAACAACTCCATCCGCATCCCCAACGAATTTTTCCACCGCCTCGACAACAACGAAGATTGGGAACTGATCGCCCGTCATGACGGACGGATCATGAAACGTATCCCCTCCCGTGAGGTCTGGAACCAGATCGCCTACGCCGCCTGGCGCTGCGCCGACCCCGGGACCCAGTATGATACAACGATCAACGAATGGCATACCTGCCCCGCCGGCGGCCGGATCAGAGCGTCCAACCCCTGCAGCGAATATATGTTCCTCGACAATACCGCCTGCAACCTGGCCTCCGTCAACCTCCGGCGGTTCTACAATGAAGACACCAATACATTCGATGTCGAAGGTTTTGAATACACCAGCCGGTTGTGGACGACAGTCCTGGAAATATCCGTCCTGATGGCCCAATTCCCCTCCAAAGAGGTCGCCCAATTGTCCTATGACTACCGGACCCTCGGCCTTGGCTATGCCAACCTCGGCTCGATGCTGATGGTGATGGGTATCGCCTATGACAGTGAAGAAGCCCGCGGGATCGCCGGAGCCCTCACTGCAATTATGACCGGCGTCGCCTATCGGACATCGGCTGAAATGGCGGCGGTGCTGGGCGCGTTCCCCCGGTACGAAGAGAACAAGGAGAACATGCTGCGCGTTATGCGTAATCACCGGCTGGCCGCCTATGATGCGGACGAATATGAAGGATTGGAAGTCAAACCCCTGGGCCTGAAGGCAAAATATTGTCCCGACTATCTGCTGAAGGCGGCTACCAAGGCTTGGGATGAAGCTGTACAGCTGGGTGAGAAATTCGGGTACCGCAACGCTCAGGCTACCGTGATCGCCCCCACGGGAACGATCGGCCTGGTCATGGATTGCGACACCACCGGGGTCGAACCCGATTTCGCGCTGGTCAAATTCAAGAAGCTGTCGGGCGGCGGCTATTTCAAGATCATCAACCAGTCCGTGCCTACCGCGTTAAAGAACCTGCGATATACCGACAAGCAGATCGACGCCATCGTCAAATATGCCGTCGGCTCCGCCACCTTCGCCGGCGCACCCTTTATCAACCATCAGACCCTGAGCGAAAAAGGTTTTATCGCGGAAGAGATCAAAAAACTGGATGCAGCCGTCGGCTCTGCTTTCGAGATCGGCTTTGTATTCAATGTCTATACGCTGGGCGAAGAGTGCCTGCAACGCCTGGGATTCAAACCCGCCCAGTATTACAATTTCGACTGGAGCCTCCTCGAAGCGCTTGGTTTCTCCGAGGCGGAGATCGAAGCAGCCAATGATTACGTTTGCGGAACCATGACGATCGAAGGAGCGCCATACCTCAGGGAAGAACATCTGGATGTCTTCGATTGCGCCAACAAGTGCGGCAAGAAAGGCAAGCGCTATATCCATGCCCATGGCCACATCCGCATGATGGCCGCCACCCAGCCGTTTATCAGCGGAGCGATCTCCAAAACGATCAACCTCCCCAATGAAGCGACCGTCGAAGAGATCGCCGATGCTTATATGCTGAGCTGGCAGCTTGGATTGAAAGCCTGCGCACTCTATCGCGACGGATCGAAGCTGTCCCAGCCGCTCAGTACCAGGTCGGACAAAAAGAAGAAGGAAGAAGAGAAGGAAACACTCGCCCCGGCGGAGGCCGCACCCGAACCGGTCATCGAATCGAATATCGTGGACCTGGGCAAACTGACGGTGCAGGAATTGCTCGAAGAAGTACAGAAAAGAGTACAGTCTTCACCGGATACGAAGCTGAAAAGGGCCCTGGCCACCATCGTGGAACGCCGGACCCTGCCGGCTAAACGCCGCGGATTTACCCAGAAAGCAAAGATCAATGGTCAGGCTATCTTCCTTCGGACCGGCGAATATACCGACGGAACGGTCGGGGAGATCTTTATCGACATGGCCAAAGAGGGGGCGACAATGCGGAGCATGCTCAACTGTTTTGCGATTTCGATTTCCATCGGCCTCCAATATGGGGTGCCGCTCGAGGAATTTGTAGAGAAATTTGTCTTTACCCGGTTCGAGCCATCCGGGATGGTCGACCACCCGAATATCAAGAGTACCACCTCCATTGTTGACTTTATCTTCCGGTCCCTGGCCTACGAATATCTCGGAAGGACCGACCTCGTACACGTCCTGGACCGGCCCGAAGTGACCAATACGGGCAAGGATGACTGGGATCTGCCGGATGCCGATGCACCCGATCCAAGGTCTCCGGAGCTCTCAGACGTCCGGATCGTGCCCAAGGCGGCCTCTAACAACCCCGCTTCCCCGACCCCCCGGCAGGCCAGGGTCAGCCAGCTGGATGCCGTCAATGCGGCCGCCCGCAGTATGCAAAGCGATGCCCCGGCCTGCAATACTTGCGGCCATATCACCATCCGGAGCGGCACCTGCTACAAATGCCTGAATTGTGGTAATAGTATGGGTTGCAGTTAGTTAGACGAGTTTTGCCGCCGCCGGAACGAAGTTCCGGCGGCCAATTTGCCCCGCTCCGGCGGCCGATTTGTCCCGGCTTCAGGACTCCTTTAGGAATCGGGTTATTTTTTTAGCCCGCAGCGCCGTACTTTACCCCCCGGTTCAGCCGTTATAATGCGACATTTCGAACCGGTTTAGATCCCATAAACCCAAACTGAAAAACATGAAACGTATCCTCTTGGCCGCCATCGTCATCATCAGCACCACCATCTTATTTTCCTGCAACCGTAGCGTGACGCCTGAACAGGCGGCAAGCAATCATTATTCGCATTGCAGGGACATGCGGTAGACCGGACAGACCGCTGTCTTCATGATAAAAAGGTTTAGGGCAAATTCAATTTTGGATCCACTCGCTGGGCAGCGAGTGGTTTTTCGTTAATTTGCGCAACGGCTGGATAAAGGCCGGCCTGACCGATAGGCGATATAAAATATGACAGTACAATTCGGCTACAACAAAAAGGAAGTCATGGATGGACTTCGGGGCCATTTTATCGGGCGCCCCGAGATCCGGACCCTGATCATCGTGATTAACGCATTTGCCCTCCTCTCCTTCTTCCTGCTGGTTTTCAAGAAGATCCCCTCTTTACCCTTTCTCGTCTTCGCTTTTCTATGGTTTACCCTGTGGATCAGTATCCGCTGGCTCCTGCCGCTTAGCATCTATAAAAAGTCGGCTACGTTCAAGGATAATTTTGTGCTCAGCCTTACCGATCAGGGCGTGCTGCTCAAGACAAAGAAGGGGAACCAGTTATGGCGCTGGGAAGACTTCAGTGCCTTCAAGGAGACGATCTATTTCTTTCATGTTTATTTCAGCCCCCGCTCTTTCTTTATGATCCCCAAAGATTCCTTCAAGGATATTACCGAGATCCAGGCCGCCCGCAAACTCTTAAAGGAGCGGATCAGGAAGTAGGCCCCGCCGCCCCGCCTACCGCGGCTTATACCTCGATTCCTCGAACAACGTCTGTGCAGGGATCCGCATCAGATCGACCGGCCGGATATCCGGATGCCTTTCTACATACTTTCTTACGATCTGACGACCTACCCACGCGCCTATATTCCCGGGCGAAGCTTCAGGCATCCCCAACGTATAGGGCCCCTCTCCGATATAGTCTTTGAGGATGTCGGGATCGACCGCATAAAGGACGTTTTGCTGCAGGAGATAACCCCAGATCCGGCCCTCATTCGCCGCACACCAGTTTAACTGAGCCTGCGTATACCCCGTCAGGATGCTGTCGGGAGCATCAGGGATCAGTTTCTCCGCCAGCCACCAATACCTGCCCTTGATGACCATTTCTTCGACGAGCGGCCGGCCGTCACTGCTGTCCGGGAAGATATCTTCCGCCAGGGCACTCATACAGTTGGCATCCATATATTGGGGCTCAAAACGTCGTGAAATATACGCCGGGTACATATCCTGCCCCTTTCCGGTCAGGTAGAAATAGAAATTCTTCCCGGCATAGGCCTGCAAGCCGACCGCGAGATCGTGGGCCGTTATCGCAACCCCCGGTCCGTCCAGCGGACCGATGAACGTCACGACATGCTGAGGCAGCGCATAACGCGGGAAATAGTATTTGATATGCCGGAACCCCTGTTGCAGTTCCTTCTCCAGCCAGTCGAACCGCCGATATTTCTTTTTTAACGAATCGCTGATCGGCAGATAGCTGACGAGGAATTCCCGCGTCGCCTCGAACGCCAGCAGACTCGTGTCGGATAGCGGACCGGCGCCAAGGATATTGCTGACAAAATCGCCCGTGAAATCCGGATAAGCCTGGTCCAGCCGGTAGAGCCCCTGCCGGACATGGTTCGAATCCAGGTTGAAGAAGGCGGTGTCGAATCGCTCGATATGGATTTCCGGGACAGTGATACCGGAGAGGTCGGGATTGTTGTCATTATGTCCGCAGCCGGTGAGTAATCCGCAGCCGGTGAGTAACAGGAGGAGCGGGAGGAGGAGAGAGGGTGAAATACGATACATAGGGGACAAAGATATAACTTTGCAATATGAACATCGCTTTAGCGCAGCACAACTATCACATCGGGAACTTCGAAGCGAATACCCGCAAAATACTGGAAGGGATCGCCAGGGCTAAAACCGCCGGCGCAGACCTGGTAGTTTTCTCGGAGCTGTGTATCTGCGGCTACCCGCCGCGCGACTTCCTGGAATTCGAGGACTTCATTTCCAAATGCTACGCAGCCGTAGACCGCATCCGCGAAGCCGCGGACACGATCGGCGTGATCGTCGGCAGCCCCGCCCGCAATCCCCGGAAGAAGGGGAAGGAATTGTTCAACGCCGCCTGGCTGCTCTATGAAAAGGAGATCAAAGGCGTGGCCCATAAAACCTGTCTTCCCAACTATGACGTCTTTGATGAATACCGGTACTTCGAACCCGGCTTCGAATGGAAAGTGATCCCGTTTAAAGGGAAACAGATCGCGCTGACCATCTGTGAAGACATCTGGAATATGGGGGATAACCCGATGTACCGCGTTTGCCCGATGGATCAGCTGATCGGCCAGCAACCCGATCTGATGATCAATATCTCCGCCAGCCCGTTCGATTATGATCATGACGATGACCGGAAGGAAGTCGTGCGCCAAAACGTCCTGAAGTACCATCTCCCCACATACTATTGCAACGCCGTCGGCTCCCAGACGGAACTCGTCTTTGACGGCGGAAGCGTGATCTATAACGCACAAGGGGAACTCATAAAGGAACTGAACTATTTCGAAGAGGATTTTGCCGTCGTGCCCCTGCCGGAAACCGGCCCGGAGCCGGCCGCCGAAGGTCCCGTACCACCCTTGTTCGAAGAGCTTCTTCCCGGCCTTTCAGTGGCGATCAATCCTCCCGAAACCCACACCACAGTCCAGGTTTCGCAAACCCCGGAGATCTTTGACAAGGACATGCGGGTGGCCAAACAAAATGACCCCGACCGGATCGTACAATACCTGGTAGCCGAAAAAAATATCGCCCAGATCCACCACGCCCTTATCCTCGGCATCCGGGATTATTTCTCCAAGATGGGTTTCCATCAGGCCATCCTGGCCAGCAGCGGCGGGATCGACAGCGCCGTGACCCTTACCCTCGCATGTGAAGCGCTCGGGAGCGAAAATGTCCGGGCGATCCTGATGCCCTCGCCATATTCGAGCGGCCATTCGGTCAGCGACGCCGAACAGCTATCCCGCAATTTGCACAATCCCTATGATATCATTCCGATCCGCGAAGTCTATGAGTCACTGCTGCATACGCTGCGGCCGGTGTTCGGGGACTCGCCGTTCGGCCTGGCGGAAGAGAACCTGCAAAGCCGGACCCGTGGAAACCTCGTTATGGGACTGGCTAACAAATTCGGGTATATCCTGCTCAACACAAGTAACAAAAGCGAGCTCGCAACCGGCTACGGCACCCTCTACGGCGACATGGCCGGGGGACTTGGCGTTCTCGGCGATGTGTATAAGATCCAGGTATATGCGCTGGCACGCTATCTCAACCGGAATGGTGAGGTGATCCCCCGGAATGTCCTGGAAAAAGCGCCGTCGGCCGAGCTCCGGCCGGACCAGAAGGATAGCGATAGTCTCCCCGAATACGATATCCTCGATAAGATCCTTTACCAGTACATCGAACGGCGGCAAGGCCCGAGAGAGATCACGGCCCTGGGGATCGACGAAGCCCTCGTGACAAGAGTGCTGAAGCTGGTAAACAGCAATGAATACAAACGCAACCAGTTCTGTCCCATCATCCGGGTCAGCTGCAAGGCATTCGGAGTGGGCCGGCGGGTGCCGATCGTTGCAAAATATCTGGGTTAATGTTTCAACACGATAACGTAGCGGGTATTTTGACCACCCCACTTTTCGTCGGCATAGATCTCGAGCCGGTGCTTGTTGAGCGTCCTTATCCGGTAATATTGATCCTGGAAATAGATGATACTGTCGCCTTTCTGTAAGGACCAGATAAAGGGCAGGCTGTTCTGGCTCCCCGTGCCGTCCTTGCAGAAAACGATGGTGTTGTCTTTTTCGCTGCCGGCAATCCGGGGATCGAGCGCATCGAAAATACCGTCATCATTGGAATTGAATCCTGCCTTCTCATATTTCCAGGGAGTATTGGTCAAAAGCTCGACATCTTTCCTGTCCCTCCTGCTCGAACAGCCGGTCAGGGGAAGACCTGCCGCGATCGATACGATGCCGGCGGCGGTCAATAATGTCCTTATGGTGGTCCAGTGGGCTTGCATACTACAGTGCTTGTCCCTTGGAAGGCCCGGGGGCTCCAAGGTTTAAAACTACTTGATCAAATAATTATTTTGTCTAATTCGAATTTAAAGCTAATTAATTTTCCACCGTATTTTTACGGCAGGTTTAACATCGCTTATTCGTATTTTCGACCTTTATTCCACCTATTCAACGCATTCAAACGTATATGCTTTATACCGCAGAGGATATCAGACAATTGAATAATAAGATCCAGTATCAGGCAGTGTTTATCGACCGGCTGCGTGATGAAGTGGGACGTGTGATCGTAGGCCAGCACCAAATGCTCGACCGCCTGCTGATCGGATTATTGAGTAACGGCCACGTTTTGCTGGAAGGGGTTCCCGGCTTGGCAAAAACGCTGACAATCAAATCGCTGGCTCAGGCCATCCACGCCCGGTTCAGCCGCATCCAATTCACCCCGGACCTCTTGCCGGCAGATGTTATCGGCACCATGATCTTCAACCAGCAAAAACACGAATTTGTAGTTCGCAAAGGCCCGATCTTCGCCAATTTCGTCCTCGCCGATGAGATCAACCGGGCGCCGGCCAAAGTCCAAAGCGCCCTGCTGGAGGCGATGCAGGAACACCAGGTGACCCTTGGCGATACCAGCCATAAGCTGGAAGATCCTTTTCTGGTCCTCGCGACCCAGAACCCCCTCGAACAGGAAGGGACCTATCCCTTGCCCGAAGCACAACAGGACCGGTTTATCATGAAAGTGATCGTCGACTATCCCACCAAACAGGAGGAGCAGATCATCATCCGCCAAAACGTTCAGGGCCTCGCTTCCCCCGCCGTCAGCCAGGTGGTTTCCACGCAGGAAATCGTCCAGGCCAAGGAATTGACCCGCCAGATCTATATGGACGAAAAGGTCGAACATTATATTCTCGACATCGTTTTTGCTACCCGGACGCCGGAAAAATATAAGCTCGAGAAATTAAAACCGCTCATCGCCTATGGCGGCAGCCCCCGCGCAAGCATCAATCTTGCACTGGCGGCAAAAGCCAATGCCTTTCTCAATAAACGTGGTTATGTCATCCCGGAGGATGTCCGGTCCATCTCCAGGGATGTCCTGAGGCACCGTATCGGGCTTACCTATGAAGCGGAAGCCGAGAACGTAAACGTCGAGCAGGTGATCGATGACGTATTGAAAGCCATTCCGATTCCCTAAATGTTATTCCCATGCTGACAACGGCTGAAATACTGAAGAAGGTTAGGGAGCTGGATATCAAAAGTAAACGGCTCACTCGGCACATCTTTTCAGGAGAATACCATAGCGCTTTCAAAGGCCGCGGAATGAGCTTCCGGGAGGTCCGGGAGTATGCGCCCGGCGATGATGTCCGCTTTATCGACTGGAACGTATCGGCGCGGTTTAACCATCCGTTCAGCAAGCTTTTTGAAGAAGAACGGGAATTGACGTTGTTGCTGCTGGTGGATGTCAGCGCAAGTTCGCTTTTTGGGACCGTTCATGCCCGCAAAAAGGATCTGATCACCGAAGTTTGCGCCGTGCTTGCCTTTTCCGCGATCAACAACAACGATAAAGTGGGAGTTGTCTTCTTCAGCGACCGGATCGAAGGTTATATTCCGCCAAAGAAGGGCAGGGAGCACGTTTTGTTCATCGTCCGGCAGCTGCTGACGATCGAGCCGAAAAGCCGGGGCACCAATCTGAGTGCGGCCATTCGTTTCTTCAATCATGCGGCGCGTCAAAAGGCTATCGTCTTTCTGCTCAGCGATTTTCTGGACGGGAACGCCGGTGTAGGGCAGAGGCGGCCGGAGTTGCGGCAAAAGATGCACCCCGAGATGCGCCCCGAGACCAATTGGGAGGACGCCCTTAAGGTCGCCGGGAAAAAACACGACCTGATCGGCATCAAGGTATACGACCGCATGGATATGCAGTTACCCCGGATCGGGATGATCGAGGCGGAGGATTCGGAGACAGGAGGCCGTTATTGGGTGGATACGGATGACTATCTGGTACGCACCAACTATCAACAATATTTTTTTGAGCAAACGGAACAATGTAAAAGTATCTTTCAAAAAGCCGGCTGCGATCTCCTGCACCTGCGGACCGATGAGGACTACGTTATCATACTCCAACGCTTCTTTGTTGGCCGCCACCGGCCCGGATGATGCATGAAAAAACCCCTACGACATATCATCGTCCTTTCCCTGGCGCTATTGCCGGCCGGGGTGATCCTTGCCCAGAGACATTCCCGGAAGCCTGCCGGGCCGGTAAAGCCTGCAGCCCCGGTCCTGAAAGCCACCGTGGACAAACAAAAGATCCTGATCGGTGAACCTGTTCATCTGATGCTCGAGGCCACGGTAGAGGGGAATGGCCCCCTCGTCTGGCCGGCCCTCGATTCCCTCCCCCATTTCGACTGGGTGGAGAAGCAGGGGGTGGATTCAACCGTCGCGGGCACCCTACGTTCCTACCGGCAATACCTGACCATTACCAGCTTCGACTCGGGAACCTGGTCTATCCCGAGACTTCCCTTTGTCGCCGGCAAAGGAACCTTCTTTACCGACTCTATCCCCATCCAGGTCGGATATGTCCGGATCGATCCGTCCAAAGACTATCACGATATCAAGGATATTGTCCAGGTTCCGAATCCCTTTGCCCGCTGGTTTGGCTGGATCGTGGCGGCGCTTGCCCTCGTATCGGTTCTCGTGGTCGTCTGGATCGTGCGCAGGAAGAAGTTGTTGAAATTGCTGGTGCCGTGGCAGCCGCCGCCGCGGCTGTCACCCTACGAAGAGGCCCTCAGACAACTGGATGAGCTGGCTAAGCAAAATCTGGTGGCAGATGGGGCGGTGAAGACGTTCTATAGCCGGTTGGGGGATATTCTTCGGCTATATCTCTTTCGACGGGTGGGCATTGCAAGCCTTTCGGAGACAAGCGACGAGCTGATCGCGCAGATCCGGAAGCTACCCCTGCCGCCGCAACATTTCGAAGATCTGGCGACTGCGCTGCGGATGGGGGATTTTGTAAAATTCGCGAAATATCAGCCCGAAGTGAAGGATAGCGACTTGCATTACGGGATCATCCGCGGGGCGATCGAAGAACTGAACCGGAATCTCGAGACGGAAGAGCGCGCGCAGGCGATGAATGCAGGAGCATTGACAAAATAATTTTTAAAAGCCGTGCTATACGATTGGTATCAACATATTTATTTTAGTCAACCGGCCTGGTTCTGGTTGCTGGCGCTGATACCACCGCTGATCTGGTGGGAGGTCCGGCGATCCGACCGCGCCCAGGCCACGGTGATGGTATCATCCTTACGGGCATTTCGCGGCGCCCGCTCGTGGAAGACTACGCTTCGCCCGCTGCCTTTTATTTTCCGGATGCTCGCCCTTTGCTGCCTCATTATCGCGCTCGCGCGGCCGCAGTCCCATGACGACGAACAGCTGGTGAATGGAGAGGGGATCGATATCATGCTGTGCCTGGATATCAGCGGCAGCATGCTGTCGGAGGACTTTACGCCCAACCGGATGGAAGCAGCCAAGAATGTCGCGCAGGAATTTATCGATAACCGCCCTACGGACCGGATCGGGCTGGTTATTTTCTCGGGTGAAAGTTTTACGATGTGCCCGCTGACGACGGACCGGAGCGTGTTGAAGTCCCAGCTGGCCCAGGTCCATAGCGGGCTGCTGGAAGACGGTACGGCCATTGGAAATGGATTGGCCACCGCAGTCGATCGCCTGAAGAACTCCCCTTCGAAGAGTAAGGTCGTCATTCTGCTGACCGACGGCGAAAACAACGGCGGACTCATCGACCCGAACACGGCAAAGGAGATCGCCAAGGAAGTCGGGGTCAAGGTCTACACCATCGGGATGGGAACCGAAGGGTATGCGCCGGTACCGATCCAAACTCCGGCAGGGGTTGTCATGCAGCGGGAGAAGGTCAATATCGACGAGAAGCTGCTGACCCAGATCGCAAACGAGACCGGCGGACATTACTACCGGGCCAAGGACAATGAAAGCCTCAAGAACATTTACGCAGAGATCGACAAGCTGGAGAAATCGAAGATCGAGGTGACCACCATCCGGCGATATACCGAACAATTTTACCCTTTTGCTCTGGCGGCTGCCCTGTTCGTTATGCTGGAGTTACTGCTGAAATGGTCGTTGCTGCGCAAATTCCCATAAATTTGCGGCGCCGGGGGGGCATTATATGACAGGGAAGATCTACAAGTCGACAGGAAGCTGGTACGTGGTGAAGACAACGGATGGCGAGCTGTGGGATGCCCGCCTGAAAGGTGTCTTCAAGCTTGACGGGATCACCTCTACCAACCCGCTTGCCGTGGGGGACGACGTCGAGCTTGAACCGGAACCCGGCGAAGCACGAACGGCCGTTATCACGGAAATCCATGACCGAAGGAACTATATCAATCGCCAATCCCCTTCCCACCGCCTTCAGCACCATATCGTTGCCGCAAATATCGACCAGTCGCTGCTGCTGGTCACCCTGAAAGAGCCGCGGACTTCCCAGGGATTTATCGATCGGTGGCTGGTGACCTGTGAGGCGTATCATGTGCCCGCAATCCTTTTGTTCAACAAGGCGGATCTTTACCGCGCCAAAGAGGAAGAGAAGTTTGCCGCCTACCGGGACATGTATTCCGCGATCGGCTACCGGGTCTTTCGGCTGTGCGTCCGGACGGGGGAAGGCCTGGATGTCGTGAAAGCACTTTTGCAGGGGAAGGTCAGCTTGCTCAGCGGCCATTCCGGCGTGGGTAAATCCTCTTTCCTGAACGCATTGTTCCCGGCGATGAACCTGAAGACCCATGAGGTCAGCGGCTGGAGCGGCAAAGGCATTCATACGACAACCTTTGCGGAGATGTTCGATTTACCCGCCGAAGCTTCAGCGAAGGCTGCTGCCCCGGCCGGCCGGATCATCGACACCCCAGGGATGCGCGAATTCGGGCTTGTGGATATCTCGAAGCAGGAATTGTCCGGCTATTTCCCGGAGATGCGGGTGTTGGCAGGAGAATGTCAGTTCAATAACTGTCTGCATGTCGAAGAACCCGGCTGCGCGGTGAAGAAAGCGGTGGAAGACGGGCGCATTCACCCGGAACGTTACATCAGCTATTGTCATATCCTGGGCTCTATAGAGCCGGTCTATTGATCGGGCCATCGATCCGGCTACGCAGGCAGCCTATCGATCCAGCTATTCCGGCGGCCTATCGATCCAGCTATGCAGGCGGCCATCTATCCGGCTATGCCGGCATCCTATCTATCCGGCTTTTCCGGCGCATGGGTAACATCGTCGCCCTGCTGTTTGATCTCCTGTTTCAACGGCTCCGGCTGCTGCTCATCCCGTTCATCGCCCAACAGCAACCCCCAGGGTTTCAGCGGCCCGACCCGGTCGAAAACGATCTTGGTAATGGCGATTACCGGGATAGCAAGGAAGGTCCCGGAGATTCCCCAGACGCTTCCGCCGATAATAACGCCCAACACCGTGATCAACGCATTGATCCGGACCTTCGATCCGACGATCACCGGAAGAAGGATATTGGAGTCGACAAGATGGATACCCAGGATGGTGCCGATTACAAGCAGCAGCTTTGCCGTCCCGGCGGTTGCAAAGGTGACCAGCGTGCTCAGCACGAGCGCCGTGGCTATCCCGATATAGGGGATCAGATTAAAAAGACCGATCAGGAGTCCCAGCAGGATCGCATAGTTGACGCCCAGGATCCAAAGGGCGAGACAGCTGGCTGCCGCGACGATCAGCATCTCCAGCAAAAGTCCGAGGATGTATTGCCGGATACGCGACTGGATCTGGGCAATGATCTCATAGACGACGACTGCATTGTCATCCCTGAAGACGGATACGAGGAAGCGGATAATGAGCCGCCGGTAATACAACAGGAAGAAGGTATCGATCAGAATAAAGACCAGGAACAATACCAGCGAGGAGAAGGAGACGAAGACATCCCCAAGGACCGAACCGCCGCTCTCCAGCAGCTTGGAAGTGGCATTATTCACATAGGTCATCTGCTGTTTGATCCGGATATGGAATTTATGCGAGATCCAGACCTGGATGTCGCTCACGGAGCTAAGGACCTGCTGCTTGAATTGCGGCCAGTCATCGGCCAGGTTGCTGACCTGCGCCCCCACGATGTACAGCAGGCCCGCCAGCGCGACTACAAGTAAGATCACGGAGGCCAGGGATGCCATGCTGCGGGGGAACCGGAGCTTGCGTTCGAAAAAGTTGGCGAGCGGAAGCAGGAGGACCGCAAACAGCAATCCGAAAATCAGGGGGGCCAGAATGCTTTTCCCCAGAACGGCGATATAGAAAAGCGCTATCAGGCTGACCAGCACCATTGCCAGCCGGGTGTAGAAGGGCGTGGCTTGTCTCATGCTGCCAAGATAGCAAAAAAAAAGGCCGTTCCATTTTTTTGTTGGAACAGCCTTGATAACTTTTGGCAGGCGTCCGTTGAGCGGGAAGGTTCCCGGATTAAATCAGCATTACGACATAAACCGCCTGGCGGTGTTGATCAGCAATTTTCCTTCAAGGAATTTCGCCACTTCCACCACGGCGTCGTTGTCTTTGCGCGGGGCTTCACGAAATTTCCGCGGATAGATCGAAATGCCGGTGTAAATGTTGTAATGAAGGGTCAGGATGTGGCCCTTGTAAAGGAAGTCCCACATCAGCGAGTCGAAGTCATCGGTCTTTTGGGTAAACTTGATGTCGAGGTCGTCAGAGAGAATATTAGCGACTTCATAAAAGCGCTTCAGTCCGCAATCATCGTCGATAACAGCCTCTGTGCAGCCGAAATCGGTGCGAAGGGTTAGAGGGCTCATAGTTAGGGATTTTAACGTTTATAATAGGGTATACGATCCGGTTGTTTATTGGCCGCCTCTGAACTTTGGATCCGGTACCTTCTCACCGCCCAGGATCCGTTCCGCACCCACGTTCCTGCCATCGCTGGGGCAGCCATACTTCGGTCCGAATAGATTATGTATCCATCCACACGAGGAAAAACCAATCGATAAAATAAACAGGAAGATCAGGAGTATAACGCCGGTCGGTCGCCTGTGCTTGTATTTGAGGGTCGGTTTCATGGATACCTTCTTCTAATAGAAACGACTTAAACCTACGAATATTATCCCTTATTTGCAAGCTGCAAAATCAGATTTATTCCCGAAGAACGACGCCAAAAAGCCGTCCGGCCTCGCCAAAAAGATGTCTGACCTCACCAAAAAGCCGCCCGACCTCCCGGTAAATGGGTAGTCATTCCCGAGCTGCATTAGCATCCTTAAACCACCCGGCATATACAAGGTAGTGATTGGCAATCCGCTCGATCTGCCCCGAAATGAGCTCAGGCGGGATATCCTTGATCTTCCTGGCCGGGATTCCGCCGTAGATCGTCCCGGATTCGATCCGGGTACCCTCCAGAACTACCGCCCCCGCCGCAATGATCGAATTTGTACCGACACACGCATTATCCATGATGATAGCGCCCATCCCGACCAATACCCGGTCCTCGATCGTACACCCGTGAATAATGGCATTGTGACCGATCGAAACATCGTTCCCGATCCGCACCTTCGTCTTCTGATAGGTGGCATGGATCACCACCCCATCCTGGATATTGACCTTGTCGCCGATATGGATGCTTCCGACATCCCCCCGCACCACCGCATTGAACCAGATACTGCAGTGATCGCCCATCTCCACCTCGCCCACGACAGTAGCATTGGGTGCAATAAAACAACCCTGGCCAAAATGCGGGGATTTTCCTTCTACCGGTAGAATGACTGCCATGGCCTTTTTTTTACTAATTTACGAACTTTGCGTCACCGCGAACGAACTTTGAACCAAACCGAATTTCTCGCACCCATCTATGAACGGAAATTTATCCGAAGCGCGACGCCTCTTCCTCCGGCATGTCGCGCAAACCTCCCCGAACCCGTTGGGGTTGGAGATCGACAAAGCAGAGGGCGTATACCTGTACGATACTTCAGGTAAAGCCTGGCTGGACCTGATCGGCGGGATCAGCGTTGCCAATACCGGTCACCGCCATCCCGCAGTCCTCCGCGCGGTCCGCGAACAGCTGGACCGTTATCTGCACGTAATGGTGTATGGCGAATTGATCCAGTCGCCGCAGGTTCAATACGCCACGCTGCTGGCGGCCCGGCTGCCGCCTTCGCTGAATACCGTCTATTTCACCAACAGCGGAACAGAGGCGACCGAAGGGGCGATGAAGCTGGCCAAACGCGTGACCGGAAGACCCGGGATCGTCGCTTTTCACCGGTCCTATCACGGCTCGACCCAGGGCGCCCTCAGTATCATAGGCGGTGAATATTGGCGGAATGCTTTCCGGCCGTTGCTCCCCGGTATCCTGCATGAAGAATATAACTCCGTTGCCGCCCTCGATGCGATCGGCCCTGCAACCGCCTGTGTCTTTGCGGAAACGGTCCAGGCTGAAAGCGGTGTCCATGCACCGGACCCGGAATGGCTGCAGCGGCTTGGCGAAAAATGCCGGGAGACGGGGGCGCTGCTGGTCCTGGACGAGATCCAGGTGGGTTTCGGCCGGACAGGAACCCTGTGGGCTTTTGAGCAGTTCGGGGTCGTGCCTGATATTCTGTTGCTGGGTAAAGCACTGGGAGGCGGCTTGCCGATGGGCGCCTTTATTGCAGATCAGGCGCTGATGAACACGTTGACTGAGCGACCTGTCCTGGGTCACATCACCACTTTTGGCGGTCATCCCCTTTGCTGCACGGCAGGTCTGGCCTCGATGGAGGTGCTGTTGCAGGAGGATTGGATCGCCGCAACCGGGGAAAAAGCGCAGCTGTTCCGGCGACTGCTGGTCCATCCCGCTATCCGTGCGGTGCGAACCTGCGGCCTGCTGATCGCCGTCGAGTTCGGAAGTTTTGAGGAAAACAAGCGGGTCATCGACGCGTGTATCCGGAAAGGCGTTTTGACGGACTGGTTCCTCTTTGCCCCGGAATGTTTGCGGATCGCACCGCCGCTGTCGATCACTGCCGGCCAGATCCGGACGGCCTGTGAGATTATTTTGTCGGCGATAGAAGAAAATTAGTATTATCTTTACCAAAGCTTCTTTTTTATCCCGTCGTCTTCGTCTTTTCTTCCTCTCGTCTCCCTGCGGATATGTGTAGCGTCCGCCTGACGCTGAAATATCTAACATAAAAAAGATTTCTATGTCACAGTATTTAGAACAGAAGGAACTGTTCGACAACATCCTGCACCTTAAAGACGACGAAAGACAAGATCCGTTGCTGGCAATCGAGAGGTTTTTCGCCGATTACCGGTTACACGAATGCAGGCACCATCTCTGGACCATGGTCGAAACCTGTCTCACAACCGACAATGCCGGTTTTTGCGACGCGGAGGAACGCGGGAACCTCTTGCTGCACTACCGGGACCTCGAGCGTTTACTGGAGGCCGGTGCATTGTTACTGACCCGGAGTGGGCGAAAGCCGGAAACGACCGGTTAAGGGAAAATAACCCGCTTATTGCCAAAATCGACACGGATATCCGACACGGTGATAAGCTTTGCGGCGACTTCGGAAAAAATTGGCAACCCCTAAATCCAAATCGGCTCAATTTTCGTATATATCTGCGAATGTGAAGAATAATTTTGGCTAGGAATTTGATTAGTCGGTCCCCGCTGCAAAGCGGGGATTTTTCGT
>DATJMG010000043.1:0-8706 GCA_035508835.1 Puia sp.
CGGCCGTCAGGGCGATGATCGGCAGGTTGCACCAGGGCTCCGGCATTTGACGGATATGCCTGGTGGTCGTGTAGCCGTCCATTTCCGGCATATTGACGTCCATGAAGATGATGGACGGCTCGCAATGGGGCAGGCGCTCGAGGGCTTCCCTTCCGTTGCTCACCTGGATCACCTCAAAACCCATCCGGCGCAGCACCTCGGTTATCAGCAGCATATTGATCGGGTCGTCGTCGGCCACCATGATGCTCGTCGGCTCGGAGATCTTCTCAACGGTGCTCGCAGGCATGGAAAGGTGGTTGTTGTCCGATTCAAGGTTCCCGTCGAACAGGGACAGCAGGATGGCATGGAGCTCGTGGATCTTGACCGGCTTGGACAGGAATTTGGTGATGCCCACCTTCACGGCCTCGTGCTGGTAGATGTTCTTTTCCAGCGCCGGCAGCATAAGGATACAGGGCAGGTGTTTTTCGGGGTTCTGCTTTACTGCTTCCCGCACGAGGGCGATCCCGTCCATGCCGGGCATGTGGTGATCGGTGATGAGCAGGCTGAACGGATCTTTGTTTTGGCGGGCTTCCTTCAACTTCCGGAGCGCGAGCGGCCCGGAAGAGGCGATGTCGGCGGTGATATGGAAGTGACTCAGGATCTCCTGCACCAGCCGGAGGTTGCTTTGGTTGTCGTCGACGATCAGCACCTTTTGCAGCAGGGCTTTCTGCGGCAGCTGCACTTCAGGTTGTTCGTTTGCCACTTGCAGGACGAGATGGAGGGTGAAGGCGCTGCCTTTTGCCGGCTCGCTTTCCACGGTGAGGTAGCCGCCCATCAGTTCGGCAAGGCTTTTCGAGATCGTCAGGCCCAGGCCCGTGCCGCCGTATTTCCGGGTGGTCGATGTGTCAGCCTGGGTAAAGCTTTCGAATATTTTTTGCATCTTTTCCTTTCGGATGCCGATGCCGGTATCTTTTACTTCGATCGCCAGCCGGAGGAAGGTCTTTCCCCCCTGCTGATAGGTAATATCGCTTTTGCGGATGGAGACGATGATCTCGCCTTCACTGGTGAACTTAATGGCGTTCCCCAGGAGGTTGACGACGACCTGGCGGATGCGGACCGGGTCACCCAGGAATTGGGAAGGGATCGATGGATCGAGGTGATACAGCATTTCCAGCTTCTTTTCGAAGGCCTTGATGGTCAGCATGTCGATCGTCTCCTCAATGAGCTCGTCGAGTTTGAACAGGGTATTGTCGATGAGCAGCTTGCCGGCTTCGATCTTGGAGAAGTCCAGGATATCGTTGATGATCTCCAGCAGGCCGTAGGCCGACTTCTTGACGTTCTGGAGATAGTCTCGCTGGGCTTTCTGGAGCTCGGTGGTGAGGACGAGGTCGGTGAAGCCGATAATTCCGTTCATCGGCGTCCGCAGCTCATGGCTCATGTTTGCCATGAACTCACTTTTGGCGTGGCTGGCGGATTCGGCCAGCTCTTTTGCCTGCACCAGCTCGAGTTCGATCTGTTTCCGTTCGATCGCCGCGGCCAGTGAGGACGCATAGCTCCGCAGGATAGAGAATTCGGCTTCGTTCCACCGTCTTTCTTCCTTCAGCTCGTCGAACCCGACAAAACCCCAGAAGGAGTCGTCGTTCAGGAAGATAGGAAGGGCCACGGAGGATTGGATGGCCGAGCGTTCGTAGATACCGATCAGCTGCGGGTCTTCTTCCGTGCTCTTATAGCTTACGAAAGGCTGGCGTTGCCGCAGCGGCTCGATGATCTTCTTAATGTTATCGAAGGGAATATTTTTAACAAGGGGATTGGCCAGCCGCAAGTCGGATTGCTTTTCCGTCCATTCATGGGTCTCGGTGGTCATCCAGCGATCTTCTTCCGGGTTGAAATGGTTCTGGAAAATAAAGACGCGGCTGACCAGCGCCGTGCTACCGAGGATCTGGATGGACTCGGTGATCGCCTGGCTCAGGTCGGTATTGATAAGCAGGGAATGGGTGGCCTGGGCGACACCATGCAGCAGGTGATCCTTCTTTTTCAGCTTTTCCTGGGCGATCTTCTGATCGGTGATATTCCGGGAGGTACAGATCAGCTTCACCAGCTGTTCTTCGTCGATAATGGGTTTGATGATACTCTCCAGCCAGACGTAGTGCCCCGCCTTGTGCAGAATGCGGTAGCGAATGATGATGCTCTCTTCGGGGGCTTTGTCGGTGATGGCGCTCAGCTGATCGGCACGAACGAATTTATGGCGGTCGTCGGGATGGACATATTGGTCGATCGAACGGCCCACGACGTCGTCGACTTCGTAGCCCAGAACGGTACTGACGGAAGGAGAGAGGTACCAGACGGCGCCGTCGATGGCGTGAACGCTGATGATATCTTCCGAGTTCTCGGCCAGGAGCCGGAATTTCTGTTCGCTGTTCAGCAGCGCGTTCTCGGCTTCTTTCTGGAAGGTGACGTCCTGGGCGATCCCGAATTCCATCTGTTCGGCGACGACCTTACCTTTCACGGACAGGTAGCGCATCCACCCCTGTTTCGTGATGATCCGGCAGGAGAAGGAAGTCTCGTAGCCGATGTTCTCTTTTTGCTGGATGGATTTGGCAAATTCCTCTGCCACGAGATTGAAGTCTTCCGGGACGATATAAAGGTGGAGGAAATCCTCCATGAGGATCTTGTCGGGGTCTTCGTCGTCCATGGCAAGCAGGGCTTTGAATTCCTTGCTGAGGGCCAGCTCGCTGTTGATAAAATCCAGTTTCCAGGAGCCCATTTTGGCGTAGGTCATGGCATAGGACAGCGTTCGGATGGCTTCTTCCTTTACCTGTTCCATCTGGAGTTTTTCGGAAATGTCCGAGCCGATGCCCTGGATCTCTTCTACTTTTCCGTTCTCGCCCGGGAGCGCCAGAAATTCCCATTCGGTCCAGATGAAGTCGCGGGTATGACCGATCGGTTTACGGATGACCAGCCGCGATACTTTTCCGGGGTTGCTCCAGCAGGATTCTGCCATCTGTTGGCAGCGGGCGAGATCTTTGGGAAAGATCGTGGTATAGAAAAGGATGTTTTGTATCTCCTGGTCCGTATAACCGAAGGTATCCAGGAAGGCCGGGTTCGCGTAGGTAAAGTGGCCGTTCCGGTTGATACGGATCACGTAGTTCGTTTGGGACTGCAGGATGGAGGCGAGGAATTTCTTTTCGTTGAGCAATTCGTTGCGCGCGTTTTGGAGCTCTTTATAGTTCCGCTCGCCTTTTTTGAAAGCCGGTTCCAGCACGAGGATGATCAGGCCGATGATGGCCACGATGAGGGAAACGAGCTTGCCGGTGTCGATCTCGGCCATGTCGCCGCTTTTTTCCTGTACGATCTCCGAATAATGGGTGTTGACCTCATTCATGAGCGCATTGAACTTACTTTCTGCGGTCAGCAGGTCGCGGAGGTACAGGTTTCGGTTGGCGGCAAGCGCGGCGGAGTCGGAGGCGGTGATGCGGCGGGAGATGGTGGTGATGGACTGAAACCAGGGCTGGGCGGTTTGCAGGGCCAGTTTTATCTCGAAGACCTTTTGGGGCACAGGGGTCGGGGTGGCGTTCACCTTTTCCACGAGGATGTTCTGGCTGGCCTCAAAATCAGCTGTCAGTCTGGTCAGGCTGTCGGTTTGGACACCTTTTTTGACCTGTCCGGGGTGGTCCAGCATCATGACGGCCAGATCCATGATCCGCTGGCTCAGGGCCTGTTGGTGACCGGACCGGTTGATTGCTTCTATTAACTCCTTGTTTTCCAGGGATCTTATGTGGTTAATATAATATCCAAAGAAGTTGAAGAGCAGCACCAGGACGAAAAGTACGACCGATATACGAATTAATTTCCGGAAAGGGCTTTTCATTGGCTTGTAAAGGGTCTTCCTATAGAAACGTAAAATCGGGGTCTTTAAGTTTCCCGAACTACAAAAAAACCAGGGTAAATACTTACCTGTTGACCGTTAATAAGTTACAGGTTACTAATAGGTGATGGTCTGCTCTTCCATTTGGGTGGGCAATTCGCGCCATTCGTACTGTTGGTTGCGCAGCTGGGGTTCGAAGCCGGCTTCGCGGATGGCGGTCTGGATGCCTTTAGCCGTAAAACGATGCGGAGCGCCGGCTGCGCTCACGACATTCTCTTCCAGCATGATGCTGCCGAAGTCGTTGGCGCCGGCGTGGAGGCAGAGTTGGGCTGTCTGTTTGCCGACGGTCAGCCAGCTGGCCTGGATGTTCTTTATATTGGGCAGCATGATCCGGCTGATGGCGATCATGCGGATATATTCTTCGGGGGTGGTCAGGTTATGGACCCCGCGGATGCGGGTCAGGAGGGTATCGACGTCCTGGAAGGTCCAGGGGATGAAGGCCAGAAAGCCCTTTGCCGTCCCTGGTTTGCGGGATTGCACGTCCCGAAGACGGACCAGGTGTTCCATGCGTTCGGCCAGGGTTTCGACGTGGCCGAACATCATTGTCGCGGAGGTGGTGATATGGAGCTGATGGGCTTCCGCCATGATATCGAGCCATTCCTGGGCGCCGCACTTGCCTTTACTGATCAGGCGGCGGACCCGGTCAACGAGGATCTCCGCTCCGGCGCCCGGCAGGGAGTCCATTCCGGCAGCCTTCAATTCGACCAATACGTCGTGATGGCTCATTCCTTCCAGCTTGCAGATGTGGGCAACTTCGGGCGGCCCGAGCGTGTGGAGCTTCAGCGCGGGGTACAGGGATTTCAGCCGGCGGAACAGGGTGGTGTAGAAGCCAAGGCCCAGGTCCGGGTGGTGGCCCCCCTGGAGAAGCAGCTGGTCGCCGCCCCAGCGGAAGGTTTCTTCGATCTTGCGTTTGTAGGTGTCGATATCCGTGATATAGGTGTCGGGGTGGCCCGGGATGCGATAGAAGTTGCAGAATTTACAATTGGCGATGCAAACGTTGGTGGTATTGACGTTGCGGTCGATCTGCCAGGTTACTTTTCCGTGCGGGACCTGGGATTCGCGCAGCTTGTCGGCTACCTGCATGAGCTCAGCGAGGGGTGCGTGCGCAAAAAGGTAAGCGCCTTGTTCTTTATCCAGGAATTCCTTGTTCAGCGCTCTTTTGTATAGTTCGGAGAGATCCATAGTGCTGACAAAGATACGGCGGCGTTTGCGACTTTAGCGGGGGCGGTTTGCGACATTTTTGGGCGCGCGGTTTGTTATCTCAACAAATAAATAATATATTTAATGGAACCAAAGTCACACAATGCGCAACCAAAACTGCTGGAGACTGCTTATTGCAGGCGTCATTTCCATATCGTGTGCGCCCGCTGCTGCCCAGGAGACTTTTGTACAGGCGCCTGCCCGGCTGCTCACCACTTTTCCGATTACTCTTTTCACCGGCGGGGTGATGCTTTTGAGGGCCAGGCTGGACAATTTCCCGGACACGCTGAATTTCATCCTGGATACGGGCAGCGGCGGGATCTCGCTGGACTCGGGCACCTGCGAGCAGCTCAAGCTAAAGCCCGAGCCTTCCGACAAGACGATCCTTGGGATTGCCGGGGTTCGGCAGGTGCGGTTCCTGTACAATGAGACCCTCCGGCTGCCGGGGCTAACGGTGGACAGCCTGAACTTCCATGTCAGCGATTATGGTATCCTGACCAGCGTTTACGGGGAGAAGATCGATGGGATCATCGGGTACAGCTTTTTTTCCCGGTATATCGTGGCGATCAATTATGACAGTCTCAAGGTCTCGGTCTATTCGCTCGGGTCGTTCCGGTATCCGAGAGGGTCGTATGTGATGCGGCCGCTGATCCCCAACCTGCCCATCATTGGTGCGGAGATGATAGAGACCAGAAAGGTCAATGCCCGGTTCTATTTCGATACGGGCGCCGGGTTGTGTGCGTTGTTGTCCACCGATTTCACTACGGACAGCAATCTTCTGGATACGCGGAAAAGGCAGTATCTGACGCGGGCGCAGGGGTTAGGGGGCAAGGCCACGATGCGGGTGACGACCATCAGAGAGCTCAAGCTAGGCCCGTACCGGTTTCACCGGGTGCCCATCTATATTTTCGACGATACGTATAATGTTACTTCCTATCCCAATCTCGGGGGCCTGATCGGCAATGATATCCTTCGCCGGTTCAATGTCATCCTGAACTATGACCGCCGGTACATTTGTCTCACGCCCAACTCGCATTATCACGATCTCTTCGACTATTCCTATTCGGGGCTCAGCCTTTATTGGGAAGACGGGGCTATCGTGATCGGGGATATCATGCCCGGGTCGCCGGCCGAAAAGGCCGGCTTGCAGGTGGATGACGTCCTCATCGCCGTCAATACCAATTTCAGCAACAACATCCAATCCTACAAGAACAGTTTGCAGAATGCCGGCCAGAAGGTGCGGATGATCATCCGGCGGAAGGGCCAGCTCATGACCTTTGATATGAAGGTAAAGACCATTGACTAAGTTTCGTTAACTTTGCAGTCCCCCGTTCCGGGTTTTTTCCGGGTGGGTATGGGATATGCCGTTATGACGATAAAATTTGACAGGTTCCAGCTGGCGAATGGTCTCCGGGTGCTGGTGCATGAAGACCCGTCCACGCCGATGGCTATTGTTAATGTGTTATATGATGTCGGTGCGCGGGATGAAGACCCGAAAAGGACCGGTTTCGCGCATCTGTTCGAGCACCTGATGTTCGGCGGTTCGGTCAATATCGAGGATTTCGAGACGCCGCTTCAGCTCGCCGGCGGTGAGAACAATGCCTATACCACGAACGACTTTACCAATTATTACATCCAGCTGCCGGCGGAAAATATTGAAACGGCTTTTTGGCTGGAAAGCGATCGCATGTTGTCACTTGCCTTTAGTGAGAAGAGCCTGGAGGTTCAGCGCAAGGTGGTGATGGAAGAGTTCAAGGAGCATTATATCAACAAGCCTTACGGAGATGTGTGGTTCAAATTGCGGGAGCTGGTCTACCGGCAGCATCCTTACCGGTGGATGACGATCGGCAGCGAGCTCAGCCATATCGAGGAAGCGAAACTGGCGGATGTCCGGAATTTCTTCTTTAAGTATTATCGCCCCGTCAATGCGATCCTGGTCGTAGCCGGCAAGGTGACGGCGAAGCAGGTGCGGGAGCTGGCGGAGAAATGGTTCGGGGATATCCCTTCGGGGGAGAAATATGTGCGGTCGCTTCCGCGGGAGCCGCGGCAGGAAGGGGCCAGGCGACTTGAGGTTCGGGCCGATGTCCCGTTGGATGCCTTATATAAATGCTATCCGATGGCATCCCGTACGGAGAAGGGGTATTATGTGGCTGATCTGATCACGGAGATATTAGGCAGCGGAACGTCGTCGCGGCTGCACCAGGTGTTGGTGAAAGAGAAGAAATTATTCAGCCAGATCGAATGTTATCATACAGGATCGGTCGATCCGGGTCTGGTGGTTGTGGAAGGCAAGCTGATCAGGGGGGTTCGGATGGAAGATGCGGATCTGGCGGTAGTGGCGGAGCTCGAAAAGATGCGGGCGGCGCCGGTTGCGGACAAGGAGCTCACGAAGGTGAAGAACAAGACGGAGTCGGCAATCGTGTTCGAAGATATGAGTGTGATGAACCGGGCCAGCAGTCTGGCCATCTATGAGCTCCTGGGAGATGCCGATATGATGAATACGGAGCTGGATAAGTACCGGTCGGTCACGGCCGGGGATATCCTTGAAACGAGTCGGGAGATCTTCGATTCCCGGAATAGCAATACTTTATATTATTATGGGACTTCCAACAATTCATAAGCTGAACAGAAAGGTAGCGCCGCCGGTGAAGGATGCCAAGGAATTCGAGCTCGAGCTGCCGCCCTATGTCCGATACACCTTATCGAATGGTGTGGACGTGTTTGCGATCGATCTGGGCAAGGTCGATGCGATGATGGTCAGCTGGATCTTCGATGCGGGGAATTCGTATGAGGCGGGGAATGGGATTGCCGCTGCGGTGAACACCTTGTTGAAGAACGGGACTTCGTCGAGGAAGGCGTTCGATATCAGCGAGCATTTCGACTATTATGGGGCGTATCTCAACCGGGCCTGTCATCATGAGACGGCGGAGCTGACCTTGCATTGTTTGAACCAGCATTTTGGGGAGCTGGTGCCGGTAGTGGCGGAATTGTTGACCGAATCGGTGTATCCTGAGGAGGAGCTGGCCATTTACAGCAAGAATGCGCAGCAGCGGCTGCAGGTCAACCTGAAAAAGAGTGATTTTGTGGCCGGGAGGCTGATCGACTCTTATCTCTACGGGGAGAGGCATCCGTATGGGAAATACAATATGCCGGAGGATTATCAGGCGTTGAGGCGGGAGGACCTGGTTGACTTCTACGGGCGGCATTATCAGCGGGGGGCCTGCCGGATCATTGCTGCGGGCAAGCTGCCCGGCGACCTGATCCCGTTGCTGGAAAAATATATCGGGGGGCTGCCGTTCGGCAAACCGGCGGTGGGTGGTGCGGTCCCGCAATTCCCGATCCGGCCGGCGGGGGAGAAGAAGTACCGGGTGACGAATGATCCGGATGGGGTTCAGGGGTCGATCCGGATGGCGCGGAATTTTCCGAACCGGCATCATCCGGACTTTCAGCGGGTGCAGGTGCTGAATAATGTGTTCGGGGGATTTTTTGGGTCTCGACTGATGACCAACATCCGGGAAGATAAGGGCTATACCTACGGGATCTATTCCTACCTGGTGAAGAACCGGCAGGAAAGCGGGTGGATGATCAGTACGGAGGCCGGC
>DATJMG010000044.1:0-13856 GCA_035508835.1 Puia sp.
GCGAGGCCGAGGCCGGTGCCGCCGTAGCTGCGGGAGGTAGAAGAATCGGCCTGGGTAAAGCGATCGAAGATGACGCCTTGTTTCTCCACCGGGATGCCGATGCCTGTGTCTTCCACCTTCACGGTCAGGGTGATGCGGTCCCGGCCGGTGGGATCAACGGTGATGGCATCAACGGGGATGGCGTCAACGGTGATGGACAGCTGCACCGATCCTACCTTGGTAAACTTAACGGCATTGTGGACGAGGTTATTGATGACCTGGCTGGTGCGGGTCGGGTCGCCCATCACCTTTCGGTCCAGCCGGGGGTCCACGTCGGCGCGCAGGATGATACCGCGTTCATCGGCGGCGTTCTTCAGGCCCGCGACGATATTGCGGGCGATGGCCGCGAGGTCCATGGGGATGTGCTCGAACCCGATCTTCCCTTCTTCGATCTTGTTGTAGTCAAGGATATTGTTCACGATCGACAGCAGGTTGTTGGCGGAAAAGAGCAAGACGCCGAGGTCTTCTTTCTGATCGGTGCGGGGGTCATTGCGCAGCATCAGGTGGGTCATGCCGATGACCGCGTTGAGCGGCGTCCGGATCTCATGCGACATCGTGGATAGAAATTCCGATTTTGTCCGCAGGCCTTGCCGGGCTTGCCATGTTGCCTGGCGGAAGCTGTGGGCGAAGCGATGGGACAGGGCGAGGGATTGGAGGAAGAAGAAGGCGATATAGGAAATGAAGAGTACAGCGCGCCAATCGGAAATGAACCCAAAATAGTGGAGGTTCATGATCATCCCGATGAACAGCATCACTGCCGTGCTCAGCAGGGCGAAAACCGAGCCGCTTCGCCGGTGCCGGGCGGCGCGCAGGAAGACGTACATGGAATAGGCGATCGTAAAGAACATCATGCTGAGAAAGCCGATCAGGATGCGGGTGAAGACCGGGGGAGGCATGACCAGGACGAGTGCGCTATAGATCAGGCAAAGCCAGATCAGCACCCTGGTGACCCAGGGGATGATGTCATCGGGATAGAGTTTGCGGGTGTAGGCGCAGAAGAAGGTCATGGCCAGGGACAGGGAAAGGTACTCCACGCGAATGGTGATGAACCAGTCCAGGTTGGCGAACAGCAGGTGGAGGGCATAGTGCTGGGTGCCCACCATCCGGTAGCTGAATACGATACAAAACAGGGAAAAATAGAGGATCGTTTTATCGTGGCTGCTGAATACGAAAAGGCCCAGGAAGAAAAGGCCGCCCATGAACATACAGCCGGCCATCAAAAAATCGTATGCGATGTCGCGGTTCTTTTTGAGGAAGAGGACGTCTTTATCGCCGATCAGGATCTCCTTATAGGGCCCGCCGCGGGCGTGCCAGAAGTTGGCGATCTGCATGACGAAGCGAAGGGTATCCGGTTCGCCGGGCGGAAGGGCTATGTTCCGGGTCGCCCAGAAAGGGGTGGCCTTTTCGCGGGTGGTAGCCGGGACGCCGTCCTCGGCCTGGAGGATGCCATTGATATAGAGTCGGAATGAGCAGTAGGCATCCGGGATCTCCAGGCCGATCCGCGGCCGTTGATGGGGAAGGAGAACGGTCAGGGTATATGTCGCGTAGCCTTCGGTAGGGATCTTGCGGCCGTCCACGGTCAGGTCTTTCCAGAGAACAGGATAGGGGGCATAGGCGGGAGGCGGGGCGGAAAGGTTGTCGGGGGGGAGGCTATCCGGGGGAAGCAGCCGCTTCCAGTAAAAGCCCCATTCGCCGTTAAGTGAAAACGAGTTATCAAACAAGTCCTGGTTCCGCAGGTCGATCAGGCCCTGATGAGCAAGGGGGATTTGCGCACCGGTTGCGCGCGACGTCTGGCCGTCGGCGGGACAGGATATTCCCAGTGCTACTAACAGGGCGATGCCCGC
Source organism: Puia sp. (assembly GCA_035508835.1). Taxonomy (GTDB): domain Bacteria; phylum Bacteroidota; class Bacteroidia; order Chitinophagales; family Chitinophagaceae; genus Puia. Next base: position 1,884 of record DATJMG010000044.1, read on the forward strand.
GAATATGGACCAGTCAGGTTTCAGAAGCCGGATTACCACTCCTAATTGATTGAAATAGATTCACTAAATAACGAAGAATGGCGGACAAAATGATAGATGGGGCAAAAAATATGTATCCGGGGATGACGGGTCAAAAAAAGAAAGCCGCTTCCCGGTGGGAGGCGGCTTTGTACGATTATCTTGCCGGATCGGTTATTTCTTTTCGAGCAGCTTAAAGAACTGGTCCAGCTGCGGCAGGATCACGATACGGGTGCGGCGGTTGGCGGCGCGGCCCTCCTTCGTATCGTTGGTAGCGACAGGTACGTATTCACTGCGGCCGGCGGCGGTCATGTGAGCCGGATCGAGGCCATATTCTTTCTGGAGGATGCGAACGACGGAAGTAGCGCGTTTCGTACTGAGGTCCCAGTTATCCTTGATGGGGCCGGGGTGGTCATAGGGTTTGTTATCCGTATGGCCTTCGACCATGAACTCGATATCGGGCTGGGCTTTCAGCACGGTGGCAACTTTACCGAGGACGATCTTGGCCGCCGGGGTTACGTCCCATTTGCCGCTGTTGAACAGGAGTTTGTCGGAGATGTCGATATAGACGACATCCTTATCGATCTTGATGTTGACGTCCTGGTCGTTGACGTCGGCGAGGGCGCCTTTGAGGTTCATCACGAGGGCCATGTTGAGAGAGTCTTTGTGGGCCAATGCTGCCTGCAGGTCCTGGATATAGAGATCCTTGGCGCCGATGTTATCCAGGGATTTCTTGATGCTTTCGGCCTGTTCACTGGAAATGACGGAGAGGTTCTCCAGTTGCTTGAGGGTGGCGTCGTGGTTCTGCTTTGCCAGGTCCAGCTGTTTGTTCAGGTCGTCGATCTGCTTTTGCAGCGCGGCTTTGGCGGCAGCGTCTGCGGAGGTGAGGTCGTTACAGTTTTTGAGGTCAGAGGCCAGTTTAGCGTTTGCGGCGGTTAGCGAGTCTGCCTTTGCCACTTCCGCTTTAAATTTCTTTTGACTTACGCATGAGAACAGGAATACAGCGAGAGCGGCGAAGAGCAATGATTGTTTAAGCTTCATAGTAATATTTTTTTAAGAAAAGATCATTCCCCTCCCGCGGATGGACATGCGATTCAGGGAATGGTGTCCAAAGATAAATCAACAAACCAGATTTGCTAATAAGTTTGCCGCAAAAATAGGCGAAATTAATGCCAAAAATGCGCTGACTGAGGGAATTATGGGAGAAAGGGGGCTTTTGCGAATTTTTGGGGCCTCCCAACGAAATGGGACAAACCCGTCGCCGGGCCCTGGGGGGCCCCTGGGGAAGCGAATCCCGGGAAGCAATTTCTTTGGCCTTTGGAAACGGCGCGGGCGTCAACCCAAAAAAATTAGCCGGAAAATACTAAAAATATTAGGTGTGAATAACTAAATTCACGTACCTTTAATGAATCAATAAATTTGGGAGAATTAAAAACTACGATTATGTCAAACGCAGAAAAATTGAAGGCTTTAAAGTTGACGATGGATAAGATCGACAAAGACTTCGGCAAGGGGAGTGTGATGATGATGAATGAAAGAAGCCAGGACCCCATGGAGGTGATCTCCACCGGTTCGATCGGGTTGGACATGGCGTTGGGGGTCGGGGGATTACCGAAAGGCAGGGTTGTTGAAATATATGGACCCGAGTCGTCCGGCAAGACGACTATCGCTACTCATATTATTGCGGAAGCGCAGAAGAAGGGCGGCATGTGTGCGATCATCGATGCGGAGCATGCTTTTGACAGCGCCTATGCGCAGAAGCTGGGGGTGGATATCGACAACCTGTTGATCTCGCAGCCTGATTATGGTGAACAGGCGTTGGAAATTGCGGACCGGCTGATCCTGTCGGGGGCATTGGATGTAGTGGTTATCGACTCGGTTGCGGCGCTGGTACCTAAAGGTGAGTTAGAGGGTGAGATGGGAGACAGTAAAATGGGGTTACAGGCCCGATTGATGTCTCAGGCCCTCAGAAAGCTGACGGCCACGATCAGTAAGACGAATACCATTTGTATTTTCATCAATCAGCTTCGTGAAAAGATCGGGGTCATGTTTGGCAACCCGGAAACGACGACCGGCGGAAATGCGCTCAAGTTCTATGCTTCGGTGCGGCTGGATATCCGGCGGATGGCGCAGATCAAGGATGGGGAAGAGGCGGTAGGAAACCGGGTAAAAGTGAAGGTAGTGAAGAACAAGGTCGCGCCTCCTTTCCGGGCTGCGGAGTTCGATATCGTCTTTGGCGAAGGTATTTCAAAGATGGGTGAGATCATAGATATGGGAGTGGAGTTGGGTATTATTGCGAAGAGCGGCAGCTGGTTCAGCTATGGCACCGACAAGCTCGGGCAGGGTCGGGATACGGTAAAACAATTACTACACGATAATCCGGAACTGGCTACAGAGATTGAAAACAAGATCCGCGAAAAAGTGAAAGAAATGCAAGTCTCATAATTTTTATTTAATTGAGTTAGTAAGCGCCGGCCGTCTATTTTTAGATGGCCTCTTTTTTTGCGGGAAAAGAAATGCGGGCGGGGTCAAAACGTATAAATACCTGTCAGTGCTGATCCGGCGCGGATTAGATGCGGTCGGGAAAGTGCGGGGTTTGATGCAGGGACCTAAAATAAAAAGGGGTCTGAATAGAAATTCAACCCCGTTTTAAAATCCAATATCCTATGAAAAACCGAGATAAAGGTATAGGATAATAATCAATTCCGCAATACCATTTTCCGGTAATTTTCATTTTTATCCTTTTTTAATTCTTCACCAACTGGCGGGAAACGGCTCTATTGCTTTCTTTATCAGTTACTCGCAGAATGTAAACCCCTTTTTCAAGTGAAGAAACGTTAACAACTTCTATCCCGGCCTGCAACCGTTCGCTAACCCGGATCATTCCGGAAGCGTCGATGATCTGCAGGTCTATCGTGTGGTCTGTGCGAACGATGAACAGCTTGTCTACGGGGTTGGGATAGAATTTAAAGTCCACCGCGCCGGACAGGCTCAGCTGCATTGCTTTCGAGTATACCGGTGCGCCGGTCCGTGCGGTGTATTTGATCCGGTAAAAATCCGATCCGTTCGGCGCTGCTGCATCCATGATCTCATAGTGATCTGTTCCTGCGGTCACTCTCACTACGCCGATCGTTTCATAATGTGAGTCGTCGGGGCTTCGTTCAATAACAAAATAATTGCCGTCGACTGCGCTATCTGCATCCCATTTCAGAAGGACGCGGTTCGATCCGTTCGGGGTGGCGGTAAAATCCTGGAAAATCGCGGAGTCCGGCCCGGCAGGGTCCGGCTGAATTGGATCCGGCTGGATTGAATCGGGCTGGACAGGGCCTGCCTGCTGCGCCCGGCAGATGGGGGCGCAGAACAAAACGAGTACGATCAACCAGATCAACTTTTGCATGATTAAAGGGAAGAGCTGGTTAGAACGCAGGAGGGAGGTCAAAATTTATTTAGGAGTTGTTATAATCTTCTTAAAACGAAAAAGATTTCCTGTGTACCTTTCAGCAAACATAACCAGCAGCGTATGCAAACGCCCGTGAGAAAAATGAGCAGTGCCAAGCGAATAGCCCTGGTAGCTCATGACAACAAAAAGAACGAGCTGATCGAATGGGCTGTCTATAACAAGACGGCGCTTTCCCGGCACTGGCTTTACGGCACCGGCACGACGGGGATGTTGGTCGAAGAGGCTCTCGGGCAGCCTGTGAGTAAGTTCCTGAGCGGCCCGTTGGGCGGTGACCAGCAGATCGGCGCCCGGATTGCGGAAGGGAAGATCGACATGCTGATCTTCTTCTGGGATCCGATGGAAGCCCAGCCGCACGATCCGGATATCAAGGCCCTGCTCCGCCTGGCTGTCACCTGGAACATCCCGTTTGCCTGTGATCGGGCCACGGCCGACTTTCTGTTTACTTCGCCGCTGATGCTGGAAGAGTATGAGATCCTTCCGCCTGACTATTCTGCTTACAATAACCGTCTGCAGCCACCTCCGGTGCAGACACAAAACAATGTTTCATGAGAAAATTACCTATTGCCGGTGTTCTGTTCGCCTGTCTTCTATTGGCCGGGTTACCGGGCCGGCCGCAGACCAGGACCTTGTCGGGTTTTTCCGAATCGGCCGTGCGGCAACAGCTGGACCTTGAATCATCGTTTGACAGCTATCTCCGTGCGGCCAATATCGACAGCGGGATCCGGATCATGTCGGCCCATCCGCATCATGTCGGGTCGGCCTGGGACAAAGCCGATGCCGAGTACCTATATAATAAGTTCAAGAGTTGGGGTTACGACGTGCAGATCGAGACCTTCTATGTCCCCTTCCCGACCCCGAAGGAGCGGCTGCTGGAGATGACGGCGCCAACGACCTATAGGGCCACGCTGGCGGAGAAGCCGTTAAAAGAGGATGCCACGTCGGGTCAGACCTCCGAACAGCTTCCTACCTATAACTGCTGGTCGCCGGATGGGGATGTGACCGGGGAGCTCGTCTACGTTAACTATGGTATTCCTGAAGACTATGATTACCTGGAACGGCTGGGGATCTCGGTGAAAGGCAAGATCGTCATCGCAAAATACGGCCGTTCGTGGCGTGGGATCAAGCCAAAGGTAGCCCAGGAGCATGGCGCTATCGGCTGCCTGATCTATTCCGACCCCAGGGATGACGGCTACTACGACGGCGACGTATATCCAAAAGGCGCTTTCAAGAATGAATACGGGGTCCAGCGCGGGTCGGTGATGGATATGCCGATCTATCCCGGCGACCCTTTAACGCCGGGTATTGGCGCCACCAAAGATGCAAAAAGACTCTCCCTGTCCGAAGCTCCCACCCTGCTGAAGATCCCGGTCCAGCCAATCTCGTATCATGATGCCGAGCCCCTGTTACGGGCGCTTGGCGGACCGGTGGCGCCACCCGACTGGCGCGGCGCGCTTCCCTTCACCTATCATATCGGTCCGGGCAAAGCTATAGTCCATCTCAAGCTGGCGTTCAACTGGGACATGAAGGAACTGCATGATGTGATCGCCAGGCTGCCGGGCAGCGAGTATCCCGACGAATGGGTGATCCGCGGCAACCACTATGACGGCTGGGTCAATGGCGCCGCCGACCCGTTGAGCGGTCAATCGGAGATGGATGAAGAGGCCAGGGCGGTCGGCGAGCTCGTCAAGACCGGCTGGAAGCCCAAACGGACGATCGTGTATTGCGCCTGGGACGGCGAAGAGCCCGGGCTGCTGGGTTCCACGGAGTGGGTCGAGGAACATGCCGCCGAGCTCCGGCAAAAGGCTGTCGTTTATATCAATTCGGACGGGAACGGCCGCGGTTTCCTGGGCGTCGAAGGGTCGCATGCCCTCGAACCTTTTATGAATGAAGTAGCCCGGGACGTCACCGATCCCGAAACGCATTTATCCGTGGGGGAGCGGATGCATGAGCGGGAACTGGTCAACGCGGCCAATTCGGGCAGGCTCAAGAAGGACCTGTTCCAAAAGAAATCGTTTACGATCGGGGCATTGGGTTCCGGCTCCGACTATTCGCCTTTCCTTCAGCATTTGGGTATCCCGTCTTTCAATGTGGGTTTCGGCGGGGAGGATCCGGGCGGTGAATATCATTCCATCTATGATTCCTATGACGATTACCGGCGGTTCAAGGATCCGAGCTTCAGGTATGGGGTGGCGCTGGCGGAGACGGCGGGCCGGATGACGTTAAGGATGGCTGATGCTTCCTTATTGCCGTTTGATTTCCGCGCGCTTTATAAGACGATCAACGGATATGCGACCGAGCTCATGACGGGACTCGATCAGATGCGCGAGACCACGGTGCTGACCAACCAGCTCATCCGGGAGCATGTTTTTAGCAATGCCACTGACACGGCCCTTCATCTGATGCCGCCTGCGGCAAAAAGCGAGGTACCTTATCTCAACTGGGCAAGCCTTCAAAACTCGCTGGATGACCTTGAAAAGGTTACCAACCGGCTGGCGGACACGCTCGCGAGATCCCGGCCGACCGGGGTGCAGGCGGATGCGGTCAACCAGGCGCTTTACAAAGCGGAACAACAATTGCTTTCGGATAATGGACTTCCCCGTCGTCCCTGGTACCGGCATACGATCTATGCTCCCGGCTTTTATACCGGTTATGGAGTAAAGACGCTGCCCGGCATCCGGGAAGCCATTGAACAGCGGAATTGGAAGGAGGCGCAGGATCAGATCGAGATCGATGCGGCCATCCTGAAGAAATTTTCGGATTATCTCGGCGGGATAGTACCATGATTTGAAGAAATTCTTACGATATATTTTACGGATAGCAGGCGCGGCGGGGTGTCTGCTATTCTTGTTTTGGGTCCTCCTGGCGGGTTATGTCGAGTGGAAAAAAGATAGTCTGATCGAAAAGGCCCGGCGGGAGATCAATGCGCGGATCGGTGGAACCTTGCAGATCGGTCATTTCGATCTCTCGCTTTTCCGCCATTTCCCGGCGGTTACGCTTTCGTTGACGGATGTGTCGCTCCGGGACAGTGCCTGGCAGCGGCACCGGCATGACCTCCTGCAGGCTCAGCATGTCTTTATCAGCTTTTCGCCGTTCCGAAGTCTTTTTCATGGCCGGGTCGAGTTGGGTACCGTCTTTGTCGAAAATGCCAGCCTTTATTTCTATACCGACAGCACCGGTTACAGCAATACGTATTTGCTCAAGGATCGGGGCGGGCAGCCGGGTTCGGGCGCGTCCGGCATGGGGAGGATGCCGACGATCGTCCTTTCAGCTGTGCATTGGGTGATGGACCGGCAGGATCAGCATAAGCTGTTCGATCTGGATATCCGGCGGCTCACGTCGGTCATCGACCGGGAAGACCGGGCGTTGCGTTTTGAAGTGACCGCGATGCTTACTGCCCGGCGTTTCTCCTTCAACACCGAAAAAGGCAGCTTTATCAGAGACAAGCGATTGTCCGGTCATTTCCGCTTCAGCTATAACCTCGCCAGTCATATCCTCCAGGTGGACAAAGCCCGGCTGGATGTCGATGGGTATCCATTTGTCCTGACCGGCCGTTTTTTCCCGACGGTGAAGCCCGATCCTTTCTTCCTGGCTTTCGATGCGGAGCGGATCCCGTTTCGGGCTGCGGCTGCCCTCCTCACGCCACGGCTGGAGCAAAAGTTGGATGAATACGATATCGACAAACCTATCGCCGTCCATGTCCGGCTCGATGCAGGCGCCGCCGATGAGCGTGAGCCGCAGATCCAGGTCCGGCTTAACCTGCAAAACGGCAACGTAGTCACTCCTGCAGGAAGCTTCTCGGATGTTTCCTTTACGGGAAGCTTTACAAACGAATGGGTGCGCGGCCAGGGTCACAGTGATGAGAATTCGGCGATCCGGTTTTCGGGGTTCTCGGGTCAGCTCGGGGGTGTCGCGCTGCATTCCGACAGCCTGCTGATCACCGATCTGGTTCATCCGCAGCTCTACTGCGGTCTGCATTCGCGGTTCGATATCGCGGCACTCAATGATCTGTATGGCAGTCAGACGCTTCAATTTCGTCAAGGCGTGTGTGAGACGGGCCTGGTATATAAGGGTCCGTTGTCGGAAAATGATACTGCCGGTGCGACAGTGAACGGGTATCTGGATCTGGACAGTGCGGCAATTGTTTATCTTCCCTTCCAATTTTCGCTCACCAATGTGAGCGGCAGGTTATTGTTCAGGGATCAGGACATGGTCGTCGATCATCTGGCGGCCCGGGCGGGCCATACCGATTTCCAGGTCAAGGGAGTGGCAAAAAACCTCATCTCCCTGATCGACCGCAATTCCGAGGATGTCAGCATGGATTGTACGCTCAGCACGGGGCACCTCGCGTTGGAGGATTTCATTGTGCTGGTTGGCCGGGTGTCGGCGGCTGACGCCCGGCGGAAGGCCGGGTCTCCGGTGCTTGGAGCGGCCGCGGCCCGGATCGACCATTTCTTAAAGGCCGGCATGATCCGGCTCCATCTCGATGCGGGGGATATCAGCTATGAGGATTTCCTGGGCGCACGTGCCAGGGCCGACCTGATGTTCCGGGATGGAGAGATCCGGGTCTCGCAGCTGGCGGTCCAGCAAAGTTCGGGGACGCTGGGGATGAAGGCGACGTTGCTGAGGCGGGGGAATGGCGATGCCAACCCGTTGACGCTGGAGTCCCATCTCCAGGGGGTGGACCTTCCGGGGTTGTTCCGATCCTTTGATGACTTCGGGCTCAAGGGCTTTGGTGCGCGTAATCTCAGGGGCCGGATGAATGCGGACATAAAATTGACCGGCCTGCTGACGGACAAGGCGCGGCTCGTTCCCAACAGCTTGAAGGGGGTGGTTGATTTCAGCATTGCGGATGGCCAGCTGGTCGATTTCGAGCCGATGGAGAGGATCCACGAGGCGGTGCTCAGGAAAAGGGACCTTAGCGAGGTGCGGTTCGGCACGCTGCAGAACTCGCTGGATATCGATTCGACGACGGTGACGCTGCATCGGATGGAGATCCGGTCGACCGCTTTTATCTTGTATGCCGAGGGAACTTATGACCTTAAAAAGGGGGCGGATATGAGTCTGCAGGTCCCGTTGAGCAATCTGAAGGCCCGCGCGGGCGATGTTCCGCCGGAGAGCCGGGGCAATGACAGCAAGGGGGGGCTGAGTGTTCACCTTCGTGCGAAGACCGATGATGACGGCAAGCTCAAGATCAGCTGGGATCCGTTCCGAAGGGCGGTGAAAAAGTCGAAAAAGCCGTAACTTTACCGGTTATGTCATTCAAGCTTCACTCCCCATATCCCCCTGCCGGGGATCAGCCCGAGGCGATCCGCCAGCTCACCGAAGGCATCGAGCAAGGGGAACGTTACCATACGCTGTTGGGTGTTACGGGTTCGGGAAAAACCTTCACCATCGCCAATGTTATCCAGAATGTCCAGCGGCCCACGCTGGTGCTCACGCACAATAAGACCCTGGTGGCGCAGCTATATGGCGAGTTCAGGCAGTTCTTCCCTGAAAATGCCGTCGGTTACTTCGTATCGTATTATGATTATTATCAGCCCGAGGCTTATATGCCGGTCAGCAATACCTATATAGAGAAAGACCTTTCCATCAACGAAGAGTTGGACAAACTCCGGTTGCAGGCCACCACGCAGCTGTTGTCGGGGCGCCGGGATATCATTGTCGTGGCATCCGTGTCCTGTATCTATGGTATCGGCAATCCTGCGGAATTCGAGAACGGCATTATCCGGCTTCGGCGGGGGCAAGTGATCTCGCGGCAGGGTTTTCTGCATTCGCTGGTCAACTCCCTGTACAAGCGCAGCGAGATCGAGTTCACGCGGGGGAATTTCCGGGTAAAGGGAGACACGGTCGATATCAACCTCCCGTACGTGGATTATGGCTACCGGATCAGCTTTTTCGGCGATGAGATCGACTCCATTGAAAGCTTCGAATTGAAAACCGGCAAGCGGATCGCGCCCATGGAGGATGCCGCCATCTTCCCCGCCAATCTGTATTTGGCGCCGAAGGACATTCTGCAGCAGGTGATCTATGAGATCCAGGACGAGCTTGGGGAGCAGGTAGCTTATTTCAAGAATATCGGCCGGTATATCGAGGCCCAGCGGTTGAGCGAGCGGGTTAACTATGATGTGGAGATGATCCGCGAGCTCGGTTATTGCAATGGGGTCGAGAACTATTCGCGCTTCTTTGACCGGCGGAAGCCGGGGACGCGCCCATTCTGTCTGCTGGATTATTTCCCCAGGGATTTCCTGCTGGTGCTGGATGAAAGTCATCAAACGGTGCCGCAGATCAGCGGGATGTATGGCGGGGACCGGAGCCGGAAGCTGGTGTTGGTAGATTATGGGTTCCGGCTGCCCAGCGCTCTCGATAACCGGCCGTTGAACTTCCATGAGTTCGAGTCGATCACGGGGCAGACGATCTTTGTCTCGGCGACGCCGGGCGATTATGAGCTGGAAAAGACCCAGGGTGTCGTGGTCGAGCAGGTGGTGAGGCCAACGGGGCTGCTGGACCCGCCGATCGAGGTACGGCCCAGCGTCAACCAGATCGATGACCTGCTCGAGGAGATCGACAAGCGGGTAAGAAAGGGGGACCGGGTGTTGGTGACCACGCTGACGAAGCGGATGGCTGAAGAAATGGATAAATATCTGCATCGGATCGATATCAAATCGAAGTATATCCATAGTGAGGTTGATACGCTCGAGCGGGTGGAGATCCTGCGGCAGCTGCGGCTTGGCGAGATCGATGTGCTGGTGGGCGTCAACCTGCTCCGGGAGGGGCTGGATCTGCCGGAGGTTTCTCTGGTCGCCATCCTGGATGCGGATAAGGAGGGGTTCCTGCGGAATGAGAAGTCATTGACGCAGACGGCCGGGCGGGCGGCGCGGAATGTGGATGGGTTGGTTATCTTCTATGCCGATACGATTACGGAGAGTATGCAGCGGACGATGGATGAGACGACGCGGCGGCGCGAGAAGCAGATGGCGTTTAATGAGCAGCATGGGATCGTGCCGAGGACGATCTTGAAATCCAAGGAACAGGTATTTGCGCAGACCTCGGTGCTGGATATCAAAGGATATAATCCCGCCGATCCGTATGCTGTCGGGCCGACTGAGGAGCTGGTTTCGGTGGCCGCGGAAGAGCAGGAGGTTTATCAGACGATCCCGCAGGTCGAGAAGGCGATTGTGCGGACGAAGAAGGAGATGGAGAAAGCGGCGAGGGATCTGGATTTTATGGAGGCGGCGAGGTTGAGGGATGAGATGTTCGGGTTGCAGAAGAGGTTGAAGGAGATGAAGGAGTAAAGCCTATTTCTTCAAATCTTTTAATATCAGCTTAGCCACTTTGGGATCGACTATAACCCTGTCGTGCTCAAAATCCAGTTTAATCCGCCATTTTTGCATTGTATTTACGCCTATGATGGCTTCTTCGCTCAAATCAGGAACAACCATAAACTCATCACTCATCCGAATATCGTCTAAGTAAAAATCGCTACGAAGAGTCTCGCTGATTTTTATATAGTGTCCCCTGCTTGCAGTTGCTACTTCCAGCGGAATTCTCATTTTCTCTATCATCCCTATTTCGTCAGCATTCTCAGGCAATATACAGGAAAAGGTAGCTCCGGTGTCAAAAAGCGTGTAGATGGTTTTTTCACCCTTCGACCCCATGAATAGTACCGGAACTTTTATAATGCTCATGACTTTTCGTTTACTTCTTAATCATTCACTCCCTGTAAATTTACAATATTTCCCATCTGGCAGCAACATTTTTGCAACCAAAAGCTAAAAATATTAGCTACGGACAACGGATTTCCTTCGGGGGATTTACCTAATTTTGGTCGCATGGAAAATACGGACAAAAGGGTATTCCTTCTTGACGCGATGGCGTTGATCTTCCGGGCGTATTATGCGTTGATCAGCAGTCCGCGGATCACGTCGAAGGGGCGCAATACGAATGCGCAGTTCGGGTTCACGAATGCGTTGATCGATCTGATCAACAATCAGCATCCGTCGCATATGGCGGTTTGTTTCGATACGGAGGCGCCGACGGAGCGGCATACGGATTTTGCGGCATATAAGGCGAACCGGCAGGAGGCGCCGGAGGATCTGATCAGTGCGTTGCCGGACATCAAGGCAATCGTGAAGGGGTTCAATATTCCGTGTATCGAGCTGGATGGATTTGAGGCTGATGACGTCATCGGGACCTTGAGCAAGCAGGCGGAGGCAAGCGGCTATGAAGTCTATATGGTTACGCCGGACAAGGACTATGGGCAGCTGGTGACGGAAAAGATCCGGATCTATAAGCCGGGTTATCAGGGCGGGATAGCGGAGATCCTGGGGCCCAAGGAGGTTTGTGAAAAATGGAATATCAAAGATGTCGCGCAGGTCATCGATATCCTGGGGTTGATGGGGGATGCGGTGGACAATATTCCGGGGATCAAGGGGGTTGGGGAAAAGACTGCGGCCAAGCTGCTCACCGAGTGGGGTACGCTCGAAAATGTGGTGGCC
>DATJMG010000045.1:0-6112 GCA_035508835.1 Puia sp.
GGTTGCAGGTTCTCGATGCGCTGCATATTTATGAAGGAGGGGGTGAGGAAGGGGATGAAGGAGTGAGTGGGGAAGGAGGCGACGAAGGAGCGAGCGAGGAAGGCGGGGACAAAGGAGCGAGTGAGGAAGGAGGCGGCGAAAGAGCGAGTGAGGAGGGGCGCGAACGAGCCGGTGAGGCATCGAAGTTGCAGATCGTTTGGTCGCGTGACTGGTTGAAATGTGCGCTGGTGATCGACGGGCGATGCCATGCGGTGTTCGACTTCGAGGCGCATGGCGGTTATAACATCAGTGAATTTCCGCCGCCCAATGAGATCTGGACCCGGGGGGATAGAAAGCTAACCGGGGAGGTCATCAACCGGTTATTTTAGTTGCGATGCGGCGGCTTCGTCAACGAACCAGTGCAGTTCGCCTTTCGCGGGTTTGATCTCCTGTGACGGGTAGAGATCGGGGTTATAGGGGCCTTGCTGCACCTCTTTCAGGGCGTGGGCTTTGTTGGTCCCGGTCGTCAAAAAGGCGACTTTTGCGGCGCGGTTGACGATCGTCTTCGTCAGCGTGATCCGGTACATATCCTGTGCCCGGAGATAGAAAGCGATCGTCCAGGCCTTTTCTTCGTGGACGGCGGCGGTGCCGGGGAAGAGAGAAAGGGTATGGCCGTCGTCGCCCATGCCGAGCAGCACGAGGTCGAAGCTTGTTACTGTGTTGTCGAAGTAGAAATGCAGGATCTTTTCATATTCGGCGGCGGATTCTTCCGGCGGGATGTCTGTTCGCATGACATGGATATGGTAGGGGGGTACCGGGACAAAGTTGAGGAGGGTCTCATAGGCCATTTTGGCGTTGTTACGGTCATCGGTGAAGGGAACGGCGCGTTCGTCGCCCCAGAAGACGTGCAGCTTTGACCAGTCGATCTGTTCTTTGTAAGGGGAAGCGGCGAGAAGCCTGTGCAGTGCTTTTGGGGTGCTGCCGCCGGACAGGGCGATCGAGAAGCGGTCCTGATGTTTCAGGGTGGCGGCGATGCTGTCGGCGATCCATTTGGCGACGGCGTGGCTCAGCTCGTCGGGGCTCTTGAATACGTGTAATTCCATCTTCGATGATTTGGTACAGTGGGCAATGGTTTGGTGATGGGTGGATGGTTTGACGATGCGACGGGCAATGGTTTGGTGGTGCGATGGGTGGATTATTTGGTGGTGCGATGGGCGGATGATTTGGTGTTGCTATGGGGCGGGCTGGATGGTGATCCAGTTGAGGCCGTCCCTGGCAATCAGTGCGTCTGCATCTTCCGGTCCCCAGGAATCGGGGGAATAGTTCGGGAAGTTGCCCGGCGCCCGGCTTTCCCAGGCTTCCAGGATCGGCATGACGATCTTCCACGCGGCTTCTACCTGATCGGCGCGCATGAACAAGGTAGGGTTGCCTTCCATAACGTCCAGCAGCAGGGTTTCGTAGGCTTCCGGCTCGTGTTCGTTGTCCTTCGGATTGTAGATCATTTCGACCGGGGCGAGTGTCATGGACTGGCCGGCCTTTTTGGCCTGGAACCGGAGGCGGACCTCCATCTCGGGCTGGATGCTGATGGTAAGGCGGTTGGCTTTCCAGGTCTCGGCCGATTCGGGCGGGAAGGCATAGCTGGGGGCCTTTTTGAACTGAACGGTGATATTGGACGCCTTCTGATTCAGGCGTTTTCCGGTCCGGACATAGAAGGGAACGTCTTGCCAGCGCCAGTTGTCGATATAGAATTTGACGGCGGCAAAGGTCTCCACGGCGGAAGAGGGGTTCACACTCTTTTCCTGTTTATAGCCGGGAACTTTCTCGCCTTTCATCCAACCTTCGCCATATTGGCCGCGAACGGCGAATTGGTTGACATCTTCCTTGCTGATCCTGCGGATGGCGTTGAGCACATCGACTTTCTTGTTGCGGATCTCGTTGGCCTCGAAGTTGACGGGGGCTTCCATCGCGATCATGCACATCAGCTGAAGGATGTGGTTCTGGACCATATCCCGGAGGGCTCCCGACTGCTCGTAATAGCCGCCGCGGCCCTCTACGCCGACGGTTTCGGCAGCGGTGATCTGCACGTGCTCGATGTAATTGCGGTTCCAGATCGGCTCGAACAGGGCGTTGGCAAAGCGAAGCGACAGGATATTCTGGACCGACTCCTTACCGAGGTAGTGATCGATGCGATAGATCTGTTCTTCCTTGAACATGCCCATCAGTAATTGATTCAGCTCGTGGGCGCTCTTCAGATCGTGCCCAAAAGGTTTCTCGAATACAAGCCGGGTAGTCGACGTCTCGGAGCAGATATTGAGTGCGCCGAGTTTTTTAGCGATATCCGGCATCAGCTGGGGGGCTACGGAGAGATAGAAGATCACGTTGGGATGTTCGCCGATCTCGGCTTCCTTAGCCTTTACCAGGTCCGCAATTTTGCTGTAATCACCGTCCTTTTCGGCGTCCATCTGGAGATAGCTGACGTGTTTGGAAAATTCGGTCCATTGGCCGTCGGCTTCGCCCTTACGGCGGCTGAATTGCTTGATGCCGTTGAGGAGGCGGGTGCGGTAGTCTTCGTCGTTATAGGGACTGCGGCCGATCCCGACGATACCGAATTTCCCGGGCATCCAGTCGTCGATAAACAAATTATATAGTGCAGGAGAAAGTTTTCTGTAATTCAGGTCACCGCTTCCGCCGAAAATGAAGATGAGGGAGGAAGGTGGTTTTTTATGGTTTGCCATAGTCAGTTCTTATTTATTCCATTCCGTATGAAAAGTGCCTGGTTCGTCGATACGTTGATAGGTATGTGCGCCGAAGTAGTCGCGCTGTGCCTGGATAAGGTTAGTGGGCATATGTTCGCTGCGATAGGCGTCGAAATAGCTCAGGGCGGACATCAGGCCTGCCGCCGGGTAACCCAGGTGGACGGCGTGGATGATCACGTTCCGCAGGTTTTGTTTTTTGCCCTGCAGCAATTGCACCACCTCCGGTTCCAGTAACAAATTCGGCAGCTGGTTGTTCTTCTGGTAGGCCTTAAAAAATATGGGAAGGAGGGACGACCGGATGATACAGCCGCCGCGCCAGACCTTTACGACATCCTGCATCGGGATGTCCATTTGCAGATCTTTAGAGGCGATATGCAGCTGGGCGAGGCCCTGGGCATAGCTGATGATAAATGCAAAATACAAGGCATCCTGGACCTGCTGGATGAAGACCTCTGTAGGTACGGGGATATGGGTGGGGGGCATTTTATACAGGGCAGCTGCCTGGGTCCTTTCCTCTTTATAGGCGGACAGCTCGCGCATGCAAACGGCCATATCGATAACGGGAATGGGAACGCCGAGGTCCATGGCATCCTGCGAAGTCCATTTGCCTGTACCTTTTGCCCCGGCTTTATCGAGGATCATGTCGACGAGGCGGTTGCCGGTCTTGTCGTCTTTTTTGAGAAAGATGTCGCGGGTGATCTCTATGAGGAAGGACTGGAGCTCGCCTTCATTCCAGTTCCTGTAGGTCCTCGAGAGCTCGTCGTTATCCAGGCCGAGGCCGCGGTGCAGCAGGTCATATGATTCGCTGATCAGCTGCATGATCGCGTATTCGATACCGTTATGGACCATTTTGACGTAGTGGCCGGCCGCGTCTTTTCCCAGGTGGGCGACGCAAGGTTCCCCGTCGACTTTGGCCGCTACAGCTTCCAGCAGGGGCCGGACGTGGAGGTAGGCTTCGGGGTCGCCGCCGGGCATGATACTCGGGCCGGTGCGGGCGCCTTGTTCGCCGCCGGAGATGCCGACGCCCATAAAATGGAGACCTTTTTCTTCCATGAACTTTACGCGCCGTAAAGTATCGGTATAGTGAGAGTTGCCGCCGTCGATGACGATATCACCTTTCTCAAGAAGCGGCAGGAGACTGTTAATGACATCATCCACGGGCTTGCCGGCGGGCACCAGCATCATCATCCGGCGGGGCTTTTCCAACGCACCGACCATTTCTGCGAGGGTGTTGAATCCTTTTACGGTTGTTCCCGGAGTGGCGGAGGTCTCGAGCGCCGCCGTCTTTGCTGCATCCAGATCAAAGCCGGTTACTGCAAAGCCGTGATCGGCCATGTTGAGCAGCAGGTTGCGCCCCATTACGCCGAGGCCTATCATTCCGAATTTAAAAGTAGTGTTTGCCATGGGCCAAATTTAGGTATTTTATAATTGGCCCTTATATAATATGGCGAAGATATATTATCGTGAAGCGGTCGGGTTATTTGGGTTCGTTAGGATGAGGGCTACCGTGGTGACAGGTCATGCAGGTGACCGTCGGGATGATGGTGCCATTTGCATCTTTGTTCATGGAGAAGAATTTCTTGTTGATCCTGTTGGCCATCTTGTACATATGCCGGGCGATGTTTTTCTCCGGCTTTGCGTCGCTGGCGAAATCGAGGTGGTGAGAGTTGCTGTCGGCCGAAGGTGCGTGACAGAAGTTGCATTTCACGCCCAGCGCGTCTTTCCATGAATCCATCGTTTTCATCAGGTCATCATGGCTGATGTCTTTTGGGAGGACCTTCAGGTTCTTTTTGGGCGGCTTGGCGTCGGCGGGGCGCATGGCGAAGATACCGATTGCCGTCAGCATGGATAGGACGGCGATAACTGTAATTTTCCTGTAATGCAGCATAAGGGAGATTTTGGTTCCCCAAGTTAGGGAATTGAGCG
Source organism: Puia sp. (assembly GCA_035508835.1). Lineage (GTDB taxonomy): Bacteria > Bacteroidota > Bacteroidia > Chitinophagales > Chitinophagaceae > Puia. The sequence goes on from DATJMG010000045.1 coordinate 4,662, forward strand.
GTATAAAGCACTCAATATTTGACAATATTTTGACAATAACGGGGCGGGCCGGGGGCGTACTTCAAAATTGGCTTAAAGTCGCTTCCTATATTTGCGCGATGAAAAAGCAGGCGGAAACGGACGGCTTAAGCAGGGGGCATATCGTCATCATGGCTATTTGCACGGGATTGATCGTTGCAAATATCTACTATTGTCAACCGTTGCTGGTGTTGATCAGCAAGAGTTTTGGCATCCCGGCGAGCAAAGGCGGGCAGATCGCTTTTCTGACACAACTGGGATATGCGCTGGGCCTGCTCTTCTTCGTTCCTTTGGGCGACAAGGTAGAGCGGCGGGGTCAGATCATCTGGATGGCCGGCGCTGCGGCGGGGGCGTTGGTTCTGGCGGCGAGTGCCCCCACCCTGCCGGTCCTGGGGATCGCCAGTTTACTGATCGGCGCAACTTCGGTTATTCCCCAGCTGATCCTGCCGATGGCGGCGCATCTGGCGGCTCCGTCGAGGACAGGCAAGGTGATCGGCTCCATCATGAGCGGGCTGCTCATCGGAATTTTGCTGTCCAGGACGCTCAGTGGTTTTGTCGGCGCGTGGCTGGGCTGGCGGGGGATGTTCTGGGTTGCGGCGGGGATTACCTTCTCGTTATTGTTGATCATCCGGTTGTATTTTCCGGTGAGCAAGCCGGGATTTACGGGATCGTATGGCTCGCTGATGCGGTCGCTGCTTGTCCTGGCAAAAGAGCAGCCGGTCCTTCGGGAAGCGGCGGGGATCACTGCGCTTAGTTTCGGGACGTTCGGGATGTTCTGGACGACGATGGTATTCCATCTGTCCCGCGCTCCATTCCGCTACAACAGCGATATCATCGGGCTCTTCGGGCTGGCTGCGGCGGCGGGGGCTTTGGCGGCGCCGCTGGTCGGGGGTTCTGCGGACAAACGGAATCCGCGGATCACGATCGGATATGGGCTGGGTCTTTTGCTCCTGTCCTTTCTGATGTTGTATATCTGGGCGGATACCGTTCCGGGGATGATTGCCGGGATCGTATTGCTCGACCTGGCGATGCAATGTATCCATGTATCCAATCAAAGCAGGGTGTATGCGTTGATCCCGGCAGCGAGGAACCGGCTGAATACGGTATATATGACCGTTAGTTTCATCGGCACTTCGCTGGGGTCGGCGGCCGGGCTGTTCGCATGGGAGAAGGGCGGATGGGGCGGAGTTTGTCTGACAGGGGGATTGTTAACATTGGGGGCGTTCGCGGTCTATGGTGCAACATACAGGAAGGCTCCCCTGAAGTTAACAAATTACTAATCCGGATAATTGAGCGGGTTCGTTCATTGACATTCGGGGCAAATGAGTTAGCTTTGCCGCGTCAAATTTTTAACCAGTTATTTTTAGCATGAACATCTACATTTCCAATTTAAGTTTTAACGTCACGGACGAAGACTTACGCGATTATTTTGC
>DATJMG010000046.1:0-14070 GCA_035508835.1 Puia sp.
CGCCGGCTGCGCGGAATTGGGCGGCGATATAATCCGCAGCGGTGTCGATCTCGGGTCGGCCGATATAGCGGCCTTTGAGGCGGTCGGAGGCGAGATAGATCAGTGGCGCGACCGCCTTGTCGGGCGGGGTGGCGGCGGCGATACCCGCGAGGATCTTGGGGGAGGCGATATAATTGCCGGATGGGGGCTGCACGGGCAGCGATGCCTGGGCATGGGCGGGGAGAACAGCGCACGGGACGGCGAGGATGTGGATGATGACGAGGAGGGGGGTGGAGAAGGTTTGACGATGTTTCATGGAAATGCTTTGATGCCGATAAATATAAGGTTTCTTAACGCTGGGATGGCGCAGGGAGAAGAGGACCGATAGCGTGCCCATCCGCTGCCCGGCATCAGGCCCAGGATGTTGAGGGCGGTGAAGACCCGGTTTTTAAGCAGCCGGCGGGTGGCGAGGCGAAGGTAGAGTGTCATAACAAGGAGAATTTATCCCCGTCAAACAGCCCGAGGTCGCTGAGTTTGAGATGCGGGATGACGAGGAGGGCCATGAAGGAGAGGGTCATGAAGGGGGCGCGGAGGGGGGAGCCGGGGCGCCCGGCGACGGAGCTCAGGTCCGCCGCAAGCCGGTCGATGGCGGTGTAGTTGGAGGCGACGACGGGTCCGGGGTCCGTGGACATGAGGCCGGCGACGGGGAGCGGGACGACCTTTTCGATGGGCCCACAACCCGGTTCGAACGGCAGCCCCGGCTCGTCAGGCGGCGTGCCGGCGTCGGCTCCGGGGTCCACACAGGCGAGGCCGCCGTGGTGGGCGATCACGAGGTTGACGGCGCGGCAGATGCTTTCGTCATCGACGCCGACAGCTACGATATTATGACTGTCATGGGCAACCGAAGAGGCGAGGGCGCCGCGCGTGAGGCCGAAGCCGCGGATAAACGATTTGGCGACGGGGCGGCCGGGTTGGTAGCGGTTGACGACGACGATCTTGAGGAGGTCTTTTTCGGGGTTGGCGTGAAGGCGATCACCCGAGGGAAGGCGGTCGCCCGAAGGAATGCGATCACCCAAGGGAATGCGGTCGCTCGAGGGAAGGCGGTCACCCGAGGGGAGGCAGTCGGCGACGGGAACGATCAGGCGGTTGGTGATGAGCTGGCCGTCGAGGGCTTCGATGACGTAGACCTGCTCGACGTTCTCTTCTTCGCCCCATTTGTTGAGGAAATAGGTAAAGTCTTCGGGGGTATGCGGATTGCTGTGAAAGTTGTTGATGGGCTCGGGGACGGGGACCGGGGGGATGCCGGTGACCCCGTTCTCGGCGACGACCTGGCCGCGGATGATGGTCTTGAGGACGCGGAAGTTCACGAGGTCTTCGACCAGGATGAGGTCGGCGTTGTGGCCGGGGCGGAGGAGGCCGCTGTCGAGCCGGTAGTGGATGACGGGGTTGACACAGGCTGCGCGCAATACCTTGAATACGTCGATGCCGGCGGCGACGGCACGGGCGCAGAGCCGGTTGATATGGCCGGCGATGAGGTAGTCGGGGTGGCAATCGTCGGTACAGAACATCATCCGGTTGGGGTAGTCGTTCAACAGGCCGATGAGCGCATCGAAGTTGCGCGCGGCGCTCCCTTCGCGGATGAGGATCTGCATCCCGCCCTGAAGTTTGTCGAGAGCCTCTTCGGCGGTATAACATTCATGATCCGTGCTGATCCCGGCCCCGATGTATTCGCGGGCCTGTTCGCCGCGCAGCCCCGGCGCATGGCCGTCGATGGGTTTGCCGATACGCTGGGCGGCGTGGATCTTGGCCATGACTTCCGGGTCTTTATGGAGGACGCCGGGGAAGTTCATCATTTCGCTGAGGTATTTGATGTCGTCACGGGCGAGGAGTTGGGCGACTTTGGCCGCTTCGAGGGTGGCGCCGGCGGTCTCATAACGGGTGGCGGGCACGCAGCTGGGAGCGCCGAAATTGAAATAGAAGGGCACGGAATTGCCGTTGCGGATCATAAACTCGACGCCCGCCATTCCGCATACGTTGGCGATCTCGTGGGGGTCGCTGACGGTGGCGACAGTGCCATGCACGACGGCGAGCCGGGCAAACTCGGCGGGGATGAGGAGTGAAGACTCGATATGGACATGCGCGTCGATGAAACCGGGGAGGATGTAGTGTGCGCCGTCCGGAAGCAGGATGGGCGCGGGTTCGGCAGCATCGGCGGGAACAGTCGTGGATAAGGGGGTGATGGATTGGATGCGGCCGGCTTCGATCGTGACGACGGCCGGATAAATATTTCGCGCGAGGATGTCTACTAATTGGCCGATGATCTGCATATGCGAATTTATTGTATTTTGCCAACGAAGCAAATTCACTGTATGTACATGGTGCGGATACTTTTGTTCAACTTATTTTCTATTGGCCTGACGGTGGCGTCGAAAGGGCAGTCGGCGCAGGAGATCGTCAACAAATACATGGAGGCGATGGGCGGCAAGGAGAGACTTCAGTCCATCAATTCTCTCTATCAGGAAGGGATAGCCGTGCTGGAGAACGGCGCGCAGCTGAGTTCGCGGTCGTGGCGGGTCTATGACCGGGTCTACCGGCAGGAGATCACGATGCCGGCGGGCAAGGTGGTCATCGTCGTGACCCCCCGGCAGGGGTGGAGTGCGGGGCCGGGGACGGGCGGGATCTTCAAGCCGCTGACGCCTGTGCAGTTCAAAACGCTGCGGCCGGAGATCGACCCGGGCGGGCCGCTGGTGGACTATGCCGCGAAGGGCAACAAGATCGAGCTGGCGGGGAAGGATACGGTGGAAGGGGCGCCATGCGTGCGGCTAAAAGTTTCTTTTCCCTCGGGCGGGTCCACAGTCTATTCGATCGATGAACGGACGGGTTATATCCTGCGGGCCACGCATTCGGGGGGGAATATCCTGGGTACGATCCTGCCGGGGAGCGGGCCGGAGGGCCATCCGGGAGGGGAGGTGGTAACGGAGTACAGCGATTACAAGGTTATTCCGGGGGGATATGTTTTTCCGCATACGATCACCCTGAGTCCGTATGGGGCGCGGGTGCAGATCGACAAGATCGTCGTGAACGGGGTGGTGGATGCGGATGCGCTGAGCAGGCCGAAGTAGCCGTCTGCGCCGGGGCTTCGGCGGCCGGGGGGCGGTCAACATATAATAAAATGCTAATTCCTGCGTTTCAAGACGGGTGAACCTGTGTTCCCCATCCTATACAAAAACCAACGCCCGTCGCGTATGAAACAAAAGAGCGTCGTATTCCTGCTGGGAATGCTTCTGTGCATGACTGCTTATTCCCAATCCTTCATCGGATACGGTTATGACAATTATTCCGGCGTAAACGGGGTCCTTCTCAATCCCGGCTCCCTGGCAGACAGTAAGTTCAAAGTCAACATCAATCTTCTTGCGGTGAGCGCATTTGCGGGTAATAATGCCTATGAGATAGACCGGAGCAGGCTTTTGGGGTTTCATTTTTCGGGAATGACCGATAGCAACGGGTACGACAAAATACCCAATACCGCCAACAAATACCTCTATTTCAATACCGATATCCTGGGGCCTTCGGCGACGATCAACCTGACCAGGAAGGATGCGCTGGGGCTGATCACGCGGATGCGGACGATCGGGAATGAGTATAACCTCGGGAACCCGCTGTTCCAGCTGCTGGGTACGGCCAATTCCAGCTTCTACAATACGAGTATTATCAACCCCAGTTTGCAGGCGAAAGTAAATTCATTTGCGGAAGCGGGAGTGTCGTATGGCCGGGTGCTGATGAAGACCGGCCACGCAGAACTGAAGGTGGGGATTACCGGGAAATATATTGCAGGCCTTGCCTTCGGCAGCTTCGCCACCGGGCCGCTGAACGTGGACCTCGATCCGACCAATACTTTTATCAGCGCGACGGGTTCGGTGACGGCCCAGTATTCTTCCAACCTCGACAACCTGGGTTCGGGGGGGAGTATCCAGGATGCGTTGAACGCGCATGCGGGTCATGGCTGGGGCGGCGATATCGGCGTGGTATATGAGGTCAAGCGTCATGACAACCCCGACCAGGAGAAATTTCGATTGGGCTTCAGCGTGACCGATATCGGTCAGATCTCCTATCATAACTCACCCAACGGAGCAGAGTACACGCTGAACGTCACCGGTCAAAATACCAGCCAGCTGCAAAAGCAGGGGAGTGAATCGATAAACGCTTATATGCAGCGCCTGCAAGCGCAGTCCCTGATCACGGAGGCGACGGTGACCAGTATGGCGACGGTGAAGTTGCCGACGGCGGTGCGGGTCAACCTGGACTACAATATTTTCGAGCGCCTGTATATCAATGCCGATGTCCTGCTGAATATGCTGTCACAGACCGACCCGATGAGCCCGAACTATGTGACGACGGTTACGGTCACGCCGCGGCTGGAGAAGAAATGGATCAGCATCTATTCACCGGTATCCTACAACGTCGAGGGGCAGATGAACTGGGGCGTGGGGGCCCGGATCGGGCCGGTTTTCGTGGGCAGCGGGTCGGTGCTCTCGGCCATGTTCAAGAACAAGATCTCGTCGGCGGACGCGCATGTCGGCCTGACGATCCCCATCTTCCAGCACCGGCGATCGGATGAGCGGAAAAAACAGAAAACAGATACCGTCTATAAAGCCGGGGTCAGCGACCGGGATGGGGATGGCGTGGTGGATTCCAGGGACGAATGCCCGGATTCGGCCGGTCCTGTGGAATTGAAAGGCTGCCCGGACCGGGATGGTGACGGCGTACCGGATATTCATGACAAATGTCCGGATGTCCCCGGATCCAGGAATTTCCAGGGCTGTCCGGCGCCCGATTCCGACGGGGATGGCGTGAATGACGATGATGACAAATGTCCGCTGGTGAAAGGGGTCAAAGAGAACTTCGGCTGTCCGCCGATCAGTTCCGTAGCGCTGTCGGAGGTCAAGCGGGCGTCCGACCGGGTCTTCTTCGTGCGGGCGAAGGCGTCTATAGAAGCGGTATCTTTTGGTGAGCTGGATCACGTGGTGGACGTCTTGAAGGACGACTCTACCCTCCGCATGCGGATCGAAGGGTATACGGACAGTGAAGGTCCGGATGCGCGGGAGGTCAAGCTGTCGCTGCGCCGTGCGGAGGCTGTTGCGCGGTACCTCGAGATGCAGGGTATAGAATCTTCGCGGCTGGATGTGGTGGGATATGGCAAGACGAAACCGCTTGCGCCGAATGATACGCCGGAAGGGATGGCGCGGAACCGGCGGGTGGAGATGGTGCTGATGAACTATCCGAAGGATAAGGCGGGGGCAGCGGGGACGGGGATGAAAGCGGGGGCGCCGGGCAAGAAGTAGGTCTAAAGGAGAATAGGTATATATGCAAAACGGGTGCTTCGGCGCCCGTTTTTATTCAGTGGCGAGAAGGGCGGCAAGCTCGTCGAGAAAGGCGATCTGGGCGGGGTTGATGATGGCGCGGGCGGCGTCGGGCGGGTACCAGGCGCCGCGGTCAACCTCCGGAAACGTTTTCATCCGGCCGGAGCCGGGGGGCCACTGGAGCTCGAAGGTATTGCTGACGAGATCCGCGGGGTCGAGATCGCCGGCGATGGCCCAGGCGTAGACACGTTTGCCGCCTTTCTGGCGGATGGGGGTGAGGGGTATGAAGTGGCCGGTGAGGTGGATGCCGGTCTCTTCGCGGAATTCGCGGATGGCGGCGTCGAGGGGAGGTTCATCGGCGGTGAATTCGCCTTTGGGGATGGTCCAGGCGCCGGCGTCTTTGTTTTTCCAGAAGGGGCCGCCGGGGTGGACGAGGAAGACTTCGGGGATGGGGGGCCTGGGGGTAGGGGCGGGGTTGTGGGGGGCGGCGGTCCCGCCGGTGGGGGCTGAGTGGTGGGGAGCAGGGGTCCCGCCGGTGTGAGCGGGGTAGTAAGGACCTGGGGCCTTCGCGGGCGGGGTGGTGAGCCGGTAGAGGAGGATGCCGGCGGATTGCTTCATGGTCATATCGGTTTTTGTCAACAAATAGCCGGCCAGATTCATCTGTTAACCGTCCGTTAAAGTCACGAGCGCGCGCAAACTTCTAATCTTTATCTAATCCGATCCTAATGCCCGTGATATAATTTAATCCTGCTTCTTTTTGGCCGCTCCACTGACCCTTTGCGGGCGATTAACCATCCTCGTTTGAATTGTTTTCTTTCCGCACTCCGGAGAACTGCCTTCCCCTGATTATCTATCTATGGGGAATGCCCACAAAATCAAACTATATGACATCGCGGAGCAAAAGAGTTAACAAGACCTTCCTCATTTCTTTCGAATACCACCTGGATAACGGCAAAATTGCTATCCCGCTTCGCGCTGAAGTCGATCGGGACAATCGCGGGGCGTACTATATTGTCCGTAACATCGGTTCGATCAGGCAAGGGAATGCCCCGGCCATCAAGGAATTGAGGATCACGAAAAAGGCTTCGATGTGGGTACACTTCGACAGTCTGAGACCCACAGATTTGACGTCCTGCATCGGAAAAGCAATCGACGCCCTTGAGCTGAAGGCAGAATAAAGAAGTCTGGAGGTTATGGCAATGTCGCAGTGCGGCACGACCGAGGTTATCCCAGGTTGCGAATTTCTGAAAATTAACCTATATTTGCCGCCCCGGTGTCGCTATGATAAACATCCATTTCCGGATGAATGCCGATGAATGCCGTTGAATGACGATGATTGCCGATTGCCGATGAATGACCCCTCAATCGCATGCAACGCCAACTGCTTCTTATACTTTTTTTTCTTCCACTTCTTCTTTTTGCGGCGGTGAATGACGGCTATGGCCAATGTTCGGCGGACTCGGCAGGGCAAACCCTTCAACCGGCGGTTCTTTCGGAGGCGCAGATCTGTTCGTCTGCCGCATCGATAGGGGTAGCCAGTACGGACACCAATCAAAAATATACCTTCCTTCACAATGGTCAGCCGGTCGCGGGGTACACGAACCTGCCCGGTTCGGGACCGGGCACGAATCCACTGATGTATCCTATACCGCCGGGGCAGGCGGCTGCGGGGACCTACCAGGTGGTGACCTCCTTCAAGAGCTGTTCCGGCGGCCCGACGGACACCAGCAATTCTCAGTCCTGGGCTTATGCGGGTATCGACAGCCTGAAGATCACGGCGTGGACGGGAACGACAGTATATTTCAGATGGAGTGCGCCGCTGGAAGGGGGAACGTACCGATGGGCGCTGACGACGGGTTATGTCGGGCTGCCGGATACGCTGCACAGCACGACGGATACCTTTGCAAGCATGGGCGGGCTCGCTGCGGGAACCAGGTATTATCTCTATGTGCAGGCCTCGTCGATCGCGGGGTGCGGCAATCTTTTCGACACGCTGAGCTTTATTCCGGGCGTGACGGCGGTGTATCCCTGCCCGCCGGGAACGGCGCCGGTGCCCACGATCCGGAGCAGTTCGGGAGGGTATACGGTGTGCGCGGGCAAGATCCTGTTGCTGACGTCGAGCAGCACTTCGGGGAATGTGTGGTACTTCAATGGCTCGCGGATGGATTCGACAGGCACTTCGCTGGCGGTGTCGCAGGGCGGAAATTACTACGTTGTGGTCACCACTTCGGAGGGCTGTACCGATACGAGCGTGACGCAGGCGGTGACCCTCGATCCGGGGCCGCCGACGCCGGTACTCACGTCCTCGGGTTCCGATACGATCTGTATCGGCAGCAGTGTGACGCTGACCTCTTCGGCCGTTACGGGCAATCAATGGTATGATTTCAATACGGCGATACCCGGAATAACGGGGAGTGAATACCTGGTTGCGGCAGCGGGTCAGTATTGGGTGCAGGTAACGGATGCGTATGGATGTTTTGCCAACTCGGCGATCACCACCGTTACGGTCGATAAGGATACAGCCGGGCAGTCCGTGGTGCCCACCATTACCCCCACGGGGCCGCTGGTGCTGTGTTCGGATACGGCGATACTGCTTCTGGCGTCACCGGCAGTGAACTATCAGTGGTTCTGGGATGGGGATGCGATCCCCGGGGAGAATGGGGATTCACTGCCGGTGACGATCTCCGGCACCTATACGGTAGCGACCGGGACAGCGGGATGCGGCACGGTGGGGGCGTTCTCGGACTCGGTGGTGGTAACCTATCTCGACCAGGTGGTACCGGTGATCACGTTTGTGAACGGCGTGCTGGTGTCCAACTCGGCGACCGGTAATCAATGGTATCTCAATGACAGTATTATCCGGGGGGCGACCCATCAACAATATGTGCCGCAGGGGCCGGGGTCATATACGGTCCGGGTGGAGAATGGGGTCCAGGCGGTGGATACGAGTACGTTCCAGATCGGCGTGGGGGGATGCTGGAGTGAATATTCCGTGCCCTGGGTCATATCCGATTCGATCTATGACGTGCCGCAGGTCGCGGTATATCCCAATCCGGCGGCGGATGTGCTGATGCTTTCCAATAAGCTCGCCGGCCCGGTGACGGTGCGCATCTTTAACCTGATGGGGCAGCAGATGGCACAGCTGGTGAATGTGATCGGGACGGTGCAGGTGGATGTCAGCCGGTGGAGCAAGGGGGCGTATTTTCTTCAAGTGATCGATCAGGGGACGCAGCAGACGGCGAAGACGGTGGTGATCAAAATGTAATCACTCGGCGCGGAGACTTTGTTCACGGCACGAGGGCAGGGAGGAAATAGTTTTTCATGATCATTCCATTCTCAGGCTGTTCACGGGGTTAGCCCGCGCCGTCCGCCAACACTGGGCGGTGATGAGTAAAAATGCCAGGGCAAAGATAATCGCGCCGACTGCCAGGTAGGGGACTATGGCCCGGGTGGTGCGGCAGGCAAAATTCCGAAGCCATTTATCTGTAACGGCATAGGCCAGCGGCCACGCGATGAGGTTTGCAAGGCCGTATTCCAATTGGTCGAAGGGTCGCCGGTGCCGTAGAACCGGTTGCCGATGGTGGGGACAAATACGTCATAATGGTTGCCCGGCAAGGAGGTGACGGAGTTTTCCGGGATATCGCTCAGAACGGCTGATACGGTATATTGCTGGTAGTCGCCGGCCGTTACTGATTGCCCACATCCCGCACGGCGGCGTTCACCTTTTCCTGGTTCCGGATATACAGGCCGATGATCGTCGAAAACGTGATGCCGGTTGCCAGACAGCCAACCATGATCACGGAAAACAAGCGGCGCCGGGCCAAATGCCGAACCGCGATGAGGAGATAACTTTTCAGCATATGTCAGCATTACTAACCAATTCAATGCCAGTTGAGCAAGCCATTGAAGAACAATCGTCTCCGCCCTGCAGCGGGGTTCGGATGTCCGGATTCGGACAGTTGTTGTGCGTTTTTTAAAGGACGGGTCCGGAAACGCCGGTCAACAGAGGTTGTGACTACGGCTTCGGTTTATACGGGATCGGTTCTTCATGCCGGGTATAGAATACGCAGACCTGATCGATGAGGTGGTCATAGATGGCGTCCTGCGGGTTGGGTCGTGACGAGCTCCTTAGTTTGGCCGTGGCGGCCCGGATCGTTTTTTTCTCGGTCTCATTATAGATGCCCGACCTGATCAGCGTGTCGCGGACAAAGGCGGCCAGCCGCCGATTGTTTTTGCGCGCGTCGGGCGTGTGATCGCCGGCATGGTCGCGCATGGATTCGACGGACCGCAGCAGTTCGCCCTGTACCGTGGGGGCGGGACCGGAAGGCGGTACCATTTCGTTCCAGATCCGGAGGGCGATCTCGGGATATTTGAGGCGCATGGCCAGTACCGGTTGTTCGGTATGGGCGGGATTGACCCTTGGCCGTCCGGCTTCCCAGGATGTCACGAGCTGCTGAACATCCGGCGGGGCAACCGACAGCCATTGCCGGGCGGTCATGCCATAGCGGGTCACCTGGTCGAGGTCGGCGCCGAGGCGGAGGATCTTGTCGAAGACCCGCAGGTGTTCGGCGCGGTCGGTCTCCCCATTGCGCAGCAGCCAGCGTTGGATGGCCCAATAGATGACGTTGGCGCCGTCGCCATCGACGACATTGACATCGGCTTTGTAGTCGAGGAAAAGGTCGAGGGCTTTCACGTATTTGTCCTGCTGGACCGCGATGTGGAGGCAGTTATATCCGCGGGCGCAACAGACACTGGGGTTGGCGCCTTTGTCCAGCAAGTAACGCAGCAGGGGCAGGCGGTCTTCTTCCCGCTCGTAACTACCCGACAGCAGGGCATCCATCAACAGCGGCATCCAGGAGGTGCTGTCGAGAAAGGCGTTTACATCGAGGGAATGTTCCTCCACGAGGTCCCGGACGTGGCGGATGTCTCTCCGGGCGATGGCAAGGGAGAGTGCGTTCCAATTGGAACGGGGGATGAGGGGTGGCGTGGCAATCATGGTCAGAAGATACGAAGAATTGTGGAAAATGGGAAGATGTGCGTCTATGAGCTTTGATCAAACAAAGATCCACATGAAAAAACTGGTATTCGTTTCGCTCGTCAGCGCGGGGCTTTTCTGGGGGCCCGGCTGGCGCGCCGCGGCGCAGACGGGCGACACCCAGGGGGTGGCGATGCAACTGGGGTCCAAACCGCTGTATGACCGGGTGGCGGTCCTCAATTATCTTCAAAATCAGGAGTATGACGAGGCGGTCGCCTATCTGGCGCCGATCCTGCGAGCGGATTCGGGGAATGCATCGCTGCTGGGGTATGCGGGATTCGCCTATTATATGACTGAGGATTACCGGTCGTCAGGCGCCTGTTACCGGCGGGTGCTGGCTCTGGATCCCAACAACATCCCGGCCCTGCATTATCTCCTGCTGATGTCGGTGAACGAGCATCCGGCGGAGGCGATGACCTATGCGGGTCGCCTGGTCGAGCTACAGAAGGGCAAGGGAGCGTGGTGGCGGATGATGGGGGAACTTTACGGGCGCATGAACCAGCGCGACTCGGCGTTGGCTTATTATCGGCGGGCATATGCGCTCGGACCCGGCGACGTCCGGACGATCGCGGGGCTGGCCGATCTGCTGATCGAAAGCAAGGACTTTGCGGCCGTCGATACGATGGTGGATGCGGCGATGCAGCAGGACTCGCTGAATCCGACGCTGAACAAACTGGCGGTACGGGCGGCGTATCTTTCGCAGCGTTACGAGCGGGCGATCGAACCGGGCGAGCGGCTGGTGCGGGCGGATGAGCCGTCGGTGCAGGCGTTGACGTGGCTGGCGTTGTCCTATTATGAGCTCAAGGCGTTTCCCGATTGCATCCGGGTCTGCGAACATATGCTGGACCTGGGGTTGACAGAAGAGGCGGTGTATTATTATGAGTCCAGGGCGTGGACGAAGGTGGGCGAGTACCGGCGGAGTGATTCGCTGTTGCAGATCGCGCTGAAAATGGCGATCTCGCCCACGGCGGAGTGGTATTATTTCGATCTGGCGGCCAATCATGAGTCGCTGCATGAGCATCGGGAGGCGGTGGCGAATTACGATACGGCGTATTATCTTTTCCGCGACCCGACGGTGCTCTATACGTGCGGACGGATCTGTGAGACGGAGATCCATGATCTGGCGAGGGCGCGGCGGTATTACCTCCGGTATCTGGCGGTGGCGAAGCCGAAGACGAAGGAGGAAAGGGAGGCTGTGGCGTATATCCGGAAGAGGTGGGGGAAGAAATGAGATTTTATCATACAGAAATATAGTGAGATTTCCTACCGTTAAAACACCCGTTTTTGGCGGGTGACATAGGATGCTTTCACGTGGGTGGCAGGGTGGTAAACACCGGATTTTTGTCCGGCGATTGGGTTTAAAAAATTAGGATAGAGATAAGAGTTAAATTGGGGTGAACAATCATCATTTACCACTTAAACTCGAATCTTTATGGCAAACGAAAAAGCCCGGTTTAACTTCGGGCAGCACATCTGTAAAGCCGATGCGCAGCGGATGTATCTGAATTTCTTTAAGATCAAAGAGCGGACCAACGATCTGATGAGACAGTCGCTCGCGGGTGACGCGGAAGCGTTGCGGTATCATGCCGGCAAGTTCGATACTACCGGTGCTGCCGGACCCGACGGCCAGTTTCCCTGTTCGTTCCTGGATATGGCCTTTGTCTTTGAGAGGGCGGCGGTGGAAGCGCTGTTGAAGGATACCTCCGAAGGTAAGAAGCCGGATGGGGTCATCCTGTTCCTTGGTGCGAGAAATATGGAGGACAGCCTGGGTCAGGCACCCGACGACGAAGGTAATATGCAGACCTGTTATCTCGACGTGGATGGGCGTCCCACGATCATCGCCTTTCCGTTCACCTATGAAACGAAACCGAATTTGAAAACAGGCGACGGGGCCGAGCTTGCAATTGCCCTTGATGACGGTCAGGAACACCCGGGCACCGGCGGCGACGGTGGTGATAGCGGCGGTAGCGGTGGAGGCGGTACGGTAAGTTTTGTGACCGATTCCGGGATAGTCGCGTTGAAGGAAGGAACCCAGCCGGCTGGAACCACGCTACCGATACCCCGGCAAATTCCGGCAACTTTCTCAAGCGGAAGGCTCGAGCATTTGGAGACCCGGTAAACCCAACCCGATGACGTTCTGGAATATTTTGCACGAGATATCCATTTGGGTCGTTGTTCTGCCGCTGATGGCGGGACTGATCAACTACAAAGGGCTTAACGGCGATTCCAAATGGATATTTTATATGACGGTTGCCGCGGTCCCACCCCAAATCCTTACCTTTATCGTGCATCTGAAGGAAACGGCGTTGCTTAATATCCTTTACAACTTATATACCCCGGTAGAATTTATCTTGATGTACGGGCTGTTCCGGGGAAAATATGAGATGCGGTTGAACAAAAGGTTACTGTGGATATCGGCGGTCATCTATGGAGTGATCTCGGTCTGGTTCATCGTGGTTTATGGGATCAGGGACCATTTTCTGGAGCGCTGGGAGTGCCTTAACAGCCTGATCTATATAATCTGGATCATGACCTTCCTGAAGGAGCAGTATACTTCGGATAGCTTCGTGATCCAAAAGCGGAATCCATTCGCATGGTATGTCCTGGCCTTTATCATCTATTCACCATGCACTGTACTGGTCTTCAGCCTGTATTATTATATCCGCCGCGGCCCGCACCATTCCGCGCTCTATAATTTGTGGCGAATTCCAATAATTTGTAATATTTTACTGTACCTATTATTTGCTGTAGGGCTTTTCATTTCCCGTAAAGAAGAAATAAGCCGGCATCATGAACGAAAACAATGATCAAGATCTTATCCTGGCGGTGGAGATCGCCACAATTCTTTTTTTCCTGATGGTGGCATTTATAGTTTCTTATTTCATTATCTATCGGCGGCGGAAGCAACAACATGTGTTTGAAATGCGGGTGGCGAAAGAGGAATATGAAAAGCAGTTGTTGCAGTCCCAGCTCGAGATCCAGGAGCAGACTTTCAATCAGATCAGTCAGGAGATCCACGATAATGTCGGCCAGCTATTGAGCCTGGCGCGAATCCAGATCAATATCATGAACGAGAGCGAGAATTTCGACCGGCAGATGCTGGATGAGATCAAGGAGAACGTCGGTAAGGCCATGATGGACCTGAGAGATATCGCCAGGAGCCTCAACAGCGATCGGATCCGGAATACCACTCTCATCGAGGCGGTGGCTATCGAGTGCGAGCGGATCAACAAGAGCGGGGTGCTGCGGATGTGTCTGGAGGTGGAGGGTGCGGAATGCGCGATCGGGGAGCAACGGCGGTTTATATTGTTCAGGGTCATCCAGGAATGTGTGCAGAATATTCTGAAACATGCGGGGGCGAAGGAAGTGCAGGTCCGGTTATGTTATCTTCCACAGGAGCTGAAAGTTATCGTTCAGGATGATGGTAAGGGGTTTGACGTTGCTGAGGTCGCGGTGGGTAAAGGGGGGATGGGGCTTGTGAATATCCGGACCAGGGTCGGGATGACAGGAGGGGATTTCGCGATCGACAGTGTCAAGGGCAAAGGGACTTTAATACAAATAAAAATTCCATATGGATAGCGTCAGAAAGGTTGCCGTAGTGGATGACCACACCATGGTCAGGAAAGGATTGACCTCACTCATCAGCATTTTTCCAAACTATAAGGTCGTGTTCGAGGCATCCAACGGGCGGGAAAT
>DATJMG010000047.1:0-12086 GCA_035508835.1 Puia sp.
CCAACCCCGCCCCCGCCAACCCCGCAGCCCAACCTTCCGCCCCCACCGACCCCGCCGCCCCCGCCAAACGCCCACTCCGTCCCGGCGACATCTACCGCCTTCCCGCGGTCAGTGATCCCCAACCCTCCCCCGACGGCAAATGGGTCTCCTATACCCTCACCACGATCGATTCACTAAAAGATACCCGAAACTCCGACATCTGGATGATCAGCTGGGACGGAACCCAGGATATCCAGCTCACCAGCAGCCCCGATGGCGAATCCCGCGCCCGCTGGAGCCCCGACGGCCGCTATATCTCGTTCCTTTCATCAAGACAAGAAGGCAAAGGAAACCAGATCTGGCTGATGGACCGCCGCGGCGGCGAAGGCAAGCGTCTGACCAGGATCAAAGGCGGTGTCGACGATTACGCCTGGAGCCCCGACTCGAAGCAGATCCTCCTTACCCTCACCGATCCCGATCCCGAAGACAGCAGTAAGATAAAGACAACCAAACCCTATGTTATCGACCGCTATCAATATAAACAGGATGTCCAGGGATACCGGTACAAGAAAGTCCATACGCACCTCTACCTCCTCAACCTCAACACCCGAAAGCTCGACACCCTGACCAAAGGCAACTTCGACGAAGGCTCGGCAGTCTGGAGCCCTGACGGCCAAATGATCGCTTTCGTGAGCAACCGAACCGAAGACCCGGACAAGAACGAAAACTCGGACATTTATATCATCGCAGCCCACCCCGGCGCCACCATGCGCCAACTCACCGACTGGAAAGGGACCGACAATAATCCCCGCTGGAGCCCCGACGGTCAGATGATCGCCTATACCCGCTCCGTCTCGGATGAAGTTTACCACATGTATGACGAACCCGTGCTCTGTGTGATCCCCGCCGCGGGCGGGACCCCAAGATTACTGAGCCGCTCCCTCGACCGGCCCGTTCTCAGCCCCCGATGGGCAAAAGACGGCAAATCAATCGTCGCCCTTGTGGAAGACGATCGCCGCCAATACGTCGGCGCTTTTGCGGTCGACAACGGCCTGCTCACCGCGATCACCACCGGCCGCCGCATCTTTACTACCCTTGAGCCGGCCGGTGACCACTTCCTCGCTATGGGGAGCGATCCCCGGACCCCCGCAGAGGTCTACGCCCTGGACAGCGGTACCGACGGCCGCCGGCTCACCAGTCATACGGACGAATTCCTCGCCCCGCTCGAACTCGCCAAAGCCGTCCCCTTCACTTCCAGAAGCGCCGACGGGACAATGGTTTCCGGCATCTATTATCGCCCGCCGGGCGCGCCGGAAGGCAAGAAGCTGCCGCTTATCCTGTTCATCCATGGCGGCCCCGTAAGCCAGGACGCACTCAGCTTCGACCTGTCCAGGCAGATCCTCGCCGGCGGCGGCTATCTCGTGGCCGCTGTCAACTACCGCGGGAGCAGCGGCCGCGGTCTCAACTACTGTAAATCGATTTTTGCAGATTGGGGAAATAAGGAAGTGATGGACCTGCACGGCGCGGTAGACTATCTCGTCAAGGAAGGCCTTGCCGACCCCGAACACCTCGGCGTTGCCGGCTGGAGCTATGGCGGCATCCTCACCGACTACCTGATCGCCTCGGACACCAGGTTCAAGGCTGCCAGCAGCGGTGCCGGCACCGGCTTCACCCTCTCGCTCTATGGCGTGGACCAATATGTCAACCAGTATAATAATGAGATCGGAACTCCCTGGACCAGCATAGATCGTTATCTCAAGATCAGCTATCCCCTCCTCAAAGCAGACCGTATAAAAACACCGACCCTGTTCATGAGCGGCGACAAAGACTTCAACGTTCCAACCGCCGGCAGCGAGCAAATGTATCAGGCTCTCCGCACCCTCGGCGTACCCACCGAACTGATCATTTACCCCGGCCAGTTCCACGGCATCAGCCTTCCCTCCTATCAACGGGACCGCTTCGACCGCTGGCTGGCGTGGTTCAACAAATACCTCGGACTGCCCGCACAATAACGCAGGGCCAGACACCCCTATTGCCCAAAACGTTCCTGCCACGCATTCATCCCCCCGGCCAAATTCTTCACATTCGTAAACCCCGCCGTCTCCAGCATCAGGCAAGCCTGCCCGCTCCGGTTCCCGCTGCGGCAATAGCAGATCACTTCCTCCCCCTTCCAGTCCTCTACCGCATCCGTATCCATCCGCTGAATGTTCCCCAATGGCAACAGGACCCCGCCAATATTGAAGCCCTCATGCTCATAAGGCTCCCGCACATCCAGCAGGTGGACCACCTCGCCGGCATCCAGCCGCGCCTTCAACTGTGCAACAGAAATAGTCTGCATATAATCTGTGTATTGATCTCAGTAACCATTCGGCGGAGGCGATGCACTGTCGCCGCCCGGGACCGGTTTATGGGTACCCAGCCAGATACTCACGCTCTGGCCCATGTGAATGTGATTCGGCCCGTCATCCCCGAATTGCGGCGGATCCTGCTTGTAAATATAGGCTTCCGACGTGTCCCGGACATCCGGGTCCCGCGTTACATAGCCGATGGAAAGCCCTATCGAATCCAACCTTGCCCTGGCCTGCGCATACGTAAGCCCCGTCAGATCGGGCACCCCGAATTCCTCCCCCCCAATGCCGCTGCCCAGCACTAGCGTGACCGCACTTCCTTGCTGGATACTCGCCCCCGGCTTGATCGTCTCACCCTTATACTGCTGATCCAGCACCGAATTCCGGGCAAAATCAGGCTTGAAGATCGTATCGCCCATTTTCAATCCATATTGCCGCAGCACATTGACCGCATTGCGGAAACTCATGCTGACCAGGTTGGGCATCTGGATAAAAGGGGCCTGCGACCGGTTGATCGTCAGATAGATCGTCCGGTTGATCTTGACCAGGTTGTCCGCTTCCGGGAACTGCTTTACCACCTGCATCGGCTTCATCGTATCGATATAGGCCGAAGAATCCTGGATTTGTACCTCGAAACCCTGGGCCTGCAACGCCTTCTTCGCATCATCGAAAGACATCCCGGTGACCGAAGGGATCTTCATCGTCTTGCCATGCTGGGTGAGCAGCGCGAGCGAGCCCAGGAATAGCAATAACAGCAATAATAAAAGCACGAGACCCGCTAAAATGTTAACCCAGAGAGGTTTGCTTGTGAGAAATTTAAACACGCGTTGATGGATTGGGCGCTGCCCGGTTTAAGTTTAAAGATAATAAATATTTCTTACCCCTTCCTCCGACCTGCCAGCGCCTCCTCGATCAACGCCGAATAGAACTCCTTCAAAGTCCATCCCTGCACCAGGAGCTGCTGCGGCACAATGCTCGCCTCACTTTGCCCCGGCACGGTGTTGATCTCCAGCATAAACGGTTCTCCCCGCTCTTCATTGTATATGAAGTCGATCCGGATAATCCCCCGGCAGTTAAAAACTTCATAAATCTTCCTCGCCGTCGCCCGCACCTTCTGCGCAACCGCCTCCTCGACCTGCGCCGGCGTGATCTCCTCATTCAATCCCGCCGTATACTTGGCCTCATAGTCGAAGAACTCCCGCTTGCTTTTTACTTCCGTAAACGGCAAGGTGACAATCTCGCCCTTCGACCGGAATACCCCGATGGTGAACTCCCGCCCCGGAATATATTCTTCCACCAACACTTCCTTATCCTCCCGGAACGCCTTTTCGATCGCCGCCCCCAATTCCTCCGAAGGCGAATTAACCTTCGACATCCCAATGCTCGACCCGCCGTTATTCGGCTTGACAAATACCGGGAAACGCAAATGCTGCGTCATCTCATCCGGGCTATCATGACGACTCTTGAGGAACAACACCGACCGCGCAACATGGATCCCGTTGAAAGAGGCCACCGCCACCGCAAACCGCTTATTGAACGTGATCGCCGATACTACCGCATCGCAGCTGGTATATGGAAGGCCCAACAGGTCGAAATACCCCTGCAGCTTCCCATCCTCACCCGGTGTGCCGTGTATCCCCGTCAGGACGGCATCGAACGTCACCTTGCGCCCATCGATCGACAACGAAAAATCATTCTTGTCCACCTCGATCTTCCGGCCATCCTTCAACCGATGCCACCACCCTTCCCGCGTAATATCGATCTTGTACACCGTATACCGGTCGTAATCCAAATTATTCTCGATCGTGACGGCGCTGGCGTACGAGATGACCGACTCACCTGAATACCCACCGGTAATGAATGCGATTACTGGTTTCATGAATGGAAATAAATTTTCGGCAAAATAAGTAAACTTATGCCAACCGGAGCAGCCTCCTCAAAACAAGAAAGGTGAAGGAAATACCCCCTTCACCCTTTTATGACGGGAAATATCACCCGCCTATTAGCAGTAGCACACAGGCTACATGTACAACGAATTACTACACGAAAGTTACCGAATTCCCCGACAATTCCAAAGAAATAATTTGTCATTTTGCACATCTTTCGCACAAATCAAATCAACTCATTCGCGATCTTCAATAAGTGCTTCGTGCAAGACCCGCACCGCCCACGAAGTGCTCGCGCAAGACTCGCACCGTCCATGACGTGCTCGCGCAAAACCCGCATTGTCCATGAAGTGCTCCGCGCAAAACCCGCACCGTCCATGCCACGCCCGCTCTATATGTGCAGCCTCTCCTTCTTCGCCATCAATTCCTCCACCGTCTCCCGATACATCTCATCCGGCACACAACAATCTACCGGGCAAACCGCCGCACACTGCGGCTCCTCATGAAATCCCTGGCACTCCGTGCATTTATTGGGAACAATATAATAGGTGTCTACGGCGATCGGTGCGTGACGCTCACCGGCATCTGTCACCGACCCATCCAGTAAAGTGAACGGCCCCTTGACGGTGGTCCCGTCGGCAATCGCCCACTCTACCCCGCCTTCATAGATCGCGTTATTCGGACATTCCGGCTCGCAGGCGCCGCAATTGATACATTCTTCCGTTATTTTAATCGCCATTTTTTGAAAAAATTTAGGATATGATAAGAGTTACCTTTGCAGGCCACTCCAGCAAATATAACGTGGATTTTATGAACTTGGATCAACGGGTAAATTTATTAGCTGAACTCGGCCATTATTGTATTTCAACGGATCCGGCCTGGCTAACGGCCCGGCGCCGCGCACACGCTGCCAATGGCTGGTTCACGCCCGAATTTATCGACCTCGCCGTCCACGGGATCACCACCCGATACCTCGATAAAGAAAAGCTGCAGGCCTGGGCCGCCAAATACCGCCTGCCCGATCATCCTGTAAACCCGCGCACGGTTGGCCTGACCATGGCCGGTAATATTCCCCTGGTCGGATTCCACGATTTCTTATCCATTTTCATCTCGGGGCACCACCAGCTGATCAAACCTTCCGGCCGCGACGATATCCTCATCCGCCATCTCCTCCAACACCTCCTCGCCACCGAACCTGCCGCCGCCTCTTACTTCGCATTTGCCGATCGGCTCGCCGGCTGCGACGCCTATATCGCGACGGGCAGTAACAACTCAGCCCGCTATTTTGAATATTACTTCGCCAAATATCCCCATATCATCCGGCGCAACCGCACTTCCGTTGCACTGCTGACCGGCGAAGAGACCCGGCAGGATCTGGAAGCCCTCGCGGACGACGTCTACCAATATTTCGGCCTGGGCTGCCGCAACGTCACCCAACTCTATGTACCGGAGAACTATGATTTCCTCTCGCTGCTGCAAGCCTTCCGCAAATACAACCACCTTTCCCTGCTCACGAAATACAAACACAACTACGATTACCAGCTTACCCTCCTCATCCTTAACAAAAAAGCCTATATGTCCAATGAATCCATCCTGCTGACCGAAAGCGAATCCCCGTTCAGCCCGATCAGCGTCCTCCATTATACGTATTACCGCCCCGGCGACCCCCTCCCCGCATCTCTCTCGGGCAACCACCCCGACATTCAGACGATCGTAGGCCGCCCAAGCCCCGACCGCCGATTCACCCCCTTCGGCCGGGCCCAGCAACCCGGCCTCGAAGACTACGCCGACGGTGTCGATACGCTCCAATTTCTGCGCGATCTCACCTGATCCCCAATCCGGACCCGCCCCACCCATGCCACCACCCTATCCATCCACCTCCATCCATCCACCCTATCCATCCACCTCCATCCATCCACCCTCATCCGGCCGTACCCGCCCGACCGATTTTCTTTGCCCCCGGGCAGCCTGACTGCCATATTTTTCGTACATTTATAAGTATTTACCACATCCATCTACGAAAGCCTTAGTAAATTATTTGTTAAACTGAACGGGCAGTAGATTCAATTTTGAAGCCCAGGCGTTAATTTGGCAGCCAACTAACCCGCCAGGGGTTTCAACGCCAAAAAAGATAACTAACGAAATAAAATTTATCACAATGAGCCCAAGACAAGCAATAGCCGTTATCCTGCTCAGTGCTTCCACCGCCGTCGCGACCATGTGGGGTTACAACCACTTCACCCAAAAGCAGACCTACGTCTATACTACCCAGGATTCCTCCGGCAAAATACCTGCTAACTACGCCAAATTCTTCGAAAACGGGAAGCCCACCGGCGGCCCGGCCGACTTTGTCGACGCCGCCAACGCCGCTATCCCGGCCACCGTTCATATCAAAACCAAGACAATCCATACCGCCAGCAATAACCTGCCGCACCATAATCCCTTCTCCGACCTCTTCGGCATCGACCCCGATGACCTGTTCGGAAACGGCAACGGCCTCAGGTCCATGCCCGAGATGGCATCCGGCTCCGGCGTCATCATCAGCAACGACGGCTTTATCGTGACCAATAACCATGTCATTGACGGCGCGGATGAGATCACCGTCACCCTCAGCAATCACAAATCCTTCAAGGCAAAAGTCATCGGGACCGACCCCGCCAGTGACCTGGCAGTCGTCAAGATCGACGCCCGGGGATTGCCTTTCCTGCTGTACGGCAACTCCGACGATGTCAAGATCGGCCAATGGGTACTCGCCGTCGGCTACCCGCTGACGCTGGAGACCACCGTAACCGCAGGTATCATCAGCGCCAAAGGACGGACCCTGGATATCAATCGCCGCCAAAGCCAGTCTCCCATCGAATCCTTTATCCAGACCGACGCAGCCGTTAACCCCGGCAATAGCGGCGGCCCGCTCATCAACACCGACGGTCAGCTCGTCGGCATCAACTCCGCCATCGCCTCACCCACCGGCTCATACGCCGGCTACTCCTTTACGATACCCGTCAACATCGTCAAGAAAGTCGTAAACGACATCATGAAATTCGGTACGGCGCAACGTGCCTTCCTCGGCATCTCCTACCCCAGGGATGACATGAGCGACGATCAGAAGAAGGAAGATGGCATCAAGGATGGCGATGGCGTATACGTCCTCGACGTCACTCCCGACGGCGCCGCCGCCCACGCGGGGATCCAGAAGGGTGACGTGATCACCAGGCTCAATGGCATTCCCGTCACCAGCGGCGCTGAAATGGTTGGCCAGATCGCCACCTACAGCCCCGGCGACAAGATCAGCGTGACCTACAAACGCGACGGCAAGGAATCAACCATCCCGATCGTTTTGCGCAATAACGCCGGCACCACCGCGGTCATCAGAAGCTCCGTCCTCGATAAGCTGGGCGCCGACCTCCAGACCCTCAGCAAAAAGGACGCAACCTCCCTCGACCTGAAAGGCGGGGTCGTCGTCAAATCCGTCACCGAAGGCGGCCTCATGGATAAATCCAGGATCCAGGAAGGATTCATCATCCTGAAAGCAAACGGGGAAGACGTGAAAACCGTCGAAGACTTCCAGAAAGCCGTCGAAAAAGCCACCGGCGGTACCGTAAAGCTCGAAGGCGTATTCCCCGGCTACGAAGGCGTCTATACCTACCCACTACGTCTCAGCACCGGCGGCTAAGAGCTGATGGATTCATGAGGATTTTGCGGACAGGCAACCGGGCTTTAATGGCGATATTTTCCGAAGTGGGGTTTTTCTATGGATAAATGGGAATTCGTTTAAATTTATGAATTCTCATGCTTCCGGTATATCGGGCCATATCGTTTCAGCGAGTCGCCGAGAAAGGCGGCCGGACCAAGCCATGGGTGGTTCTTGTCGATGCCGGAATTTCCGTCGAGCCATATGTCGTGAAGGTTTTTACTCCGGAACTGATCCAGGAAAAGGATTCTGTTACCAGGGAAGTGCTTGGAAATGTGCTGGCCCGGCAATTCGATCTTAATGTGCCGAACGCAGCGCTGATAGATTTTGATGATGATTTCAAGGATTCAGTAAGAGACCTTAATTTGCTGGATCACCTTTGATACCCTTATTCGCAACCCGGATAGGAACTCCGCCAAGCCAAATTTGCTAGTCAAAAGCGATGAGGCTTATCTTATCGATCATGAGTTAGGGTTTGAGATCACTGATCAAAGTTTCACTGAGATGGTGAACTGGCAGTGGCCGGAAAGGTATTATCGTTGGCACATCTTCTTTGACTACCTGCGGCGAAGTCCCCATGCGCTAAAAAAGCATTATTTTGACGAATTTGCAGATGAATTGCGTTTAATGAATACTCCGGCCTTGAATATTTATTTTGAACAGCTCCGGAATTACGGCTATCCAGACCGAAATAGGGAGGTAATTGTAGCCTATTTTTCGGACATGCGGCAAAATTGGGCTAAATTTGTAAATATGCTTAAAGGGTTTATAGGTTGAGTAACCGATTCACATACAGCGTCTTAAAGTACAGCCATTCACTCTTGTTGCAGGAGTCGCTTAACTTGGGTGTGCTATTTCTCTTCGGGGTGGAAGACCGGGCATTTTTTATTCCGGGTAATCCACAGCGAGTAAAGCTGGCCTATCCTTCTTTCGACCCTGTGATCTTTCAAACCATCGTAAAAGGGATCAGACATAAACTGGATACCGGCCCCACTCCAAACATCTTATTCCCGGATGGGCGCTCAAGAAGGGAATTGGCATTTAACTTTCTGCTGCCGGAAGACTCCTCGGCCTTCCAGTTCTCGGAGCCTTTTGAAGCTGTGAATCCGTATGGAACTCCGGAAATTGCGGTAGACGAATTTTCCAGGCTCCTATTGCCGGAAATGGAAGTGAAAAAGGAGGAGAACCGGCACAATGAAACTTTTCTGCTCAGGCGTTTTACCGATCAATTGGCGAACCGGAATATTGCCGCGGATTTTCGGCTGCGAAAAAACCATGTCGTGCAGATCAAAGGTCTGAAGATGAATTTCGAACTGTCCTGGAAAAACGGAATCGTGCATCTGATCAAGCCCATCAGTTTCGACCTGAAGGGAGAAAGCGATATCCAGAACAAATCGGCGCAATACTTCGGCTATCTCGATTTACTGACAGAGCATGCAAAACACAATGATCTGACGTTTGATCTTTTGGTCGGCAAACCGCAAGATGAGAAATTGCAATCTTCTTATGAGGACGCATTGTATATCCTGGACAGAGCCGCGGCTCCAAAGGACATCATCACTGAAGAAAAACTTCCGGAATATTCAGAAAAAACGGCTGAAATATTGCATCAGAAAGATTTATAACTCATCGGCCCGATCACCCTCTCTGTTTTTCCAGCACCGCATACCCCCACGGACTCACGTCGATCGACGCCGGAAACGTCCATTCCCGCAGCGTGAAAATATCCTTATACCCCCCTCTCATCCCCCACCATATCGTATCCAGTTTCACCCACCCGGCTGAAAAATTCAGCACCACCGCCACCTCATCTTCCCCCGCCGTGCGCACATAACCATAACATCGATCATCCATCCCCGTATAGATCCGCCTCGTCATCCCCGCTTTGCTCCCCGCCGCCAATGCCGGATTGCGCTCCCGCAGCGCCAGCAGCGCCTTATAGAAATCATTCAGCTCATACCGGCCCGTCCACCCGATCGGGTCCTTATCGAAAAATTTCAGCCGTTTATAATTGGGCATCTCCTGCCCGCTATAGATCAGCGGCAGCCCGTTCCAGGTCGCACCCAGGACCGCAAACGCCCTGGCCGAATCACCCAGCCGCTCATACTCGCTCCCGCTATGCGAATTTTCGTCGTGATTCGTTGTGAAATAAATTCGCAGCGCATCTGCCGGGAACTGTGTTGCATAAAAGCCCAAAACATCATCCAGCCCATTCAGCCCGCTCTCCTTCCGCCATACCGCCTCCATCTTGTGTACCAGCTTCCACGTATAGGTCGCATCGAAGACCTCATGATAAGCAACCTCCTCACACTCCGCCAGCCAGAAAAGCGGCTTCAGCGGATCAAGCGCCACCCTGGCCTCCCGCCAGAAATCCAGCGGCACCAGCATCGCCATATCACACCGGAAACCATCCACATCACAGCGCTCGATCCAGAACCGCATCACCCCGATCATCGCCTTCCGTAACTCCGGGTTATCATAATTCAGATCGATCACATCCTCCCAGCCATGCGGATCAAAGAACTTCCCCTCCTCGTTCCGCCGGTAATAATCAGGATGCTCCCGCGTCCACCGGTGATCCCAGCCCGTATGATTGGCAACGATGTCGATGATGACCTTCAACCCAAGGCCGTGCGCATCCTTTACCAACTGCACGAAGTCTTCCATGGTGCCGAATTCCGGATTGATCGCCATATAGTCCGAGCAGGAATAATAACTACCCAGACTTCCCAGCCGGTTCTCCACGCTGATCGGCGTGATCGGCATGAACCAAAGGATATCGATCCCCATCTCCCTCAACCGCGGCATCTGCCCGGCAAAAGCCTTGATCGTCCCTTCCGGTGTATACTGCCGAAGATTGACCTCATAGATATTCGATCTGTAGCTCCACGCTGCCGGATGAAATGCTGCACTCATATTCACCTCAATATAGCGTACCTTTATGACTAGATTATGAAAAATTTTGACATCCCTGTCATCTACCGCAGCCCCCTGATCTCCGCTATCAAGAACAGGCGAAAGAACGCGGACAAAATGAAAAAGGATTTCAGCCCGACCCTTCTCGATCTCGGTACCCTCCATATCTATCTCGCCCGCCACTTCGGATTTTGCTACGGCGTCGAGAACGCAATCGAGATCTCCTTCCGCACCGCCCGTGAAAACCCCGGCCGCCGCATCTTCCTTCTGAGCGAGATGATCCACAACCCCAAGGTCAACGCCGACCTGCAATCCCGCGGCATCCGCTTTCTCCAGGACACCTACGGCAAACAGCTCATCCCCTTCGAAACCCTCCGGCCGGACGACATCGTCATCATTCCCGCCTTTGGCACCACCCTCGAGATACAAGCGAAGCTGCGCGACATCGGCATCCGTACCGAACGATACGACACGACCTGCCCCTTCGTCGAAAAGGTCTGGAACCGCAGCGCCCAGATTGCCGGAAGCGATTACACCATCATCATCCATGGCAAACCCGGCCACGAAGAGACCCGCGCGACCTTCTCACATGCCGCGGCAGTAAGTCCTGCCGTCATTGTCAGGGATATGTCCGAGGCGCAGAAGCTCGCAGAATACATCAAAGGCACCCGCCCGCCCGAAACTTTCTACACCGTTTTCGGCGGCCAGTATAGTGAAAACTTCGACGTCACGACGGATCTCACCCGCATCGGCGTCGTCAACCAGACAACCATGCTCGCGAGTGACACGCAAGCCATCGCCGACTTCCTCAAGAAAACGATGATGGAAAAATTTGGCGGCCAGGAAGATCCCCCGGCATCCAACTCCGCCGCATCCAACCCCGCCGCATCCAACCCCCCGGCATCCGACCCCACCGCTGACAAACACTTCGCCGATACCCGCGACACCCTCTGCTATGCCACCCTCGACAACCAATCAGCAGTAATAGACATGCTCAACACCAGCGCGGATCTCGCAATCGTCGTCGGCGGCTACAACTCCTCCAATACCTCCCACCTCGTCGAGCTCTGTGAAGAAAAAATGCCCACCTACTTCATCCGCTCGGAAGAAAATATTATCTCGCACACCGAGATCACCCATTATAATTTCCATGAAAAAAAGGAGCTCACCACCAGAAATTGGCTCCCCCTGCACACCCCCGCAGAAACCCGGCACACCCCCACGGAAACCGGGCATACCTCCGCACAAACCCGACACGCCCCCGCA
>DATJMG010000048.1:0-17705 GCA_035508835.1 Puia sp.
GCGCTAAAATTTAACAATTCTTCGCTGCGGAGTAATATGCCGAAGATTATCTTGCTGGTGCTGGCGATCGTTGCGGCTATCTTCCTGGGATGGCTGGCGGTTCCGGTGGTATTTGTTTTCTACATTATTGTATCTTTGGCCTTCCACGGTCCGGAGGATCGCCGGCCCAATTAAAAATAAGGAAGCATGAATTATTCGGTACAGGTGAAGGTTATGCCATTGAAAGAGTTGCTGGATCCGCAGGGGAAGGCCGTGATGGGCGGCCTGCAGAGTCTCGGGCTGCGAAATGTCCGGGATGTGCGGATCGGGAAAAGCATTTACCTGCAGATCGAGGCGAATTCTGCGGAAGAGGCGCGGCAGGTGGCGGAGGAAGCGGGACAAAAGCTGTTGGCCAATCCGGTGATGGAGTATTTCGAGATCAGTGTCAATTAATATAACCGTTGTTTTGCTCTATATTGTTCCTTCTCCCATTGGTAATCTGCAGGATATCACGCTTAGAGCTTTAGAGGTGCTGAAGAAGGTGGATCTGGTCCTGGCGGAGGATACCCGGAATTCCTCCCGGCTGTTGAATCATTACCAGATCATCAAGCCGCTCTCGCCGTATCATCAGCACAATGAACACAAGATCCTGCATCATCTGGCGGACCAACTGCTACAGGGGAAAAAGATGGCATTGATCACGGATGCAGGTACGCCCGGCGTTTCTGATCCGGCATTCCTGTTGGTGAGGGAGTGTATCCGGATCGGGATCGGGGTGGAGTGTCTGCCGGGGGCAACGGCTTTTGTGCCCGCGTTGGTTAATAGCGGGCTCCCGATGAACCGGTTTGTTTTCGAGGGATTTTTGCCGCCGAAGAGAGGCCGGCAGACGGTGCTTCGGGAGCTGGCGAGGGAGGAAAGGACGATGGTTTTTTATGAATCGCCGCTTCGGTTGGTGAGGACGATGGGCGAGATGATGGTACATTTCGGGGAGGAGCGGAATTGTTGTGTGAGCCGGGAGCTGACGAAGGTGTTCGAGGAGAACCGGCGGGGTTCGTTGAAGGCGGTGTGCGAGCATTTCAAGGAGAAGGGGGTAAAGGGCGAGGTCGTGCTGGTCGTGGAGGGGGCGAAGATTTTATAACCTTAAAACACGTTGATATGAAGAAGATCCTTTTTTGTTGCCTGTTGTCAGGCGGATTGTTGATGACCCATGTTCCGGTTCATGCGCAGCTGAGAAGCTTGCCTTCCGCGGTGACCGATTCCTTCAAAGTCAAGTACCCGAATGCTGCGCAGGTGAGCTGGTCCGATAAACTGGGGTACTGGCAGGCCAGCTTTTACCTTGGTCCGGATGCCATAACGGCGAAGTTCAGGAACACGGGAGAGTGGCAGTCTGCGATGAAGAGGATTGCGCAGACCAGTCTGCCTGCCGAGGTGCAGGATGGTTTCGCCAAGAGTTTGTATGCAGATGGCGACTGGAGGGTGACCACGGTAGACGTTCTTTATTTGCCTCGGGATGTGACGCAATATGCAGTCCAGGTGGAGAAGAGCTCGTTGCAAAGAAGGAATCTGTTGTTCAACAGTAAGGGGCGGCTGATCAAGGAGAATGCCGCTTTGTAAATACCGTAGAAATCATGCTAAAAAACTTCGTTCTTGCGGGGCTGTTGGTCTGGCTGACGTTTGGCCAGGCAGCTGCACAACCCGATCGCTGGCAGCAGCGTGTTAAATACACGATGAATGTGGCCATGGATGTTCAGACCAACCGGTTTACCGGGACTCAAACGCTTGCTTACACCAACAATTCCCCGGATACGCTCGATCATGTCTTTTATCACCTCTACTGGAATGCGTTCCAGCCGGGCAGTATGATGGATACGCGGAGCCGGGAGTTGGGGAAGATCACCTATAATACCGGCCGGCGAGGGGGTGAGCAGCAGGATTGGGACCCGCGGATACGGGACCGGATCTTACATCTCAAGCCGGATGAGATCGGCTACGACTCCGTTGTGTCGCTGTCGATGAATGGGGTACCGCAATCGTATACGACGGAAGAGACTATCCTGAAAGTGCAGCTGACGAAGCCGATCCTGCCGCATTCCACGGTGGTCTTCCAGATGCAGTTCAAGGCGCAGGTACCGATACAGATCCGGCGGAGTGGCCGGGACAATCCACAGACGGGGGTCAGGTATTCGATGAGCCAGTGGTATCCGAAGATGTGCGAATATGATTATGAAGGCTGGCATCCGACGCCGTACGTGGAGCGGGAGTTCTATGGGGTGTGGGGGGATTATGATGTAACGATCTCGATCGACAAGAGCTATTTGCTTGGCGGGACGGGATACCTCGTCAATGCGGCAAATGTGGGATATGGGTATGAGAAGCCCGGAACGAGGGTGGTGCGGCCGGCGGGGGGCAAGCTCACCTGGCATTTCGTAGCGCCGGAGGTCCACGATTTTATGTGGGCGGCCGATCCGGATTACATTCACCTGGTGCGCCGGGTGCGCAATGGGATGGTGATCAACGTCATCTACAAGAACAAGGACCATGATCCGCATCAGGATACGTTATGGAATAACCTGGCGGATGCGGCGGTGATGGTGCTGCCGTTTATCGAGAGGACTTTCGGACCGTATCCGTGGAAGCAATATTCTTTTGTTCACGGCGGAGACGGCGGGATGGAATACCCGATGAGCACCCTGATCAGCGGTCCGGGGATAGGGAACGCATTTCATGAGTGGATGCATAGCTGGTACCAGGGGATGATGGGGACGAACGAGTCGGAATACGCCTGGATGGATGAAGGGTTCACGAGCTACGCGGCGGCGCGGGTGGTCGCCTATTATTGGCAGCAGCGGTTGAAGCGTGATCCGGGCAATGCGAGTTTGCAGCAGATTGTACAGCGGGACAGTACCCAGCTGCCGGTTCATCATGCTTCCGCCTACAATTCTTATTATATGCTGGTGAGGAGCGAGCTGGAGGAGCCGTTAACGACGCATGCCGACCATTTCAATACCAATCTGGCCTACGGTCTCGGCAGCTATGCGAAGGGGGAGATGTTCCTGGAGCAGCTGGGTTATATCACCGGTGCGGAGGTCCTGGATAAGATCCTGCGCGAGTATTACCGGTTATGGCGGTTCAAGCATCCGAATGCGAATGACTTTATGGTGGTCGCGCAGAAGGTGAGCGGGATGCAGCTGGACTGGTACAAGGAATATTGGATCAATACGACGAAGACGATCGATTATGGGATCGACAGTCTATGGGAGGAGAATGGGAAGTCGAAGATCCGGCTGAAGATGATCGGGCATATGCCGATGCCGATCGATGTGGTCGTCACGTATAAGGATGGAAGTAAGGAGATGGCCTATATTCCGCAGTATCTTATGTTCGGGGCAAAGCCGGCGGAGGATACGATGCGCCGGACGGTGTTTGCGCCATGGAAATGGACGAGCCCGACGTATACGTTCGAGTTGGGGCGGCATTTGCTGGACATCAGGGCGGTCGAGATCGATCCAAGTCAGCGGATGGCGGATGTGGACCGAAAGAATAATAAATTGGAACTGGACTGGTAGGGGTCTGCCAGGGAGGGTGATCCGAACTGCCAGGGCGGGTGATCCGAACTGGTAGGGAGGTGATCGAACCGGTGGGGGTGATCCGAACCGGTAGGGGGTGATCGAACCGCCGGCGGCGTTATTTACCGGCCGTAAAATTTATTGATGGCTTCCACCCGGTTGTTCACGTGCATCTTCTCGTAGATATGATATACGTGTTTGCGCACGGTCTCCTGGCTGATGAAAAGTCTCGCGGCGATCTCCTTGTATAGCATACCGCGGGCGAGCAGTTCGAGGATCTCTTTTTCCCGGTTGGAAAGGATATTAATAGTCTTGGCGGCGGTGGTGATATCGGGGTTATCCGCAGGTTTGGCCTGGAAGGCGTTTACGACCTTGCGGGCGATCTGGCTGCTCATGGGGGCGCCGCCCTCGTAAAGTTCACGGAGGGCATCGAGGAGTTTGCCGGGGGCGGTCTTCTTGAGGATGTAGCCGTTGGCGCCGGCTTTAAGGGCTTCGAAGATCTTCTCATCCTCTTCATAAATGGTGCACATCATAAAGAGGATCCCGGGGTGTTGCGGTTTGAGCTGACGTACGCAGTCTATACCGCTTTCGCCATCGCCAAGATTGATGTCCATGAGGACTACGTCGGGCTGAAGCAGGGGGATCTTCTGCAGCGCGGTTTCTGCGTCGCCGAATGAGCCTGCGAGCGTGTATCCTTCAGCCATTATAACGATCTGTTCGAGTGCGGAGCGGATGTCCTTGTTATCGTCAACTATGCATACAGAGATAGTCATGGTGTAAAGGTCCGATGCTTTGGGAGATTGGAAATACCATTTTGTGGTAGTTTTTAGGGGTAGGGTACCTGGAGGAGGTATTTCTGGTGGAAGTAATCCAGGGGGAAAAGTTGATAAATCTCAATCATTCGCGGGCGGAGGCCGGATTGGGAGATCTCGGCGGCGAGGTCGCCGCCTTTGAGGGTGATGAGGCCGGAGGGGATGGGGTTGGCGGCGGATGGTTGGGTAGTGGCGGTGCCGGGCGGTTGGGTGGAGGTGCTGGATGGTTGGGTAATGGCGCCGGACTTGCGCAGGAGGGGGCGGGACCAGGTCCAGAGGTCTTTGAGCGGGGCGACGGCGCGGGAGACGGTCACGTCGAACTTCCTGCCTTTTATTTCTTCGGCGCGGAGATGGGCGGTGGTCACGTTGGTCAGGCCGATGGCGGTGGCAACGGCGTCCACGACTTTTATTTTTTTGCCGATACTATCGACGAGATGGAACCTGGTCCGGGGGAAAAAGATGGCCAGGGGGATACCGGGGAAGCCGCCGCCGGTGCCGATATCGAGCACTTCCATGTCCGGCTGGAAATCGAAGGCGGCAGCGATGGCGAGGGAATGGAGGATGTGCTTTTCGTACAGGCTGTCGATGTCTTTCCGGGAGATCACGTTGATCTTCGTGTTCCATTCGTTGTACAGATCGCCTAGCGCGGTCAATTGCCGGGTCTGGTCGAATGTGAAGTCATCGAAGTATTGCAGTACTATTTCCAGGCGGCCCGGGGTTTTTTCCATATCACGGATGAGAAGATTAGGTAATATGGGAACATCCAGATGTCCAGCAGCCACCACCAGGGAAAGAGGTCTTCTTCGCCGAGGCGGCGCATGACTTTTTGGAAAATGAAACCTTGAATGAGGAGGCGGATGCCGAAAACGGCGAGGGCCAGGCGCCAGTCGAAGAACAGGCTCACGATCAGGAGGGGATAGAAGAGGAAATAGGACCCGGCATAGAGGCCAAGCAGGAATTTGTGGTGGGGTTTGTAAAATTTAGCGGTGCTGTAGTGGCGGGTTTTTTGGCGGAACCATTCGCTGAAGGTTTTTTTGGGCTCCGAAACCATAAAAGTGTCCGGGTCGATCACGATGGCGGTATTCCTGGCGGTGGCGACTTTGTTGATGAAGAGGTCATCGTCGCCGCCGGGGATATGGTTGATGGCGGAGAAACCTTTGTTGCGGAGGAAGACCGCTTTTTTGTAGGAGAGGTTACGGCCGATGCCCATATAGGGGATACCGGCCAGGGCATAGGAGAAATATTGGAGGGCGGTATGAAAGGTATCGAACCGGATGAGCTTATTCAGGATGCCGGGACCTTTCTTGTAAGGGCTATAGCCGAGGACCACTTCGATTCCGTCGCTATAGCCGTCCTGCATTTTTTGCATCCAGAATTCGCTGGCGGGCATGCAGTCAGCGTCGGTGAGAAGGACGATCTCGTAGCGGGATTCCTTGATGCCCATGCTCAGCGGGTATTTCTTGCCGGGGATGCCGATGGCTTCCTGTTCCAGGTTGACGATATGGAGTCCCTTGAATGTTTTTTTGAATTCGTCGAGGAGAAAGCGGGTGTCGTCCTGGCTGTTGTGATTGACTACGATCACTTCGTGGGTGGTAGGATAGGTTTGGACGAGGGTACCAGGCAGGTGGGTGACGAGGCGGGCGGCTTCATCGCGGGCGCAAATGATGACGCTGACGGGATGTTGCTGGGATTGTTCTTTGGCGGGCGGGGTAAAGAAGGCCAGCCTTCTGAAGAACCACACATAGTACACCAGTTGTACGAGGGTGATCAAACAAAAAACAATAAACACCAGTTCGAGCCAGGGGAAACTCAGATACAGTTTAGTCATAAGAGATCTGTGGGGGCGCCGGCCTGGGCCGGTGGGCCACCGGGGCGAAAGTACAAATTTAAAGTAAATTGCGGCCCATAAAACGCCGGAGGCGGAGGTGAAGTTATGGCTAAGCTAAAATTCGAATTGCAAGGCGGGTGTCCGCAAACGGCCGCCAGGGCCGGGAAGATCAGCACCGACCATGGGGAGATCCTTACGCCCATCTTTATGCCCGTCGGGACGGCGGGCAGTGTGAAAGCCGTGTCGCAGCAGCAACTGACCGAGGATATCGGGGCGCAGATCATACTGGGAAATACTTATCATCTGTATCTCCGGCCGGGATTGGATGTATTGGAGCAGGCGGGCGGTTTACACCGGTTCAATGGGTGGGACCGGCCGATCCTTACGGATAGCGGAGGTTACCAGGTATTCTCGTTGGCGGGGACCCGGAAGATCAGGGAGGAGGGCGTCGAATTTCAGTCGCATATTGACGGATCCAGACATCTCTTCAGTCCGGAACGGGTCATGGATATTCAGCGAATCATCGGGGGGGACATCATCATGGCATTCGATGAGTGTCCGCCATATCCCGGTGACCGAACCTATGCGGAGAAGTCGATGCTGTTGACGCATCGCTGGCTGGACCGGTGCTGGCATCGGTTCCATAGTACGGCCGACAAATATGGCTATACGCAAAACCTCTTTCCTATCGTACAAGGGAGTGTGTATCCCGATCTGCGGAGGGCCAGCTGCGAATATGCGGCCGGCAAGGATGCGGCCGGCAATGCGATCGGCGGGTTGAGTGTCGGGGAACCGGAAGAGGAGATGTATGATATTTGCGCGGCCTGCTGCGAGGCGCTCCCGGTTATGCGGCCGCGGTACCTGATGGGGGTGGGTACGCCATGGAATATTCTCGAATGTATCGGCCGGGGGGTAGACATGTTCGATTGTGTATTACCGACCCGCAACGGGCGGAATGCGATGTTATTTACCTCGAAGGGGGTGATCAATATCGACAACAAGAAATGGGAAACCGACTTTTCGCCTATTGATGACGGTATTGACAGTGAGCCCAGCCGGTTCTACAGCAAGGCCTATCTGCGCCATTTGATCAGATCGAAGGAGATCCTGGGGCTGACGATCGCCAGCGTGCATAATCTGGCTTTCTACCTGCACCTGGTACGGGAGGCGCGGGCGCATATCTTGCGGGGTGACTTCAGCAGCTGGAAGCGGGAGCAGGTAGAAGTGTTAAAACGGAGACTATAGGCTATTGAGAATGATTTGTTTGTAAATTTGCGCATGTTTAAGCTGCTGGATGGCTACATACTCAAGAAGTTCATCGGAACCTTCGTCTTCACCATGCTGGTGATCACGGTGATCGCGGTGGTCATCGATACGAGCGAGAAGGCGGATGATTTTGTGCGTTCGGGGCTTACTTTCTGG
Organism: Puia sp.; assembly: GCA_035508835.1. Classification (GTDB taxonomy): domain Bacteria; phylum Bacteroidota; class Bacteroidia; order Chitinophagales; family Chitinophagaceae; genus Puia. The sequence goes on from DATJMG010000048.1 coordinate 7,608, forward strand.
CAGTTGGTTACCCATTATTTTATCGGGTTCATCCCGTTCATCATGTCGATGATCTTTCCGCTAATGGTTTTCATTGCCGTCATTTATTTCAGTTCGAAGATGGCGGGCCGGTCGGAGTTCATCGCGATTCTGGCGGGCGGTGTAAGGTATAACCGGATGTTGAGACCGTATTTGATCGGGGGTATATTGTTGTCGGTGATCTTCTGGCTCGCCAGTCAGTATTGGGTACCCAGGGCGAACGAGATCCGGACGAACTTCCAGATGGTCTATGTGGACCGCAACAGCACATATAACGGAGATCCGACCCGCAATACCAATAATTACTATCTCCGGGTGGATCCGCACACGTTTGTCGATTTCCGGTATTACGATACGTCGAGCAAGACGGCCTCCAATTTCTTTTTGCAGAAAATAAAGGGTAATACGGTCTATTATACCATAAAAGCGGAGACGATCCGATGGGACCCGAATAAGAAGGACTGGAGGCTGAACGGCGTGATCGAGCGGACGATCAATGGCCCTGTGGAGACATTGAAGCGGCTGGATACCCTGCATGTCAACCTGAATGTGCAGCCTGGCGAATTGCGGCGGGATGACTATCTGAAGGACAAGCTCACGACGCCCGAGCTACACCAGTTTATCCATATGGAAGAGGTAAGGGGGGCGGAGGGGCTCAATACGTTCAAAGTGGAACTGTATCATCGGGACGCGACGCCTTTTTCGGTGATCATCATGTCGATGATCGGGGCGATCATCGGTTCGCGCAAGATCAGGGGTGGGAGCGGGTTGCACCTCGCGGTGGGGATTGTCATGGCGTCGATCTTCGTAGTGATGGACAAGTTTGCGGTGACGTTTTCTACCAAGGGAAATTTGCCGCCGATGCTGGCGGCGTGGCTGCCTAATATCATTTTTACGGGGGTGGCGTGGCTATTCTATGCGAAGACGCCGAAGTAACGGATAATTGATTTGTTCTTCAACGATCTGTGGCCTAATTTAGGGGGTCGAAAATGGACCGGGTCTCCGGGCGCGAATAAAAACTTCTCCACATGGCATTTACAAAAGAAAGGTTCAAAACAAAAGCTGACGAGCTATCCGCCGAGATCAAGGAATTGTTAAAAGAGCATGGGAATGACAAGATCGGGGAGGTGACCCTGGCGCAGATCTATCAAGGGATGCGTGGGATCACGGGATTGGTGACGGAGACTTCGTTGCTGGATGCGCAGGAAGGGATCCGGTTCCGGGGTTATTCGATACCTGAATTGCAGCAGCGGCTGCCGAAGGCGCAGGGTGGTACGGAGCCGTTGCCCGAGGGGTTGTTCCACCTGATGTTATTGGGCGAGTTGCCGACGGAGGGCGATGTGCATGAGATCACGGCGAACTGGCAGCGGCGGAGTCATGTGCCGAATCATGTTTTTGCGGCGATAGAGGCCTTGCCGAAGGATTCGCATCCGATGACGCAGTTTGTAGTGGCCATTATGGCTTTACAGACGGAGAGCAAGTTTGCGGCGAGGTATGCCAGGGGGATGGCTAAGAAAGATTATTGGGATGCGATCTTCGACGATTCGATGGATCTGATCGCGCGGCTGCCCAGGGTGGCGGCGTATATTTACCGGCGAAAGTATAAGGATGAGGATCATATTCATCCCGATGGGTTGCTCGACTGGGCGGGGAATTTTGCGCATATGCTCGGGTATGAGGATGAGACATTCCGGGAGCTGATGCGGTTGTATATGACGATCCATGCCGATCATGAGGGCGGGAACGTGAGCGCGCATACGGTACACCTTGTGGGATCGGCGTTAAGTGATCCTTATCTGAGCCTGGCGGCGGGGATGAACGGGTTGGCCGGGCCGTTGCATGGGTTAGCGAATCAGGAGGTGATCAAGTGGATCCTCGAGATGCGGGAGGAGTTGGGAGTGGAGCTGCCATCCGCGGAGCAGATCGAAGCGTATGTCAAGAAGACGTTGAGTGAAGGGAAGGTGGTGCCGGGGTATGGGCATGCGGTTTTGCGCAAGACCGACCCGCGGTTCACGGCGCAGATGGAGTTTGCGAAGAAGCATTTGACCGGTGATCCGTTGGTGCAGACGGTCTGGAATATTTATGAGACGGTGCCGCCGATCCTGCAATCGCTGGGGAAGATCAAGAATCCGTGGCCCAATGTGGATGCGCATAGCGGGGCGCTCCTGGTTCACTATGGATTGGTCGAATATGAGTTTTATACGGTGTTGTTCGGGGTCAGCCGGGCGTTGGGGGTGTTGGCGAGTTTGTGCTGGGATCGGGCATTGGGCTTTCCGATCGAGCGGCCGAAGTCGGTGACCACGGAACTGGTGAAGGATTGGTTGAAGGGGCAGGGTGAGATCTGGGGCGAGTAGGCGAATTGGGCGTGCGGCATCAGAGTGCCTGGAGGATATCCTGAAGAATATCGTCGCGGTGTTCGAGGCCGACCGAGATGCGGATCAGGCCGTCGGTGATGCCTGTCATGGCGCGTTCTTCCGGCGTGAGTTTGGCATGGGTGGTGCTGGCGGGGTGGGAGGCGATGCTGCGGGTATCGCCGAGGTTGGCGGTCAGGGAAAGCATTTTGAGCTTATCGAGGAAGTTGCGGCCGGCATGAAGACCGCCTTTGAGGTCGAAGCAGACGATGCCGCCGCCGCTCATCATTTGACGTTTGGCGATCGCGTATTGCGGGTGGCTCGGGAGGAAGGGATATTTGAGTTTGGCGATGGCGGGGTGCGATTCGAGGGCTTGCGCGATGTGGAGGGCGTTGGCGGAGTGCCTTTCCATGCGCACGTCGAGGGTCTCGAGGCTTCTGCTGAGTACCCAGGCATTGAAGGGGGAGAGGGATGGGCCGGTGCTCCGGCAGAACAGGTAGATCTCTTTGATCAGGTCTTTTTTTCCGAGGACAGCGCCGCCAAGGACGCGGCCCTGGCCGTCCAGCCATTTGGTAGCCGAATGTACGACGAGGTCGGCGCCATATTCGATGGGGAGCTGGCCGATCGGGGTCGCAAAACAGTTGTCGACGGTAAGCAGCAGGTTGTGTTTTTTCGCGAGGGTCGCGGCGGCTTCGAGATCGATAATGTCCAATCCCGGATTGGTGGGAGTTTCCAGGTAGATCATTTTGGTATTCGGCCGGATAGCGGATTCCCACCCTGCGGGGTCGGTGGCATTGACGTAGGTGTGTTCGATGCCATATTTGGGGAGGTATTTGGTGATGATGGTGTGGGTGCTGCCGAAGATCGCGTTGCAGGACAACAGGTGATCGCCTTGTTTCAGGAAGCTCAGGTAGGTGCCGACGATTGCGGCCATGCCCGAGGCGGTGGCGAAGCCGGCTTCCGCGCCTTCGAGGGCGCAGAGACGATCGGTGAATTCCTGGACGGTGGGGTTGCTGAAACGGCTATACATGAACGCTTCTTTTTCGTCCGCGAAGACGGCGCGCATCTCTTCGGCGTCGTCGTAGCAGAAGCTGCTGGTCAGAAAGAGGGGCGAGGAATGTTCCTTGTCGGGGGTTTGGCCGGCGCGGATACGGATGGCTTTTGTGATGCGGTGTGACATGACTGGAGATGATTTTGGTGAGGGTGAAGTTATGGATTCACGCGGACTTCCCAGGTGATCTTGCAGCGGGCTTCGCGGAGGGTGGCGGCTACCGAGCAGTATTTGTCCATCGATAGTTCGCAGGCTTTTTTGGCTTTATCGGGGTCGATCTGGCCGCTTAGTTCGAAGAGGATGTGAACTTTTTCCCAGAGTGCGGGGTCTTTTCCTTTTTCCCGATCGCCGTCGATGATCATGCGGAAGCCGGCTACGGTCTGCCGTTGTTTCCTGAGGATCGAGACGATATCGATGCCGCTGCAGCCGCCCAGACCCATGAGCAGCATCTGCATGGGGCGGATGCCGAAGTCCTGGCCTCCGGTCTCGGGGCTGCTGTCCATGCGTGCGGTGTGTCCGTAGGCGTCTTTGGCTTCGAAGCCGAAATCCCCTTCTAACCTGCTGAGTTCAATCCTGACCATGGTCAATTTTTTTGCAAATTTACGACCTCTAAGTGCTTTCTTTGCATGGAAACAGAGATTTGGCTCCATGAATTATTTTCAATATGATCAGCCGTTCGAGCTGGAAGGGGGTGCCGTACTGCCCGGGATTACGATTGCTTTTCATACTTATGGTCAGCTGAATGCGGATAAGAGCAATGTCGTGTGGGTTTGTCATGCTTTGACCGCCAATTCGGATGTGGCGCAATGGTGGCCGGGGGTGGTTGGGGAGGGGGGGGCGATACGGCCGGAGGAGTATTATATTGTGTGTGCGAATATCCTGGGCTCGTGTTATGGGACCTCCGGGCCATTAAGCATCGATCCCCGTACCGGTGGGCCTTATTATCAGCGGTTTCCGGTGGTGACGATCCGCGACATGGTGAAGGCACATATTCTGCTTCGCAAGCATTTGGGGATAGAGCGGATACAGCTGTTGATGGGTGGGAGTATGGGGGGGTACCAGGTGCTCGAGTGGGTGGTGATGGAAAGAGAGGTGATCGGCAGACTATTTTTGATTGCAACGTCGCCGGCAGAGAGTGCGTGGGGGATTGCGGTGCATGCTGCGCAGCGGCTGGCGATCGAGGCTGATCCGAGCTGGGATTCGCCCACGGCCGAAGCGGGTCGCCGGGGTCTCAAGGCGGCGCGGGCGATCGGGATACTTACCTACCGGAATTATGGGATAATGGTGCGGACGCAGTCGGACCCGGATCGCGAAAAGCTCGATCAGTACCGGGCGGCTTCGTATATCCAGTATCAGGGGGAGAAGCTGATCAGCAGGTTCCATGCGTATTCCTACTGGCTGTTGACGAAGGCGATGGACAGTCATCAATTGGCGCGCGGGCGTGGGGGGAGTCTCGAAGCGGTGTTACAGGAGATCGAGCAAAAGATCTTATTGATCGGCGTGACGAGTGATATTCTTTGTCCGGTGGAGGAGCAGCTGTTTATGGCCGCGCACTTGCCCGATGCGGAGCTGATCGAGATCGATTCGGCGTATGGGCATGACGGGTTTATGGTGGAAGGGGAAAAAATAGCCACTTTGTTGAGGGAGTGGCTGAGAAGGTGAGGGGGTGGGGATTGGGGGGCGTGCCCCGGGGGCGGGTGGGTTAGAGAGCGTGTCGGGGCGTGGGGTTTGTGATCGGGTCACCAGGTCAATTGACCCTGGTAAAAGTCCAGGATCTTGGTGGCGAGAATGTAATTGTATTTGCTGGCAATCAAATTAAGTTCGGAAGAATTTTTGTTCGTGTTATAAATTACGAAAGCAAGGGAAGAAAGGACACCGGCATCGAATTTGATCTTTGCTTCGCGATATGATTCTTCGTAGTTCTGGACCTCACGATAGGTTAAGTTATATGCCCGGAAATACTGCATCATGGTGACATAGCTCGATTCCACCTGCTGACGCAGCGTGGTATTGGTAGTTTTCTGGTTGAATATTGCCTGATCGCGGGCGATCCTGGAATTCATATAAGCTACACGATACCGCAGGCCGGTCAGTATCGGGACATTGAGCGTAAGTCCGATGCTGGTGTAGATATTGGCCTTGAACTGGGTATTAAAGGGGACGCCCTTGGTGACGCCTGGAATGGAATACGGATAATTGACGAGTTGCTGGGTGCCATTTACTGTAACGTATGAGCCATCCTGATAATAGCCGGTACCCAGCGACTCGGTGGTCGTAGCCGCCGTGGAGTAATTGCTGTTTACGCCGTAGGTAAGGGCGAGCGTAGGTGCCATATTGCCCCTTGCGGCCAGCACGCCTTTTTTGGCGCTCTCCACGTGCAGTTCAGCGGCCTGGATGGAGGCAATGTTATGGAGAGCGTTTTGGTATACCTGATCTACCGATGCATTGTACAGCACCGGGGTCAGGTCGATATTCAATTTAACCACATTCATGTTGGGGGAATACGGAACGTTCATATCGTTTGCCAGCTTGAGCTTGCCTTGCTCAAGAGTGTTTTTGGTATTGACGATGGTCAGCTCAGCGGCGTTCAGTGCGGCGTTCTCGTCGGTTAGGTTGCTATGGGGGATGGCGCCGAGGCTATCCTGAATGGTCATAAGGTCGGCGGTGTGACGAATATCGGCGGCTTGTTTTTGGGCAAGGGCCAACTGTTCTTCTGTGCCCATGATCGCGAGAAAGTCCTGGATGATGGTAATGGTCATCACGTCTTTTTGGAATTGCCAATCTTTTTCGTAGGCCTTATAGGCGAGGTGATACTGTTTGATAAAGTTCTGGATACTGAAGCCGTTGAAGATTGTCCATTGGCCGCCGAGCTGTCCGTATCCCTGGTTATAGTTCTCCGTGACATATGTATAGGTAACGGTATTAACGCTCTTACCGCCGTTGTTGACATACTGGGCATTCGCAGACAGGGAGGGCAGCGCAGTGCCAATTTGCCCGATATAGGCTGTTTGCGCAGTGCGGGCGGCGAATTCCGCAGTTTTGACAGCGCTGTTGTTCCGGAGGGCGCTATCGATACATTGTTGGATCGTATAGGTGACGGCGGGGCCGGAGCTGACCTGGCCAATGAGGGAGTCGGCATTCTGAGCGGTAGCGGAGTAATGGAGCAACAGGAAGAATAGTGCTGCTATAGTTACGTGTCGTAGTTGCATGGTCATGTTCATTTATTGCTGCGATAGTTTATTTTTTCAAAGTTCCACTCGTCCGTCGAGCAGGTTAATGATATGGGTGCCGTAGGCGGCATTCTTTTCCGAGTGGGTGACCTGGATGATGGTGACGCCTTCGTTATTGAGTTGTTTGAATAATTCCATGATCTCTTCGCCTTGCCGGGAGTTGAGGTTCCCGGTGGGCTCGTCGGCCAGGAGCAGCTTTGGTTTGCCGATGAGGGCGCGGGCGATGCCCACGAGCTGTTGCTGGCCACCGGAAAGCTGGGTGGGGAAGAGGCCTTTTTTTCCCACGATCTGGAAACGATCGAGGATATCCGCGACCATTGCCTGGCGTTCGGAGGCTTTAACGTTCTGGTAGATGAGCGGAGTTTCGATGTTTTCGTACACGGTGAGCTCATCGATCAGGTGGTATGCCTGGAAGACGAAGCCGATGTATTGTTTGTAGAGTTGGGAGCGTTGTTTTTCCCTGAGGGTATGGACCGCCTGGCCGAGGAAATAATATTCGCCTTCGGAGGCGTCATCCAGCATACCGATGACGTTAAGCAAGCTTGACTTCCCGGAGCCGGAGGGCCCCATGATCGAGATAAACTCACCTTCTTTGATCTGGAGATTGATGTCTTTCAGGATGAAATTCGGTTTTCCGCCGACGTTGACCCATTTCGAGATGCGTTTCAGTTCTATCATATTTCTTTATTAGAGTTTATGCCGGCCGACTTGTTTCTTTCAATCACATGCCAGCATTTAATGTGTTGAATACCATTTAAATATACGACTATTGGCCGGATGGTAGTCCGGTTTCGATACAAAAACTGTCCGGTTTTGATACAGCCGGATTGAGCCGGGGCGCCGGCCAGCCGGGTTGGGCCGGTCGGGGTGGAACGGGGGGGCGCCGGGGTGGGTTGGACCTGGGTGGATTGGGGGCTGCTCACTCCGTTCGAAGGTTTTTGACCGGGTTGGCGACCAGGGCCCGCAGGGTGAGCAAGCTGATGACACTCAGGGCGATGGCTCCGATGAGGGCTTCGGTCAGGATGATGGTCCCGGCGCCGATGGAGATGCGGTAGGCGAAATTGTTCAACCAGCGATCTGCCTGCCACCAGGCGATCGGGATGGCGACAGCGGAGGCGATGGCTGCCAGCCGGACAAAATCGCCCGAGATCAATTTCAGGATGGTCATCTTACCTGCGCCGAGCACTTTCCGGATGCCGATCTCCTTTGTGCGTCGTTCGATCATGAATAAGGTCAGACCGATCAGGCCGAGTGTTGCAAGCAGGATGGCCAGCGCGGTAAAAAAGTCGATGGCCTGGCCGAGGAGGCGTTCCTTTTCCGCCAGGCGGCCGAAGTTATCGTCGATAAAGCTGATATCGAGGGGAGTGTCCGGGAGAAATTCCTGGCCGGTCCGGTTCAGCCAGGCGAGGAAGTCCGCGGGGTGGCCGCCTTGCAGGCGAATAACGATATCGGTGATGTTAGCACCTCCCCGGTAGAGTTTCAGCAGCGCGGGCTGGACCTTCTCATGGAGCGATGCAAAGTTGAAGTTCCGGACCACTCCGATAACATGCTGGCTTCCGTTGATCACCGATCCGACCGGATGCAAAAGACCCAGGGCGACCACGGCGGATTCATTAAGGATAAGGGAGTTGGTATCGGAAAGGAGGTTCTTGTTAAAGTTCCGGCCATCCGCGAGATGAAGGCCAAGCGTGGAGATATAGTGGTCGTCGACGGGGAATTCCTGGATGAACAAAGGCTGCTGCATGTCCGAAGTCTTGTACGATCCCATGACGATGCTGTTGCCCGCGGGTACCCTGGAACACAAACTGGTTGAGGCCACCTGTGATTGCCGGTCGATCAATTGTCGAAAGGCGTCCAGGCGGCCCTTCAGCTCGCCGGCATTTTCAATGACCACCACGCCGGCTGAGCGGAAACCCTTGTCTTTTGTCTTCATATACTGCAATTGGCTGTATACGACAAAAGAGACGAAGAGGAGGCCGATGGCGATGGCGAACTGGAGGGTGACCAGGGTATTGCGCAGGACAGGGCGGTTGCGGCCGGCGCCGGAAGTGGAGCGCACGATGAGGCCGGGGCGGAAACCGGTCAGGTAAAGGGCGGGATAGATCCCCGCCACGAAACCAACGGCGATGGAGAACAGGATCAGCCAAAGGTAATTGGCGGAAAGGAACGGGATAGGGCCGGTCAGGGCGGAGCCTGTCAGCGAGCTATAGCCGAAAAGGATGACCTGTATAAGGCCGCAGGCGGCGATCATCGCCAGGATGCTGAAAAGGATGGACTCCTTCAGCATCTGGATCATTAGCCGAAGGCGGTGTGCGCCAAAGGTTTTTTTGAGCCCGATCTCTTTGGCGCGGATGGATGCCCGTGCGGTCACGAGATTAATATAGTTGATCACGGCAAGCGCGATCAGCAGGAGGCTGATGGCACTCAGCAGCCGGACCTGGGTCAGGTTGCCGCCGGGGGTCAGGTCGAATTTGAGGTCGGAGTGAAAGTAAATGTCGGTGAGCGGCTGGGTTATAAAGGAGACGGCTTCACCGCTGGTCTTCCACTGGCTGTAAGATTTGGTCGTTCCGCTCGAAGGGTAGGCCAGTTTTTCGCGGACCTGGTCGAGCCAGCGGTTCAGGCCGGCGATGGTACCCTGAGGCTTTAGCTTGACATAGTTATACAGGCTGCAAGACGTCCAGATGGCTGAGCCCTCATCCGGGCCGGGGTCCCGGTGGAGAAGCACCTCGGGGTCGAGGTGGGATTTGGCATAGGTCTCTTTCAGCACTGCGATAACCCTGGCGGGTGTCAGGTTCTTGCCGATGTAGATGTTTTTGCCGATGGGATCTGCTTTCCCGAAAAATCTCTTCGCCTGGGTGGTGGAAAGGATGGCTTCGCCGGGGGCGGGACCGTTCCGGGGGATGAAGCCGGTGGCGGGCTCATAGGAGAAGATGTGAAAAAAGGAACTATCAATATAATAAGGCGTGATGCCGGTGAAGGCCCGGTCGGCGGTGCTGGTGCGGATTGGGGTTTCGCCGTCCGATTCGATGGCGGTTGCGTCCCTGACGTCTTTACAGGAGGCGATGGACAGTGCGCGCAGCATGGGCTGGCTGACGGCAAAGGGGCCCATTTGATAGAAGTCGGTGCCGATCCTGACAATCCGGTCGGCGTCATGGAAGTGGCGGTCGGTGCTCAGCTCACGTTGGGTATAGACGAGCAGGACGAAGGAGGCGGCAATGCCGATGGAAAGGCCGCCCAGGTTGATCAGGGAGAAGGCCGGGTATTTCCGGAGGTGTCGAAGGGCTGGTTTGAGCGAGTTCATTTGTCTAAGCTAAGTTTTTTTTGGGATAGGGGTGGGGGGGCGGGGAAGCCTTTCAGTCCGTTCGCAAGTTCTTTACCGGATTGCTCGTTGCGGCTCTCAGGGACTGGCTGCTGATGGTCAGCAGGGCGATGCCGGCGGCGATGACGC
>DATJMG010000049.1:0-21159 GCA_035508835.1 Puia sp.
TGTCATGTTGTTCCAATGAACCCTATTTTCATCCTCAATAACCCGAGCCTTCTCTCCGCCACACCGTGCACCTCCGGCTTCGGCGGAATCCCTTTCTGGTACCCCTCCTCCACGGAAATGCTCACCGGCTTTCTCGAGCCATGCACGAATTATCTCATCCCCGATGCAACTTATGTTTCCGGCGCAGCACAGACCCCACAGGCTGCTGTATTCCCGGTCGTCCCCCAACCTGTCCCCGATGGAGGCGGCGTCATTGCCGTCAGCGATTTCGGGTATGCCTCCGGCAGCATATACACCAACCCCGACTATAAATCATTCGCAACCACGTGTCTCACCCAAACTCTCCGTCAGGATTCACTCTATCGCTTCGATTTCTACGCAGGATTCGGCCAGGCCGGCAATCAAGCCGTTCAATTGAGCAACGGCCTGCTTGGCCCGGAATACTCTACCACGCCCGAGACCTTCGGGCTCTTTGGCAGGTCCGACTGTTCCGCCGTCGGTAACCCCGTCCCGCAATACAGTTGCATCAGCCGCGCCGGCTGGATCCCGCTCGGTCAGGTCACTGTCATTGGCAGCGCCGGCGCCTGGACCAAGGCATCCATCCTTTTCATCCCGCCTGTAGACATCAACGCCATCGCCGTCGGCCCGAGCTGCGATACCAATTTCTCCGTGGAGACCTTTATCGGCACCTACAACGGACAATCTTACGATATTAACCGGTATTCCTTCTTCCTCGACAGCCTCCAGTTCTACAGCGCCTACGCTCCGCCACCCGTCGTCAATCCCGTCTCCGGCGACTCCTGTACCTCGGCCATTATCCTCGAATTGCAGCCTGCTGCCTGGTATGCGGGATCCTCCCTTCAATGGTACCGCAACGATACCCTCCTCACCGGGCAACAGGATAGCCTCATCACCATCCCCCGAACCAGCCCCGGAATAATAGATACCTTTCGCTGCCAGGTCCTCAACGATACCCTTTGCCTGGTCTCCGATCCTTTCACGGTTAGCTGGGCGCCCCTCCCCACTGCCGCCGTCCTCGGCAGCCCCGACACCTCCCTTTGTCAGCCGGATTCCCTCGTCCTCAACGCCTTTACCAATAGCTCGTTCAACTATACCTGGCAGGACGGCTCCACGAACCCATGGTTCAACGTGACACAGGACGGCACTTACACCGTAACCATCTCCAACACCTGCGGCTCCGTACAGGCCAGCAAGACCGTCCAATTCGTCCGATGCGACTACAATGTCTACGTTCCCAACGCCTTCACCCCGAACAACGACGGAAAGAACGACCGCTTCCACGCCCGCTTCTTCTATCTCCCGGCCAGCTTCTCCATCCGGATCTTCAACCGGGGCGGCCTGGAAGTCTATGCATCCCACGACCCTGACGACGGCTGGGACGGAACATTTAATAACACCCGCCAGCCCTCCGGTGCCTACATCTGGTCCATCCACTTCACCGACAGCCTTGGGAAAGCCCACTCCCTTACCGGTACCCTTTTACTGATCCGTTAGCGCCCCGCCCAACCCCGGCAGACCACTCCTCCCGACTCCACCTACGCCGACCGCCTCGGCTTCCCCAAAGGCGCCCGCGTGGTATCATCCTCACCACCTGGCGCGAACTAATGAGACGCCGACAAGACATTCATTGACCAGGCATCCCCGTCGCACCATGGTCATCCTCACGGGCAACCGTTCTTGAAAAGCCTGCAAACTTCCGCTTACCCGATACTCGGCATCCCTCGTGCGTACCCGCAACCCGCCGCCATCCACTTCCACCTGCCAGATATCGCCGTATCGCACCGGTTCGAACCGGGCCCTGCTTTTTACAAACAACACATCCAGCGGCCGTGGCGTAAATCCCGCACCCAGCCACCGGTTCCAGATCCGGACGAGGTGCCCCGGCCGGTACGGCGGCTGCAAATGCCCGTCAACCGCCGACGCCAGATGCGCCGTACACTTCTCATTCCGCCCCGACAAAAAGACCACCCCCTTCGGCGAACGGATCAATGTCGGCCGCAGCCGTTGATAGTCATCCCAAACAACAATTCGAATAAAAAGCCACTCCACCGGCTGAGTTCGCAAGATCTGCTCCGCACCCGCAACGCTTCCCGCTACCCACAGCTTCGGCGGCTCGGGCCGGTTCATCAATAATTCGGCGAGCTCCCGCGCCGCCGCTTCATCAGGATCGATAAGAAGAATGCTGCTGCTGTTCCAGGCCATAGTTTTGGTGATTTACCAGAACAATTTACAGGTACGCAACAACATCCCATGGACCGATCACCACAACTTTCTGATTTTAAATTTTTGAATGACCCTCCGCTACATGCTTCCCATTAATTTTTTAGCATTCTCCTGAACCACCACTCCAGCGCCGCCTGATCCGGCAGCACTCCGGCTTCAGCCTGCCGGCCAAATATCATGATCTTTCCATTCTCCCGGCTGTACGACGCCCATTTCGGCAACCCCGGACCATTCGGATCACCCGTCTTCGCAAAATTCACCCAGTACGAAGACATCTCATCGGCAAGATGATAATCCACGGGCTCAAAAGGTCGCTTCACGAACTTCAAATTATCATACGCATACGGGACCTCAGCCGTATGAAAAGCCCCCCATTCCTTCCCGCCCGGCGCCGTCGGCGGCTTGCGCACGAAGCGGTAGACAAACACCTTCTGACCCTGCGCACTGACCAGATTGGCCCACGCATAGTTTTGACGCCCGAAGGTCTCGTCCCGCGACAACCGCACCTGCGACACCGAGTCATCGCCCGGAGGGTAATATTTCAGTACCGAATCTGCATCCGCTCCATACTTTTTCTCTACATCCTGTCTATACGCATCCGCATGCTTTACCCCACTGAACAAGAAACCCTCACCCTCATTCCATCCGGTTAACAATGGAACGCTATTCTCCTTCTTTTCCTCAAATATATCGACAACAGACTCCGGCAACACATACCCGTCAATGATCGGCCGCCAGCTGCCCTGCCCCTTCTTCAAAACATCCTCCGCCGGAATCGCCCGGAGCGCATCCAGCGAAGCGGCACCCAGTTTCTGCGCCACCTTCTGTCCATCCTCTTCCGCGCGCGCCAGTGACACCAACTCCCCGCTAAAATTCGCCCCGCTTTCCCCGATGGCCCTCTCAAACAGCCCCCTCGCCAGCGGCGAAGCCTCGAGCGCATTCACGCTCATGCTGCCCGCCGACTGCCCCGCAATCGTCACATTTTCCGGGTCGCCCCCAAAAGCGGCAATATTGGCCCTGATCCACTTCAACGCCGCGATCTGGTCCATCAAGGCATAATTGCCGGACGCCTCATGACCCGACTCCCGCGAAAGCGCCGGATACGCAAAAAATCCGAATATCCCTACCCGGTAGTTGATCGTCACATAGACCACTCCTTTTTTGGCGACCGCTTCCCCGTCATAGATCGGCACATTCCCGCCACCGCTCGAAAAGCCGCCGCCATAGATGTATACCAGCACCGGCCGCCGCTCTTTTGCCGTCCTGGCGGCCGTCCAGACATTCAAGTATAAACAATCCTCACTGATCGGCTGCTCCGGGATCAGGTACTCCTTCACCCACATGAAGAATGGGACCGGCTTGTTCTGCATCGGGCTCGGCCCGAACTGCGTGCACTCCCGCACCCCGCTCCAGCGCGCCGCCGGCTGCGGAGGCCGCCACCTCAATGCCCCCACCGGCGGCGCCGCAAACGGTATCCCCTTGAACACATGCACCCCACCCACCTCCGCCCCGGAGATCCATCCCCCGGCTACCTTTACCTTCCCGAACCCCTGCCCGCACGCATCCCCGAAACTCATGACCCATCCCGCCAATATTGCCGATCCAATAATAAATCTTTTCATATCGCAAACTTTGACCTAATTTAAGAATTCTTATGAATACCTACGACGCTATTGTCATCGGCTCCGGGATCAGCGGCGGCTGGGCCGCCAAGGAATTTTGCGACCACGGCCTCTCCACTCTCCTGCTCGAACGCGGCCGACCGGTCGAACATCTCAAGGACTACCCCACCGCCACCACCCCGCCCTGGGGCTTCCCCCACCGCGGCAGACTGCCGCTGGCCGTACAGGAAGCCAACCCCATCGTCAGCCGCTGCTACGCCTACGGCGAAGCCACCCGACATTTTTTCGTGCCCGATAAATTCCACCCCTACATCCAGGAGAAACCCTTCGACTGGATCCGCGGCTACCAGGTCGGCGGTAAATCCCTCCTCTGGGCCCGCCAGACCCAGCGCTGGAGCCAATACGAATTTGACGGCCCCGCCCGCGACGGCTTTGCTGTCCCCTGGCCCATCAACTACAATGACATCGCCCCCTGGTACAGCCACGTCGAACGTTTCGTCGGCATCAGCGGCAACAAGGACGGCCTCCCCAACCTCCCCGACGGCGAATTCCTGCCGCCCTGGGAAATGAACTGCGTCGAAGCGCATATCCGCGACGGTATCCATGCCCGTTACCCCGACCGGCCCGTCATCATCGGCCGCTGCGCCCACCTTACAAAACCCCGGCCCATCCATATCCGGCAAGGCCGCGGCCAATGCCAGGCGAGGAACGAATGCGACCGCGGCTGCCCCTTCGGCGGCTACTTCAGCTCGAACTCGGCCACCATCCCCTGGGCCCGCCGCACCGGCAAGCTGACCCTCCAGCCCTTCAGCGTCGTCCACTCCATCCTCTATGACGAGAACAAAGGCAAAGCCACCGGCGTCCTCGTCATCGACGCCAACACAAAGACCGCCACAGAGTACTACGCCCGCATCATCTTCGTCAATGCGGCCTGCCTCAATACCAACCTCATATTGCTGAACTCGAAGTCCCGCCGGTTTCCCAACGGGATCGGCAACGACAGCGGCGTACTCGGTCACTATGTCGCCTTTCACAACTACCGGGGATCCATCAGCGCCGAATTCGACGGCTACCTCGACAAATACTACTACGGCCGCCGCCCCACCGAAGTCTTTATCCCCTCTTTCCGCAACCTCTATCACGACGAAGGCCTGGGCTTCCGCCGCGGCTACATGAGCTATTTCGGTGCAGGACGCGGCCAGGACTACTCCAAAGACGGCATCGGCGGCGCCTGGAAAGACTCCCTCTCCGAGCCGGGTCCCTGGTATGTGTCCATGGGCATGCAGGGCGAAACGATCCCCAAATTCGAGAACCACGTCCGCCTGAGCCCCGACCTTAAGGACCAGTGGGGCATCCCCCAACTGATCACCTCCGTAGGTTATGACGACGACGACGCAAAAATGGCTGCCGACTTCCTCGCACAAGGCGCCGAAATGCTGGAAGCAGGCGGCTGCAAAAATATCTCCGGCGCCGACGACCACCAGAACCCGGGCCTCGATATCCATGAGGTGGGCGGCTGCCGAATGGGCAACGATCCGAAGACCTCGATGCTCAATAAGTGGAATCAATTACATGCCTGCAAAAATGTCTTCGTCACCGATGGCGCCTGCATGACCTCCACCGGGAACCAGAACCCTTCTATTACCTTCATGGCGCTGACCGCCCGCGCCGCCAACTATGCCGTCGGGGAGCTGAAACGTCGGAATTTGTAATAGTTTCCTCCTACCCCGCCCTATCCCGTTTTGGGATCAAAACGCCCAATTCAGGAAATTAACAAGCATCGTCCTTGTCCGCAAGAGATTGATATTCCGCATTGGAATTTTTTGGGCTAATATTTGTCCTTTTGTTGTTATAATCCGAACCCCGTGCGTAAAAGCTACCCTAAACCGATCCTTTTTGCAGCCGTAATACTCCTGCGCTGCACTATTGCGATGGCGAATAATACAGCGATCGCATCCGGCAACTGGGAAAACCGCCTCAATTGGTCCGCCGGAACCGTCCCCCTCGCAACTGACGCCGTCGTTATCCCGGCAGGGATTACCATCACGGTAGCGGCAACCGGGGATGTCTGTGGAAGCCTGGACATCGCCGCCTCAGGCTCGCTCTCGATCAACAAGAACGAAAACCTCAGCATCGGAGGCAATTTTACGAATGCCGGCACCTTCGGCGCCAGTGCAGGTTCAACCGTAACCTTCAACGGAGCTGCCAATTCTGTCATCTCGGGCGGCGGAGTCTACCTGATAGTTGGAACGATCGTATTGGACATGGGATCGGCAGCCACTACACTCGATATCCAGGATGCCAATTTCATTAAAGGGATCAACGCAGGCAACTACTACTACTTTACGTTCATCCGGGGCACCTGGATCATGGATAATCCGGCCACATTGAATAATTGCTTAAACAGCGGCGCCACAAGATCATTGACAATTCCTTACGGCGTGGTGATAGAAGCGCCCAACGGGAAAATGAACCTTGCCATGTTCGGCTACACAGACAGCGTCATTCTTTCTGGTGAATTACTGCTGAATGGCGGCACTGTCACAGTCGAACTGGGACAAGCAGAAAATACCGGGGAAGACTTCCGCTATACCGTAAACGGCGGCACCCCCCAGCTGTATATTTCAAGCGGGACCCTGTATGTGGGGGCCGGATTTAATGCACTGAACACTACCGACTATATCGATTTTAATATGACCGGTGGAATGCTGATCCTTGCATACAACGGCTATTCGGACTGGATCACCTTTCAACTGGCAGACAATGTCGGTGGAAAGACATTTATGTCGGGCGGGACCATTATCCTGCAGGATGCCTGCAACGCAGCGATCGAAGACCTCGACATGGGCGGCGCTAACGTCGCTGCAACGCTGTATTCGGTTACCGGCGGGACCATACAACTGGGGTACATCAATACGCAATCCAGTTCCACCTACTTCGGGGTCGATGCGCAGCCGGCGACCAACTACCCCAATATCCAGTTCGAATCCGGTGTCGCCAAGAACGTATCAGCCTGGATCGGCGGTCAGATCAACATGTTGAGCCTTTATATCAACCAGAATATGACCTATGATGCGTCAGGCTTTTCCACCACAAATATCATCTCCACCAACGGGACATTTGCCTTTGACGACGAAGGTACCTACACGACGGGCAGCAATACGATGGAATTCTCCGGATCGGAAAATCAGCCTATCACCTCGACATTGCTGTCGAACGTTTCATTTTATAATTTGAATATCGCCAACACCAGCGGAAATGTGACCCTGGGTCTGAATGCTACCGTCAATAATCAACTGAGCTTTACCAGCGGGCTGCTGGACGCCTCTCAAAAAACGCTGACCCTCGCCAACGGCTCAGTGCCGATTACCGGAGCATCCTCAACCAGCTACGCGATCGTCGGAAATGGCGTTTCCACAACGGGAAACATGACGATCGATAATCTCCCGGCCGGCACAGCCACTGCTTTTCCAATCGGTACGGCGAGTGACTATCTCCCCGCATCGATCAACCCGGTAAACGCCAATACGAATTACTCCGCATACGTTTTCACCGGCGCAACGACAAACGGCAAATCCAACGGCACTCCTTTCAGCCCAGCACTTTTGTCAAATATGCTGAATGCGGTCTGGAACATCGGCCAAACCTCCGGTTCAGGCAGCGCTACCCTTACCCTGGATTGGACCCCGGCAGAGTCCTCGCTGGAAGGCACCGCTTTCGCGTTGTCCGGCACAGGCATCGGGATCATCCAGAACACCGGCGGCACCACGTGGTCCTCACCCCCCAGCGGGACCGGCAATGTCGCTACCACGTATGCAACCGCCTCTTTTAATAATTTTACTCAGTTTGCTATCACCGACGAGTTGTTCGTACTACCGGTTGCAGTCGCTGAATTTAATGCCGTGCTGAATAATAACAATACGGTCGGCTTATCCTGGTCGGCCTCCGATGAAATGGATATCAGCCGGTTTGAGGTGCAGCGGAGTACCGATGGAACCACCTATAGCCCGATCGGGACCGTACAAGCCAACAACATCCAAACCGGCTACTCGATCATCGACCCGCATCCCGCAGCCGTGAATTATTACCGCTTGCTTACCACAATCAACGACGGCTCGACGGCATACTCGCCGGTCAGGACGATTGACCTGTCCACCGCGGTAACTATGTCTGTCTATCCTGTTCCCGCTGCCACCACCGTGAATGTATCCGTGGGCAATGCCGCCGCCGGGATGTCCGTAAGACTCATCAACGCGTCAGGGCAGGTATTGCAGTCATCCGGTACGACGGGCGGCAGCCAGGTCATCTCTATAGACATCAGCAGCTATCCGGCCGGAACCTATTTCATTCAGGTGATCGGGGAAAATAAGATCATTCAAACAACCCCGCTGACAAAACTTTAACCAAAAAACCTTACTTTCATCTCATTATAATAAATAAGAGATGAGAATCTGCCTGCTCCTGGCCTCCCTGGTTTTATCACTGGCAGCCGACGCCCAGCAATACGGGAATAACCCCACTGCCGGACATTATTTAAACACCCGCGGATTTCACCTCTACTACGAATCTTACGGCCAGGGCGAACCGCTCCTGCTCTTCCACGGCAACGGCGGCTCTATCGCCAGCATGAGCAACCAGATCCCCTATTTTGCGGCCCACTACCATGTCATCGCCGTCGATACCCGCGCCCATGGCAAATCATCCGATCCCGGCGATTCCCTCAGCTTCGAGATGATCGTCGATGACTTCAACGCTCTCTGCGATTCCCTCGACATCGACAGCTGCTATGTGATCGGCTGGAGCGACGGCGGCATCGACGCGATCCTCTTTGCGATCCGCCATCCCTCGAAAGTCAGGAAAATGGCCTTCACCGGCGCCAACCTCTGGCCCGATACCACCGGTCTCACCCCCTTCGTATTCGGTCTCATTCAAAAGGAACACAACGCCCTGATCAGGAAGCCAAAGACCGCGGAGAACAGAAATGCCCTCAAGATCGTCGACCTCGACCTCTATCAACCGCATATCACCCTCGACCAGCTCCACCGGATCCACTGCCCGACCCTCGTCATCGGCGGCGACCACGACGCCATCCCGGTCCTCCACACCGTCCTGATCGCAGCCAATATCCCCAGGTCCTATCTCTGGATCGTCCCCAACTCCGGCCACTCCGTCCCGGTCTTTAAAAAGGACGCGTTCAATTCCCAGATCTATGATTTCTTCACCCACCCCTTCCGCAAGATCGAAGGCATAGCCACCTTTCAATAACTCCCATCACCACCCTCCCATCCTCACCACCCGGCACCACCTTCCGGCCCGCCGCCCGGTTCACCATCCGGCGCCATCCGCGCCCTGAACGCCGATGGGTTCTCCCCCACCAGCGCCTTAAAGATCTTATTGAAATAAGAAAGGCTCCCCAACCCCACCTCATAACAAGTCTCACTCACATAGCGGCCCTGCATCAGCAGGTTCTTCGCCCGCTCGATCCGGTACTGGTTGACAAAAGCGGTAAAAGTCATATTCGTCTGCCGCTTGAAATACCGGCAAAACGCCGCCGTCGTCAGATGGACCTTTCGTGCCACAACATTGACATCCGGATCTTTATCGAAATGCCCATCGATATATTCATACACCGCCCCCATCCTGATCTTATCCTTCAAAATAAATCGCTGCCCATCCAGATCACGGTTTAAATAGTACCCCTCGTCCGAAACCGCCAGCAACACAAATGCCTCCACCAATCGCAACAGCTGATCCGCCGGCGGTAACCCATCCAGTTGTCGAAGGATACCCGCTATCTCCTCCTTCGTCCTGCCACTAAACGAGATCCCGTATTGCGCGTCCCGGAAGAGCCTCGCCACATCCTTCAACTCCGGCGCCGTCACGATCGCAGTGCCCAGGAAATCTTTTCGCAGCTGGATAACGATCTGATGATACTCGCTCCGCAGCCGGTAATCGAAATTCAAATGCGGCACATTCCCCCCGATAAGCACCAGGTCACTTTTCGTATACGTCGAAATATGCCGCCCGACATGC
This sequence comes from Puia sp., assembly GCA_035508835.1. Taxonomy (GTDB): domain Bacteria; phylum Bacteroidota; class Bacteroidia; order Chitinophagales; family Chitinophagaceae; genus Puia. The sequence continues at coordinate 9,900 of DATJMG010000049.1, forward strand.
CGGATACCCGCATCCGCTTCCACATACACCAGTTCCATCTCCGGATGATAATGCCAGAAGAACTTATTCCGCAGCCGCGGGGAAAATATCTTGAACGATTTTCCCGAATCGAACTTGATCTTCTCTAGTATGATCGATTCCATGACCACAAAACTATCAAAAAGGTCAATATAGAGCAAATGATGGTCAATGCGAAAAAAACCGAAAAAAACAATACCCCCTAGCTTTGTCTCGTAAAACAAACAACATGACAACTACGCCCGCCACCGACGTCCAGGCCCCCGCCATCGACACCCCTGCCCCTGCCATCGACATCCTCGCCTCCGCAATCGACACCACCGCCCCCATCAATGCCCACAAGGAGATCCCGGGCAACCCCTCCACCGCCAAATCCAGCACCCTGCACCTCAACGATCGCAGCAACGGCGAACCCCTCCGCATCCTCACCGAAGAAGACTGGAACTTCTGGACCACCAACGGCTATATCATCATCAAGAACGCCGTCCCCAAAGAACAGGCTAAACGCCTCGCCGACTACCTCTGGGAATACGAAGCCAAAGACCCAAACGACAAAAGCACCTGGTACCGCAAACCCAACGTCGATATGCAAATGAAGGAGCTGGTCAACACCGGAATGGTCGAGATCTACAATCATCAATACATGTGGGACAACCGCCAATCCCCCAGGATCCATCAGGCCTTCGCCGATATCTGGGGCACGGAGAAGCTCTGGGTCACCATCGACCGCGCCAACCTCAATTTCCCCCTTGCCCCCGGATTCGAGCACAAAGGGTTTATCCATTGGGATTACGATCCCGAAACAAAGCCGCACAACGTCCAGGGAGTCCTCGCCCTCGCCGACCAGACCGACGAGAATATGGGCGGCTTTCAATGTATCCCCCAACTTTTCCGCACCTATGATACCTGGAAACTCACCCAGCCCGAAGACCGCGATCACTATAAACCCGATACCACAGGCTTCGAAATCGTCAAAGTCCCGCTTGAAACCGGCGACCTGCTGATCTTCAACAGCCTCCAGCCCCACGGCATCCGTCCCAACCGCACCGGCGAAAAGGTCCGCATCGCTCAGTATATCTCGATGATGCCCGCACAAGAATACAATGAAGACCTCCGCCAATGGCGCATCAACAGCTGGAAAAGCCGTAACCCGATGGAAGGATACGCCTTCCCCGGCGACCCGCTCCAACGCGAGAAACGCAACCCCGTGGCGATCCTTTCCCCCCTCGGCGAACGCCTCCTCGGCCTGACCCGCTGGTAACCCCTCCCCAGCCTGATCCGCTGGTAACCCCTCCTCGGCCTCACCCGCCGGTAACCACTCGCACCCCATCCGCACCCCTCACCGAACCAGGATCACAAAACCCTTCTTCTCAATCTTCTTACCCGTATAAGTCTCCGCCTCTGCGACCCAAACATAGGTCCCCGAGCTCTGCTGCACCCCTGATACTCTTCCGTCCCAACCCTGACCCATCTGCGAAGTACTGTAAACCAGTTCGCCATTACGATCATAGACCCGGAAATAATCCAACCGCGAGATCCCCACCGGGACCGGCCGGAACACCCCATTCGTACCCAACCCCGGAGTAAACGCATTCGGCACAAAAAGATCCGGCACGCTCCGGAACACCATCACCCGGATACTCGCCCCACCCACACAGCCAACCGAATCCGTCACTGTCACATAGTAACGGATAGAGTCGACATTCGATCCCAGCACCGCGATCGGATTCGCGATCCCCGGATCATTCAGGCCATCCGGCGGCGACCAAAGAAAAGCGTCCCCCGTCCCATCCAAGCTTAGGGCATCCAGCTGAAGCGGCTGACCGATGACCACGGCCGTATCATCCCCCGCGCTGACCCTGGGGAGTGCCTGGACGAAAACCGTCTGATACGCCGTATCCGAACAGCCATCCGTAGCCGTAAAGACATACCATAACGAGTCGGTACCCAACCCCGCAAGCCCCGGATTCAGCACCCCGCCTTCCGTAATACCCCTGCCCGAGTAAAACCCCGCCCCCGCAAGCCCCGTGAGCTCCGTCGCTTCCGTAATGTCCACCGTCGTATCCACGTCACACACCGCCGGGATGGCCGCGAACTGCACATGCGGACTGGGATTGACCGTGATACTTTGGTCCGTTTCATTCTGACAGGTGAGACCCGATGCAGCGATCACCCGGATCATATAGGCAGTCGCGGCCGAACTGACCGGATTGGGATAATTATGCGAATAGATCTTTCCGGAATAAGGCATCGAGTCCGTATAAGATACCCCCGCTGTATCCCCCCAGTAGATCTGTAAGGCGACCACGGACCCGAAATTCACACTGCTCTCATTACTAAATTCCACAACGGTATTGCTGCAAAGTTTTGTGGGATCGAGCACCTGGAAAGCAGCAACCGGATTGTCGCCGTTCACCGTAAAGATTTTCGAAGCGCTGTCGACACACCCCTCACTGTTGGTAACCGTTAGACTCATATTGTAGTTGGCCGCTGCGGTGTACCGGTGTGTCGGGTTTTGCAGCATAGAATAACCCGGATTACCCGGCGGCGAAGCATTCGGGTCGCCGAAATTCCAGTTGTAGGTAAACGGGAGCGTCTCGGCATCCCCCGTATAACTGCTGTCATAGAACTGCCCGACAGCGTCGTTCAGACAGATCTTCGGCATCGTAAAATTGACAGCCGGATTGGGGTACACTTTAACCGTCACACTGTCTATCGATGAGCAGCCGGGATTATTCCCAAAGGCCGTCCGGACATAATAGGTGTGCAGCGCAGAATCAGTCGTCGTATTGGAAAGATGCAGATAGGGCGCAGCCGAGCTGGTATCGCTCAGCCCGTTCGACGGTGACCACGAATAGGTATACGCAGGATTCGCCGGCCCCCCCAATTGAATAGTATCGTACGGACAAAAAGCCTGCCCCGGACCCGCATAAGAGGACGGCATCTCGGTATAGATGATCACATTCTTGATCGAATGGTTGTCGTTATAGCCCCCCGTACTCGCCGTAAAGCCCATATATCCCGTGAAGTTGAAGGCGTTTGGCTGATAGGAGGTAAGATACAAGGTGTCGTTCACATATACAGAAATAAACCCCGTATCATAGACGATCCTGGCCCGGTTGTAGTTGGGCCCGCGGATATACGAAAGTTCGCCACTGGTATTGGCCAGCGTCGGCTCAGTCGTAACACACTCCCCATAGATCGTGGAATCCATGATCTGCTCATTATAGCCCATTCCGTACCGGATCTCGATCTTTGGCATGTCCCAGTGGACAGTCTCTGTATCATAGGCAATACAGTTGTTCCAGGTATCGAAACAGACCTTCAGCCCATTGGCACTGTCAGGGATACCCAACCCGCCCCCATTGACAAAACCGGCTGGCGGCACATCGAGGAAACAAAAGGCCAGCCCGTCGGCGCCCGTCCCGTCATACATCCGAAAATCAAATTCCGCGACCCACTTTTTGCAAAAGGCAAGATTGATCGGCTGCGCAAAAAAGGCCGCCCCGGTCAGGTTATTTATATCGCGGCAAACGATCAACTCCGAATCGGCACTCCCGATGACATTCCCGACATGCGCATCCCCCACCAGGTTCCACCCGGCAGTATTCATAGGGGTACCGGTAAGTTGCGCAAATACATAGTTTTGACAGTCTGCACTCCCCCGGACACCCATGATCAAATACCCCATCAGCAAGCATCGGACATAACGGTTCATCACCCCTAAATATACAATTTACCTCCCATATACGCCTTCCCCAACCCCCGATGGAGTTCCAGGTTCCCGGCTGTGATCTTTTTGCTAAATTGCATCCACCCGGTCATCGTCGCAAGGATCGCCACCGTCATCCTCGCCGATACCTGGCCGGCATACCCGCCGTCACCTCGCCAGTACCCCAGCCGTTACCCCCAGTACCCCCGCCGACTCCGGCCCTTTTCCGTGGTAAACTTTTTGCAGTCATAGACCAGCATTCACGGTTTATTTGCCCACGACAATCCACTAAATATTCGCCGGATATGCCCGACCACCCAACCTACTGGCTGACCGACCGCCCCACCTACTGGCTGACCCGCTTCCTCATCCTCCGCCTGCTTGGCATCGTCTACGCCGTGGCCTTTCTCGTCGCAATCAACCAAATCCTTCCCCTCATCGGCTCTCATGGCCTCACACCGGTCGATATCTTCCTGCAGCGCGTCGTAGCATCCCTGGGTAGCAAAAGCTCCGGCTTCTTTCACCTCCCTTCCATCTTCTGGTTTACCCACTCCGATACCGCCCTCCTGACCTATGCCTGGATCGGCTTGCTCCTCTCCTGCATCGTAACCGCGGGCTTCGCCAACGCCCCCATGCTTTTCATCCTCTGGTTCCTGTATATGTCATTTTGTAACGTCGGCCAGGAATGGTACGGTTATGGCTGGGAGATCCAATTGCTCGAAACCGGATTTCTCGCCATCTTCCTTTGCCCGCTCCTCGACCCGCGCCCCTTTCCCAAACGCGACCCGCCCCTTCCCATCATCATTCTCTTCCGCTGGCTCATCTGCCGCATCATGTTTGGCGCAGGATTGATCAAGCTCCGCGGCGATGAGGTCTGGCGTAACTCCACCGCCCTCTACTATCATTTCGAGACCCAACCCATGCCCGGTCCCCTCAGCCGCTGGTTCCATTTCCTGCCCCGCCTCCTGCTCCGCATGGGCGTCTGGTTCAACTGGTTGGCGGAACTCGTCGCACCACTCTTCGCCTTCGGCCCCCGCATCGCCCGCCATATCGCCGGCATCATCATGATCCTTCTCCAGATCATCCTCATCCTGAGCGGTAATCTCGCCTTTCTGAATTGGCTGACCATCATCCCGGCATTAGCCTGCTTCGACGACGCCTTCTGGTCCCGCATCCTCCCGCAGACCCTTACCCGCCGCGCCGAAGAAGCCGCCAAAGCCGCCGTCCCCTCCCGCCCTATGACCATCACCGCCTGGACCGTGACCGTCATCATTGGCCTGCTCAGCATCCAGCCCGTTCTCAATATGCTTTCGCCCAACCAGATCATGAACACCTCCTTCGACCCGCTAAATCTCGTCAATACCTATGGCGCCTTCGGCTCGGTTGGAAAGGAACGTTACAACATCGTCTTCGAAGGGACCTACGACAGCATCCCCACCGACTCCGCCACATGGAAAGAATATCCCTACAAAGGTCTCCCCATGAATGTCGATCAACGCCCCCCGCAAGTCGCTCCCTACCACCTCCGGTTCGACTGGCAAATGTGGTTCGCCGCTATGTCCACTCCCGATGAATACCCCTGGACACTCACCCTGATCTCTCAACTGCTTCATAACGACCCCGGCGCCCTCAGCCTCTTCGCCGCAAACCCTTTCCCAAACAAGCCTCCCCTCTATATCCGCGCCATCCTCTATCGCTATTCCTTCGCCCCGCCCGGCAACCCCGGCCACCACTACTGGACCCGCCAGCCCATCGGCGCCCCCTGGCTCCCCGCTATGGCAGCAGATGATCCCCGGCTCCGCGATTACCTCCGCACATCCGGCACAACACCCTAATGCTTTCCCGCCTTCCACGTCAAATACCGGTCCTCAAGGAACTTATAACCATCTTCCCGCCATTGCGGGGTCGCCACCGTAAAATGATCTCCCGGATAATAGGCAAAAATAAAAGGAGAACTCAACTTCCTCATCTCATCATCCAGCATATGCACCGCATAGTTCAACAAAAAATTATCCCCGTTCCCAACAGTTACCCGGACCTTCCCCTGTAAATCCTTTTGCAACGTCGCCCATTTTGTCCGCAGATACAACGAAATATCATAGGACTTCCAATGCTCGACACATTTCTTATCGATATCCCCCGTCACCGGATCACACAGCTGGACCGGCTGGCCATCAGCCCCCCTGGCGCTGAAGACATAATTGAAAGAATGCATCTGTTCCCCCCGATAGATCACATTCTCCTCCTGGTAAGCCAACTTCATCGTCGCAACCGGAAACCGGCCGGCGATCGTCGTCGTCAGCCTTTCCGTACTGTCGGAGTTATAATACATATTGTCGTCCGCATAGAGATTGACCTTTTGAAAACTTCTGAAATCAACCGGATCGGGCGAGCTTGACCAACAACCGATAAAGACCTTCGGATAATGGGTCTGGAGCCACAGTACCGTCCACCCCCCACTGCTATGCCCCCACAACAACCTCGCGCCATTACACCGGTACGTATTCTCCATCGCCGGAATGAATTCCTTCACCAGCGCATCTCCCCACGGCCCGTTATTGTCACTGTTGGCATAGACCGAATGCCCGCCGGGACAATTCCCATCCAGATAAACCGTAATGCAAGCCACCGTATCAAGGACGATCCCATAGTTGGACGTATTCCCGGAGTACCGATGGTAATCTCCGCCATAGCCTGAGACATTATAAATCACCGGAAACCTGCGCTGCGGCTGACTATAATATTCCCGGGGTAATAAGATAGCGGCATCGACCGTCACCGGCCGCCCCTGCGACCGGGATAACAATTCCGACGACACCCTGAGCTCCTTTACGAACGTCGTGGGCATGAAAGACATCCCCGCCACCACCTGATCACACACCACATTGAACCGGGCTCCCGTATCCTTCGTCACTGCAACCCGCATCGGCGCAGAATAAATATTTCCCGGACTCTCCGCAATCGACCTCCCGCCCAGGTCCCTGTCCCAAACCGCCTGCACATAGTAGTCACCCCTTTCCAGATCGGACAGGGCCACCGGAAAAGAAACCGCCTTGTCGTCAAATAGGACCTCGTCTCCCGGGTTCACGTTCTTTACCGTGATCGCATAACAGGGAAACCTTTCCAGGTCGACCATTGCATCCTTGGGGTGGTGATTCTCCTTATTTAAATATAGAAATACCTTGCCGCTAAAACTCCGGCTATAGGCGCCGGTGGTATAGCTGACCTGAAACCGTTGACAATAACAATCCCGTCCCACGAAGACGGTGAGAAGCAGCAGTGGTGTTAACTTTTTCATGCCACTGAAGATATACCTTTTCACCGCTCAGCCAAAACCGATCATAGATCGCAGGCCCTGCCACCGGACGGGGCCTTTCTTTTTACCCTGAATTACCTTAAATTAGAGGGAACACACCAATTCCCGGCAAAAATGGACAAACCCAACCTCAAACTCGCGGTACCCTTCTTTAATGTCACCGACATGGAGAAGTCCCTCGACTTCTATTGCAACGGATTGGGCTTTACCCTCGCCAACCAATGGAGCCCACGCGGAAAAATAGAATGGTGCTGGCTTACCCGCGACCTCGTCTCCCTCATGCTCCAGGAGCCCCGCAGTAAAGACCATCCCATTCATATCCATGCACCACACAGAGGCCTCGGCATCTCTATCGCCACCCAATGCGCGGACGCCCTCGCCCTCTACCATGAATTCAGGGGCCGAAACCTGCCAGTGACCGACCCCTTCGTCGGCAACAATATGTGGGTGTTCAGCGCCAGGGACCCCGACGGCTACCGCCTTGAATTCGCAAGCCAAACCGACGTCCCCGAAGGCACTACCTTAGCCGAATGGTCTAACTCATAATTTTGTCCTCACCGTATCTTCCCCGCCGCATTCACCAATACCACCCTCGACAAAACCGCCGTATCCCTCGTCGCCGGGAGATGCGAACAAAACCCGATCCCCACATAGAACGGCGCATCGATATGCAGTTGGACCGGCTCCGCCACCGGATGCATCGGCTCCCCGTGCATGCTGATCCAGACCCGGAAGGTATCCCCTCGCTTCTCGATCCCGATCCGCTTTGCCAATCCCACATTCAAGCTATCCGTACTGTGATCCTTGCGGTGATTGACCCTCACCTCCTTCATCATCTGTCCCCGGGCAGGCCGCCACGCCAAATGCATCAGCCCTCCGCCATGCAGCGCAACCACCGCCTCCTTCGCATCATCCTCCAAACCCTGCCGGATGACAAGCACCGCCTTTCGATCGTCATATCCCGCCGCATCCGGAAAGGTAACATCGGCCGCCAATGACACATCTCCGGACATCCGCTTCCAGACGTACCGGAACTCATCCCGCTGATACCAGATATTGTAACCTGCGGACACGATGGTATAAGCCCGCGTCCGGGGATTATAGCTGGACGATCCCGGCACCAACGCCCCGCCGACATCACTCTGCCCCTGGAAAATGCCGATCGGCTTGATCACCGTCTTTGTATCCCGGTGAAAGTCCGCAGGCGGCGGAACCTGCTTATGCGTCGCCGACCCGGGCAACGCCCAGTCAGGAACCTGAACTTGCGCAACCGCAAATTCAACCGAACAAATGAGTACCCCTGATAATAAGGCAAGCTTGATTTTCATGATCATAGTTTTGATCCACTAAATCTATGACCTGACACCCCTTCAACAACCAAAAACCACCACATCAATACTACGTCATAAGCTGCCGCCCGGTCAAATTCCCACATCTTTACCTCATCTCATCCTTCCCAATGATCGGCTGATTTCCCCATAACCGTATGCCGGTCACCCCGGCACGCCGACTTTCACTGTCAACATTTCGGGGTAACTTGTATCATGTTCCCCGCCACCTCCATCCAACTCACCACCGAAGGTCGTCCGGTACACCTCCATCTCCTCTCGACCGGCGCCGTCGCCGTCAAAACCCGCTTCCGTCAAACCCGCTTCACCAGTTTCCTCTCCATCCCGGATTTCATCCTCGATCGAAGATTCACCCCCTGGCTGCCGATCTGGACCCTCGTCATCCAGCACCCCGATGGCATCTTCCTCATCGACACCGGCGAACGCGCAACCGTCACCCGCCCCGGCTATTTTCGCCCCAATGGTCTGCTCGCCGCCTGGTTCGACCACTCCCAATTCAAATTCTCGATCACCCGCGACCAGGAGATCGACCGCCAACTGACTGCACTCCAAATCCCCATCCGACAGATCACCGCCATCATCCTCACCCACCTCCACTTCGATCACACCGACGGCCTCTATCATTTTCCGTCAACACCTATATTCATCGCAATAAAAGAATGGGAGCGCCCCTTCGGGGCGCTCCCAAAACTCCATCCATGCTGGTTCCGCCCCACCCTCCTTGACCTCAACGAACCGATCGGCCCATTCAGTAACGCTACCTGGCTCACCCCATCCAAAGACCTCGCCCTCATCCACACCCCCGGCCACACCTACGGCCATTGCTCCATCCTGCTAAAGACGGACACTCATCACATCCTCTTCGCGGCCGATATCTGCTATTCCCAACAACAGCTGCTGGAAAACCATTTCGCCGCCAACGCCGCCAACTACCGCCTCGCCCGCCAAACCTACGCCGCCGTCAAAACCTACGCCCGCGAACACCCCCTCATCTTTCTCCCATCCCACGACCCCGATTCCGCCACCCGCTTGCGCAATCTCGAACCGATCCCGCTGCCATAACCCATATCCCCGCCCATTCCCTAACTTTGCCCCATGGCCAAAATCCTCATCACCGGCTCCGCCGACGGCCTAGGTAAAATGGCCGCCCAATTACTTATCGCCCGGGGCCACGACGTCATCCTCCACGCCCGCAGCCCCCAACGCGCCAAAGAAGCCCTGGCCGCCACCCCCGGCGCGCGAGACGCCATTCCCGGCGACCTCAGCAGCATCGCGGAAACCAAAGCCGTCGCCGCCCGCGCGAACGAACTCGGCCCCTTCGAAGCTATCATTCACAACGCCGCCATCGGCTCCGGCGAAAGAAAGCGCATAGTCACGGCCGACGGCCTTTCGGCCATCTTTGCCGTCAATTCCCTTGCCCCCTATATCCTGACTTGCCTGATCGGGAGGCCAAAACGCCTGATCTATCTGAGCTCCGGCCTCCACCGCAACGGCGACGCGAGCCTGGAAGACCTTAACTGGGAACGCCGCCCCTGGAATGGCTTCAGCGCCTATTCCGACTCGAAACTGCACGACACCATCCTCGCCTTCGCCGTCGCCCGCAAATGGGCCGATATTTATTCAAACTCCGTCGACCCCGGCTGGGTAGCCACCAAAATGGGTGGCCGAAACGCACCCGACAACCTCACCGAAGGCTCCGAAACCCAGGCCTGGCTGGCCGTCAGCGATGACCCCGCCGCCCGCACCACCGGTCATCACTTCTACCACAAACACCTCCGCGATCCCCACCCCGCCGCCGCCAGCCCCGAAGTCCAGGAGAAATTCCTCACCGCATGCGGCAGCATCAGCGGCGTGCTCTTTTCCTAAACTGACCACTAATTAGGCCATTCTATTAAAGGACTTATGACCATCCTCAAAGAGGGTAGATTGTTTAAACAAAACCCCGACTAAATGAGGTATCGTCCTTCAGGATTGAACGGTTAATGATTATTTGGGCATTGATATACTTGTTTAACCCAAATATTTGTTCTATCTTTGGGTTACAATCCTTGGATATGAGTAGTAATAACGTACAAGTCAAACAGTTAAGAGATTTCGATAGCTTTTTTGAACTGGTAAACTATTTCTCGGATGAGCAGAAATGTGTGAATTATCTGGCTACCCTCCGGTGGAATGGCGTCATAGAATGTCCCTATTGCGCCAATGAAGGCTGCTATGTCCTGAATGGGGCGAACAAACGTTTCAAGTGTGCTAAATGCCGGAAACAGTTTAGCGTCCGGGTCGGGACGATCTTCGAGGATAGCAAGATTGAACTTCGGAAATGGTTCTTTGCCATTTATCTGTTTACCGCCCACAAAAAAGGCATATCCTCCCACCAATTAGCCCGTGATCTTCAAATCACACAGAAGACAGCTTGGTTCATGCTGCAACGTATCCGCGAGGCTTTCAGCCATGACGAGGCCAGCAATCTGTCCGGCGAGGTTGAAATTGATGAGAGCTATTTTGGGGGCAAGGAAATCAATAAACACAAGTCCATTCGGGAGGCGAATAAGAAAGCCAGCGGCAGCAAGAGAACAAACAATAAAGTTCCGCTATTGGGCATATTGGAGCTTACAGGAGCAGGCCGACGCCTTATTCAATTTGCGGTCAACCTCCTTTCGGGACAGGTCACCGGCGATTCCGCCCGGTTCACCAGAGAACTGATTGGCAAGATCCTTCAGGAACGCTCCACGATCAGCACGAACAGCCGCGATGCTTCCACCAGCCAAAGCCTGCAACTTGATCTCGCCCTCCCTGCAAGCAAAATCGCCACCTTGTCCTCCGGTGAATTTGTGTCGGCATCACTGCCCACAGCCCTGTCCAGCC
>DATJMG010000050.1:0-6964 GCA_035508835.1 Puia sp.
CGATGATCAGCGCCCCGGTAATGATCAGCAAGCCAAAAAATTCCCGCGTCTTCTCGATCCAGGGCTTTTCCGCCTTCATGCTTTCGACGATACTCGGCCGCTTGTATTTGACGATCCAATCACGAACGCCATCGGGGGAAAAGAAGAGGATGATCGCATAGATCACGTAGAATCCGATCAGCACGAGATAGATCCGCGGATAGTATCGTCTGAAAACGGTCAGGCCGCAGCAGGCGGCGGCTGCAACATAGATAGGCACCCACAGCCACGGATCGACATCGTTCAGGTTCAGGTAGGCAAAATACAGGAACGACAGGCAGAAGATGACATTCAGGATGAGAAGGACCATAATGGAGCGAAGATATGAAATCTCATAATTGTGATTCGAACAGTTGTTCAACTGTTGCAGCCTGAACAAACGCATTGTCCCTATTGGCGCCGGCAAGCTGACTGAGAAGGCCGTTAAGAGATCGGATCATTTGTTGCCTGTGCAACGAATCCAGCGGAATACGGGCATAATTTGGAACGATCAACGGTCCCGGCTGGGACCAACTCCTCAATGAAAACAACAACGTACACAGGAAAGGCAGCGACCTGAACATTGGAATAGTTTTGGGACCGAACTTATTGAATTTATCGGTAAATTGATAAGGATCCCCCGTCAACACTAAAGATTCAATCAATGGATGCCACGACAAAAGATGCCAAACGCGAACTCATCTTGCAGATCATTCAGCCTGGTCTGGAAGGATTAATGGACGGCAGCGTATCTTCCCTGGCCCCGCTCTTCGCCACCGCCTTTGCCACTAAAAACAATCATACCACCTTTCTCGTCGGCATGGCCGTAGCAGTCGGCGCCGGCATCAGCATGGCCTTTTCGGAAGCCCTGTCCGACGACGGCAAGCTCAGTGGTCGGGGGAACCCCATCACCCGTGGCTTCATCTGCGGCCTGATGACCTTTGTCGGCGCCGCCGGCCACGCCTTCCCTTTCCTGCTGGCATCATATCATGTCGCCATGACCGTGGCGATCATCGTGGTCATCATCGAACTGTTCGTGATCGCATGGGTCCGCCACCAATATATGGAAACACCGATTTGGAAAGCCGTCAGCCAGATCGTCATCGGCGGGATCGTGGTCTTTATTGCAGGCATGCTGATCGGTCAAAGCTAGAACCGGCAAACATGGACCATAGAGTATTGTCCGGCCGGGAAAATCTTCGGAAATTCCTACAAATTCGAGGCAGTGAATTGATCCGGAACAATTATTTTATCACAGTGATTAATTATTTGTGAACTTATAATATCTTTAACATCCTAGCTCACATGAGAAAATTTCATACTTCGAAGCCTGGCATGTCCGGGCTTCTTGTTTTTGTGCTCGGCCTGGTTACAGTCAGTAATGCCCGGGGACCGGGATTGGCCGGCGACCGGGATCAAGGCGACAAATGGTCCGCGACGGATACGATCCCATTGGGCGGGAATGCCTGGCGGCATCGCTCAGGCGGGGTTGCGGGCCAGGTAGACAGGGTTGGCGACAGCACGGGCGGCTATATCGATAACGACGGGATCGGCGGCTGGACCGACAGTGCGGTCTATTTCGATGTATGGTTGCGGACTTCGGTTCCCGGTGATCTACGGTTATGGATAATCGGGAGTGTGCCGGAGGGGCAAAGCACCTTACAGGTGGGCATGGGAGACCGGTCCGCTATCGTCGGCCTCAGGGGTGGCGACCGGCCGCAGCATGTGGGTGGCGTCCGGCCGCAGCATAGAGGTGGCGACCGGCTGCAGCATGAGGTGGGTGAATTTACGCTCCGTGATACCGGCTATCAGCGGATCCGCATCCGCGCCGTTCGTCGTACCGGCCCGGTCTTTGCCGATATTCGCGCGATCGTGGTGCAGGGACCGGCGATCACCGGCCGCGAGGCGTACGTCCCCGACAATGAAGGCAATTTTTTCCACTGGGGCCGCCGCGGGCCCTCCGTGCATCTCACCTATCCGCTGCCGGCGGGTTTCGACGCCAGCTGGTTTTATAATGAGGTCACGGTGCCGCCCGGACAGGACGTGCAAGGTTCCTATTTCATGGCCTGCGGCTTTGCACAGGGCTATTTCGGGATGCAGGTCAACTCTCCGACGGAACGGCATATCCTTTTCTCGGTCTGGAGCCCTTTCGAAACCGATGATCCGGCTGCCATCCCTGACAGCCAGCGAATCCGGCTGCTCGACAAAGGCGCGGGGGTTCATACCGGTGCATTCGGCAACGAAGGGGCCGGCGGTCAAAGCTATCTCAACTATCCCTGGAAGGCGGGGCATACTTACCGGTTCCTGCTTCACGCACAACCGGCCGCCCGGCGGCATACGATTTTTACGGCCTGGTGGTATGCACCCGAGAGCGGACGCTGGCAGTTGATCGCCCGCTTCAGCCGGCCGCAAACCAGCACCGGACTGACCGGTTTGTATTCCTTCCTGGAAAATTTTGAGCCCGAAGAAGGCGACCGCAACCGATATGTGCTGTTCAACCATGCCTGGGCCGGCAACAGCGCCGGGCAGTGGGTATCCTTGCACCAGGCCCGGTTCACTGTCGACAACACCGGCCGGAAAGGATATCGCATGGATTATGGCGGCGGGGTGCGGGATGGTTCTTTTTACCTGGAGAATGATGGCTTTTTCAATCAATATACCCCGGCCGGCATCTGGCTGGATCGCGGGGCGGATAGCGGCGACCGGGGACCGGATATCGCATTACCAAAGTATTAATTTAAACTTTTAGTCCGGGAACGTTGTTCAAAGTCGGGTAAGCGATACATTCGGGGAGCGAAAAAACCAGCCATCATATGACGATCAGTCCTTATGCGGGCAAACCCGCCGTGCCGGCGCTGCTGGCCAATATTCCGAAGCTTATCACCGCGTATTATACCTTGGTCCCGGATAGCCGGGTCAGGGAGCAACAGGTACAGTTTGGTACCTCCGGTCACCGGGGCTCCGCTTTCAACACCTCTTTTAATGAATGGCACATTCTGGCGATCACCCAGGCCATCTGTCTGTATCGCGCGGCCAGCCACATCACCGGACCGCTGTTCATCGGCGCGGATACGCATGCCTTGTCCGAGCCGGCGCTTTCTTCGGCGCTGGAAGTCCTGGCTGCCAACCAGGTGGAGACCATGCTGGCAAAAGACGACGACTATGTCCCCACTCCCGCTATTTCCCTTGCCATCCTCAAATACAACCAGGGGCGGAAGGAGGGGCTGGCGGATGGGATCGTGATCACCCCCTCCCATAATCCGCCCACCGACGGCGGCTTCAAATACAACCCACCCAATGGCGGGCCGGCCGGCGAAGAGATCACCAGCTGGGTCCAGAACAAGGCCAACGAACTGCTGGCGGCGAAGCTGGCGGGAGTTAAACGGATCTCACTGCGGCAAGCCCGGGCTGCAGGGACGACACACGATCACGACTATCGCAAACAATATATCGACGATCTTGGATCGGTGGTCGACCTCGACCTGATCCGCAGTTCCGGGATCAACATTGGCGCCGATCCGTTAGGTGGCGCGGGGGTCCACTATTGGCAGCCGATCGCCGATCAATACAAGCTCAATATGACCGTTGTGAACACCGAAGTCGATCCGACATTCCGGTTTATGACAGTCGACTGGGACGGTCAGATCCGGATGGACCCTTCTTCTTCCTATGCGATGGCCCGGCTGATCGGCATGAAGGACCGGTTCGATATCTCGGTCGCCTGCGATACCGATCATGACCGGCATGGCATCGTCACCAAAAGCGTCGGGCTGCTGCCGCCTAATCATTACCTGGCCGTTTGTATCGACTATCTGTTCCGGAACCGTCCGGGCTGGGGTCCCGGCGCCGCCGTGGGGAAGACCGTGGTGAGCAGCAGCATCATCGACCGGGTGACGGCCCGGATGAAACGCAAGCTGTATGAGGTGCCGGTCGGTTTCAAATGGTTTGTCGACGGATTGCTGGACCGCTCGCTGGGTTTTGTCGGCGAAGAAAGTGCGGGCGCTTCGTTCCTCCGGATGGACGGCAGCGTCTGGACCACCGATAAGGATGGGATCATCGCTGCCCTGCTGGCCGCCGAGATCACGGCCCGGGTGGGCAAAGATCCCGGGGAGATCTATCGCGACCTCGTGAAGGAGTTTGGCGAACCGGTCTATGACCGGGTGGAGGCGCCCGTCACTCCGGAAGGGAAGGTGGCATTGAAGAAATTATCCGGTCAGCAGGTCAAGACGACCGAGCTGGCAGGAGAGAAGATCGAAGCGATCCTGACGACCGCACCGGGCAATGGCGCGGCTATCGGCGGGCTTAAGGTAGCGACAGCCAACGGTTGGTTCGCCGCCCGCCCCTCCGGCACGGAAGACATCTATAAGATCTATGCCGAGAGCTTTAAAGGAAACGAGCATTTGAAACGCATCGTCACGGAGGCCCAGACCATCGTCGATGATGCGATTGGTAAAAAATAAAGCGTGGATATATGACTGAAGGATTTGATGCCCTCAAAGATCTGGCGTTGGACATGCGCTGGTCCTGGAATCACGAGGCAGACGAACTCTGGCAGCGGCTGGACCCCGATCTATGGGAGCAAACGCACAGTCCGTGGATCGTACTCCAAACGGTTTCCCGTAACAAGCTCCGTCAGCAATTGGGCGATCCCGGTTTCCGGCAGTTGGTCGACTCGCTGGCACAGCAAAGGACGGCATCCGATCAGGCCGGCACCTGGTTCTCCGGCAGTCATCCGGGGAAGCCGCTAACGGCGGTTGCTTATTTCAGCATGGAATTCATGCTGAGCGAGGCGCTTCCCATTTATGTCGGAGGCCTCGGCAATGTCGCCGGCGATCAGCTGAAGTCGGCCAGCGACCTCGGCATCCCTGTCTACGGCATTGGATTACTGTATCAGCAAGGTTATTTCCGGCAGGAGATCGACACGAATGGAGAACAGAAAGACTATTATCCTTATAACGATCCCGGTCAACTGCCCATCTCGCCCCTGCTCGGCCCCGGCGGCGACTGGCTCCGCCTGTCGATACCCTTTCCGGGCGGTCTGCTGTGGCTTCGTGCCTGGCAGGTCTGCGTGGGCAGGGCGACCCTTTATCTGCTGGACAGTAACGATGCAGCGAACCATCCGACCTATCGGGGAGTGACGGCCGAAGTATATGGCGGCGATAATGAAATGCGGATCAAACAGGAGATCGTACTGGGCATCGGCGGCTGGCGGCTGCTGGAAGCCCTCAACATCCATCCGGAGGTCTGCCATCTTAACGAGGGACATGCGGCCTTTGCCGTACTGGAACGTGCCCGAAATTATATGGGTAGAACGGGCACCAGCTTTGAAGAAGCGCTGACCGTTACGCGCGCCGGCAATCTCTTTACTTCCCATACGGCCGTGGCAGCGGGATTCGACCACTTCGATCCCTTGCTTGTCTCAAGGTATCTCGGAGACTATGCGACAAATGCGCTGCGCATTTCAGTCGCCGACCTGCTTGCGCTGGGGCGGCAATATCCCCACGAGCCCACGGAGCCGTTCAACATGGCCTATCTCGCTATCCACGGGAGCGGGGCGGTCAATGGGGTGAGCCAACTGCATGGCCGTGTCAGCCGGCACTTGTTCAATCCCCTTTTCTGGCGCTGGCCAACACGGGAGGTACCTGTTGGTCATGTGACAAATGGCGTGCACGTCCCCAGTTGGGACTCGGCCGCCTCTGACAAGTTATGGACAGAGGCCTGTGGGAAAGACCGCTGGATGGGGGCTACGGAAGAGTTATATAAAGATATCCAGAAGGCCCCGGATGAGCGGCTCTGGCAGATGCGATCGGAATCGCGGGAGATGCTGGTCAATTATATCCGCCGGCGGCTGCCGCAGCAACTGGCCGCCGCAAGCGCTTCGCCGGTCATGATCGAAGATGCCATGTCCGCCTTCGATTCGAAGACGCTGACATTGGGATTTGCGCGACGTTTTGTGCCGTATAAGCGGCCCGACCTCTTATTGCACGACCCCGCACGGCTTGTCCGTCTTCTGACCAATAGTCAACAGCCCGTACAGCTGGTTCTCGCCGGCAAAGCGCCGCCTGCCGATCAGGCCGGTCGCGACCTGATCCGGCGCTGGGTCCAGTTCATTACCCAATGGAATATGCGGAAGCATGTCATCTTCCTGAGCGATTACGACATGCTGCTCGCAGAACAGCTCGTACAGGGCGTCGATGTCTGGCTGAACATGCCTCAGCGGCCCTGGGAAGCCAGCGGCACCAGCGGGATGAAGGTGTTGGTGAACGGCGGTCTCAACCTGTCAGAGCTGGATGGATGGTGGGTGGAGGCCTACCGGCCGGAAGTCGGCTGGGCGCTGGGTGACGGAAAGGAACACGGCAATGATCCCGCCTGGGATGCCTATGAGGCGGAATCGCTGTTCACAATCCTCGAACAGCAGGTGATCCCCATGTTCTATAACCGCAATGCAGCGGGTATCCCGGTCGAATGGGTGAGCAAGATGCGGCAGAGCATGGCCATGCTGACACCGTTCTTCAGCGCCAACCGCACCGTACGCGAATACACCGAAAAATACTACCTCCCGGCCGCGAAAGCTTATGCGGACCGCGCTGCAGACAACGGGGCGCTTGGCCGGCGGATCGTTCTATGGCGGCGGGCCATCGAGCTGGGCTGGCCCCACCTCCGCTTTGGTTCCGTAAATGTTCATCCGGATAAAGACGCCGCTTCCGGATCCGAATACCTCCGCTTTGAAGTGCAGCTATATATCGGCGATATCCCCCCCGACAATCTGCTGGTCGAATTGTATGCCGACGCGATAGACGGTGATCCCGCCATCCGGCAAGAGCTCGATCTGCAGTCGCTGGCGCAGGGCGGCTCGGGGATGGCGGTCTATGGCGCAAATGTGCCGCGGACAAGGTCTGCCGGGGATTTCACCGCGCGGGTGATGCCGTATCTGCCGGGGGCGTTG
>DATJMG010000051.1:0-18344 GCA_035508835.1 Puia sp.
AATCCCATCCGCTGCGGTGCGCACCCTCACAATTTTATCCGCAACCCGACCGATGCCGAACTGGACGAGATCATCCGACATGGCGAAGGCGTTGTCCGGCTGATGACTATCGCCCCGGAGCTTTTCACGGACGCCCAGCTAGACAAGCTGCTCGACGCCGGCATCACGCTCTCGGTCGGCCACTCCAATGCCTCCTATGAGGCGGCGATCCATGCCTTTGGTAGGGGCATCCACCTGGTGACCCATCTCTACAACGCCATGTCACCTTTCCTTGCACGCCATCCCGGGCTGATCGGTGCCATCTTTGACAGCCCCGAGGTCGCTACACCGCTCATCCTCGATGGCTTCCACAGCCACTACAGCGCCGCCCGCATGGCGTATAAGATCAAAAAAGATAAACTATTTCTTGTCTCCGACGCGTTGTTTGCCGGAAAGACGCAGCAACATTATGTCTGGGGTGAGTTCAACGCCCACCTGCAGGATGACAAATACTTGACCGACGACGGGGCCCTGGCGGGGTCCACCATCTCCCTCGGAGATGCCGTTCGTAACGCTGTCTATCAGATCGGCATCCCCCTTCCTGAAGCGATCCAGATGGTGACCGAGCGGCCGGCGGCAGAAATCGGGATGGAGCATCAGATAGGCCACATCCGGCATGGGTACCCGGCGGTCTTTACCGTGTTCGACGGCGTGCTGGACGGGTTCACTCTGCTCCGGCTGTGACCGACGCCGCTTCATTCAACGGGAGAGGGACCTGAGCCGATGATCTTCGTCCAGCCAGCCGTTGATGACCTCCAGCAGCGTATACCGGGTAGCAATATACGACGTCCGGATCAGCGGACCCCCAGCCCGGTGCGGAGCCGGGATGACCGCCGTGCAACGCAGGTGATGGATAACGCCCGGGCGCGCTTCGTCGGCAATCACGAGGTCGTCGCCTGGTTCCGGCAGCCGGTGCAACCGCAGCCGCCGTCCTACAAAGGGTGGGGGTGTCTCCTCGTCCCAGGCGTCCCCGTCGTGCATGACCAGTATCCTCGTTTCTATTGCGGGGGGGCCGGCGAAACTCCCTTTCATCAATAGCACCTCATACTTTTTAAGGTGTTGTTCCTGTGTATTCTCCAGTAGCCATAGTTGATATAGCTCGTGTTGCGGCCAGGCATAACAGGCCCGGGCGAGCTCATAAACGAGGTTCATCCCGGCCGCGTGGTACAGGTTCATGATATGGCTGTCATAATTCTCGAAAAAGAATTGGAAGCTTACCAAAGACCCGGGAAAGTCTTCCGGCAGCAGCACATTATATGACTTGACCATCGCCGCCATATCAGATCTCGCCGTCCTCCGGCCACGGCATGCAAACCCTGCGATCCCCGACGAAACGGATCATAGCCCGGTAATAGGCGTCTTCCTCGTTGCTGTTCTGTAAAAATCGCCGCAGGGCATCCCTTTTCAGCGCATAGCTGCGCATATCCTCCACGTCGCGGCTAAAGCGTCCGGCAGCATCCGACAACAGGAATGTTCGGAGTTCCGGCTGATCCACCGCTGTGATGAGCATCGAGAGGTGCCGAAGACAAACCCCTTCCGAATGCCGGTAGGCCGCTTGCCCCCCTTCTTCAGCCAGCCGCCCGGCCAGCCAGCCGATATACTCCTGCTCCCCCTGCCGCAGCAGATCGCATACCCGACAGGTTTGCGTATTCCGGACAAGCCGGGCCAGCTTCCCTTCATCTCCGGTCTCCGTTTGCTTTAGCCAGACTGCCAGGCGTTCGACCAACCGCGGATAACCCACCGAAGCCCCGTAGGGTGAGGAGATCGATACGAGTTGCCAGGTGTGGAGCGGGCAAAAGCCAAGCTCGTCGGCAAACCGATCTTGCGCCGCCTCCAAAACGCTGAGCTCGTATTGCCAGTTGATCAGGAAATCCTGTGCCTTATCGCCCACATGGGCACATACGGGACAGGTCCGTACGCCCAACTCCTCCTCGCGGTGGTCCCCGGACCCTGCGGGCGATACTTCTGGGGTTGGACGTTCGCGTGGGATTTCCTCCTCCGGTATGGTTTCGGTGCCGGCATCGGTTCCGCCAGTCTCCTCGGCTTTCTGCTCCCAGGCTGCCAGTTGCCGGCGCGCCCCCCTGATGGTAAGCGCCGCCGCATGCGGTTCCTGCTGCATCACCCGGACCTTGTCCTTCCTGATCTCTACTGCCCTTGTCGCCAGCGCTGCCTCTTCGAATGCCCCCGCCTCCTCCTCCAGATCTACGATCCGCCTGGCTTTTTGGGCGACCACGGCCAGGAAAGCTGCGGACTTCTCCTTCGAGAGAAATGCACCCAGGTCCTCCTCCAGGGATAGGAGTCCACTGCTCGTATACAAGCCTTCGTCCCCAGTCAGCCGTGATCGCAGCCCCTCGCGGGAGGAGACCGGGTATACCCGCAGGTCCCCGTCACCCGTAACACCTTGCAACGTCTTTTGCACATACGCGCCGACCTCTGCCCGCTCACTGGACGCCAGCAGGTCAATCTTGTTCACCACAAAAAAGATCTTCCCCACGTGGGGCCGGATGTCTGCAAGAAATGCGAGCTCCGCTTCCGACAGCGGCGAATCGGCCGCCGTCACGAACAGGACCGCGTCACAGGCGGGCAAAAAGTCATAGGTCGTCGTGGTATTCGCCGCCACCGCCGACCCGATCCCCGGCGTGTCGACAAACTCGATCCCGTACCGGAGAAAGGGTACGGGGAGCTCGACGCGGACCGTCTGTACCTTTCGGCGATTTCCCGGATTACCGTTTTCGGTCACAAATTCCGCCAGCTCCTCCAATGGACGCATTTCCGGGAAGGACATTCCGCTTCTCGTCACCACCAACTGCGGTGAGGGGCCGTACCGAAGTACCGTGATCGCCGAGGTCAGCGGCAACACTCCCGTCGGCAGCAATTCCTGCCCGATGATCGCGTTCATCAGTGAGCTTTTCCCCCGGTTGAACTGACCTAATACGGCCAGGGTAAAGCGATCCTCCGCGAGCTTGACCATCAATGCCGCGCATTGTTCAAGCGCTTCCTTTCGTCCAAGGGCCTCAAGGCCCCGGCGAACCTGGCGAAGCTGTCCGGCCAGCGCCTGCTTGGCCCGTGTATAGGCCCGCAGGTCCTTGAGGTCAGGTTCTATTTCCAATCCTCTTATCATAATACTTTCCTTTAAATATAAAGCCCCAATCCGGCCGCGACCTTTACGAACAATTTTATCGTTCAGATAGCCTGGAGGATACCAACGGAGCCCAAACCACCCATTCGATGCTCTCCTGCAATTGGCCGATCAGGGGGTCCTTGCTGGTCCCCTTCATCAGGTACCAGTGCGTTTCTTTTTCCACGTCGTTTTTCGAAAGACTCTCATAATAGGAATGTACCGTTGTTCCCGCAGCCAATATTTTTTTCATTTACGATTCTTTTGATGTGATAAATCTGTTTGCGCAAAGGCAGACCGACGGACCTCCGATGGCAATTCGCCGGCGGCTATCGGTGCCGCCGGAGCGCGACAATAAAATAGATCGCAACGCCGATCGCTAACCGGTGGAACTGCGGAGAGTAGATAAAAAAAAGGATCAAGATGCTGAGTTGTCCATGACATCCTACAAATTTTTATTGGTTAAAGCGGTTGATGCCGCTTTCTATTTGTAGGTGCCATTAGCCCGAAACGAGCAGTTGAGGAAGACACCATTTCCCGGACCAAAGTTAGCGATTCCCGGATATACCGCAAAAGCCGATCTATATTTCCCGGCTAATTCATCTTGTCCCAGGTGACCTCCTTGATACCCGGCATGGTCTGAAATTTATTCACCAGTGTAATGATTTGTGTTGTCTCCCCGATATTATTGAACCGGAGATCGATGACGGAGCTGGCTCCTTTTTTCTCTATCGACACTCGGGAGAAAACTGCTTTTTCAGCGGATAAAATATCGTTTATTTCGGCCAACTGATCGAACCCTGTCCCTTGCTCGGTCAGCAGCCGGATCGCATGCATCCGATAGCGCCTAAACAGCTTTCGCTCGACCGGTTTTATCAACCACAAGATGATGATGACTACACAGGTAGCTATGCTGGCGGCAAAATACATGCCTCCTCCTGTAGCAAGCCCGATGGCAGCCACTGTCCATAAGCCCCGCCGCCCATTCCCTCCTCTCCCTTTCGGCCCCGACCACCCCTCCAAAAAAAGCGGCGAGGGCCAATCTTATCAATATTTCTTCCCACGAAATCATCAAGGGCAAAGTTACGAAATGCTATTTCATCCCGTGGCCGCCCCGTGCAGGACTTTGTAAAATAACGGCCTTCGCCATCCGCTTGCCTTGCGCCTGCCTGGAAAGGCCGTCATAGGAATATTTGCAAATCCTGCCTGCCGTCCGTAACTTTATGTGCAGGTGATGGTGTACCGCCACTGCCGCCGGGTCCTTCCATTCAAAGGCTCCATAAACTAAAAACTCCATGAAGACCGTGATCATTATCGCCATCGGCGGCGCAGTCGGCAGCGTGGCCCGCTATGGGGCGCAGACGTACATCTACAAGTTGTATCCTTTCATCTTTCCGCTGGGGACCTTTCTCGTTAACGTCGCAGGCTGTCTGCTCATCGGTATCTTTTACGCGCTGGCCGAAAGGGGCAACCTGCTCACTCCCGAGTGGCGGGCTTTCCTGACGACCGGTTTTTGCGGCGGCTTTACCACTTTTTCCACCTTCGCTTATGAAAACGCCAACCTCATCCGCGGCTCCGACCTGCTCTACGTGGGGCTTTATGCCATAGGCAGCATTGTACTGGGTATCGCGGCGGTATTCCTTGGAGCATTCCTCATCAGATTAATATAAAACCGACATATATGGAACTCAACGGGGACTCGAAACTGCTGCGGATATTCATCGGGGAGATCGACAAGATCGGCCACCAGCCGCTATATGAAGCCTTTCTCATGGCTGCGAAGCAGCATGGCCTGGCCGGATGCACCGTCATCCGGGGCATCATGTCTTACGGCGCCTCGACGCGGGTGCATGCCGCCCGGCTTATCGAGATCTCCCAGGATCTGCCCATCATCGTGGAGATCGTCGACAAGGAAGACAAGATCAACGCGTTTGTCGGCATCGCCGGGGCCATGTTGGAGAAGGCTGCCTGCGGCGGTCTTATCACCATCGAGAAGGCGGGAGTACTGTATTACAAGCACAGCCCGAAGCCGGGGCGAAAGCAAGGCGAGACCTGACGGCATCTTTGAGGTCCAGCTTTAGCTGGGTGTCGCAAACGCGCGATCCCTGCTCAAAGCCCTCGCTCCCGAATAGTCATGCAGGTCAAACGCGGACCGGCGCGCCAAATGAAATAGCGAGTCGCAGGAAAGGGTGACGTTCACAAACATCTTTGTACTCCCTGAGCGAACAACTAACCGGTCGATAAATACAATTACCTAATGATCAATCGATAGTTGTCACGTGTTCTTCTTTGGCCAGCTGGCGGAAGGCATCGGGAACATTCACTCCGCCGGGGATGATGACAAAGCGGTATTGCAGATCACCAAAACCTATGGAAGCAGAATTATCAAAGGTCCACCGCGTGATAACAAATTGGCCCACCGTCGGGATAAACGATATGACGCTGCCCTTACCGCCGGCATAGGAGGTATATGGCAGGGGAAATTCTCCGGCGCCGAATGTAAAATACACCAGGAAGCTGGCGCTGTCCAGGTCTGCCGCTGTTATAGCGGGGGCGAGGAGGTATGCGATGACATCGGCTGATCCGTCAATCGTGCTGTCATGTGGAGTACCTGCGGTATTCCAGTTGGAAAAGATCACGTTGGCGGTGCCCTTCAGGGCGATGCCGGTACCCCAGCCGGAGGCGGTTTTGGGCCCGAAAAGTGAGTCGGTGGTCAGGTTCAGGTAGAAATCGCCGACATTTCCGATCGAGGAAGTCGGATCGGAATTTCCACTCAGAATGGTGTTGCCATTGGTTCCGTTAGTTCCGTTGGTCCCGTTGGTGCCGTCGGTTCCATTGGTGCCATTCTTGGAACAACCGGCAATCAGGAGCAATAGTAGAAAGGACAGGGAGAGCAGGCTAATTGTTTTTTGCATTTTGCAGATTTATGTTCCGGCAAAACTAAATAGAAGGGGAAAATGGTGCAATACCCTAAAAGTGTGATTATGGACTAGCGGTTCAGGTCCTCCATTTTTCTCTTGAGATTCGAGAAAGTCTCGAGCGGAGCTTTGGCAACAAAGCTGTTCACGATCCATGCCGGGATGGAGCCGCCGGGATCGATCTGGAGGATATATTGCAGGTGGATCTTGCGGGCCGATTGCGTGGTGACCGTCCAAAAACCCCTGGACATGGGGACGCGGACGAAGTCTTTCTTCTCCGGCTGATAGTCTTTCATGCCGACGGAAACAACGTTCATGCTATGGTTGGCCGGGTTGAAGGTGATCTTCATGTCGGCATAATAGTCGCGATTGGCGGCGGGCCAGGGTGTTCCGACTTCGGCATAGTAAATGACCTCATTCTCGCTCACCTTCTTGATCATGGTGGAGGTCCGGGTGGCGTACACCCAGTCGGTATAATTATTGACGTCGCGGAGGACGGCGGCGAGTTGTTCGACCGTGCCCGTAAGGTCCATATCCACGCGGATGTCGTTGACTTTGGAATAGTCCGAGGGCCGGCTATAGATGTTGATGCCGTCTTTCTCCCGTCTCAGGGTCCAATCACTCTTGTCGGACACCGGAAAGAAGCTTGGCAGGGATAGCAGACAGATATAAAGGGCCTTCATGCATTTCAATATACGAATAAATTCCCATGACCTGCAATTCAATTTTATTGTGAAATCCTACATCTTTATAACCAATCTTTTACCGGCGTCGATGGGTTTGTTCCAGACCGCGGCGACCTGCTCGAGCGGGACTGTCTCGGTAGGCAGCTGCAGTTTGCCGGCCGCGGCCAGTTGGAACATCTCGGGCAGAACGCGGCTGAAAAAGTATTCCATTTCAGCTTTGGACAGGCTGCCGATCCCCGAGCCCAACAGCTCGATGGCGGAACTTCTGAGGATACCGGAAGGCAGGGTGATGTTCTCGCCGGCCATGCTTCCTACGGTGACATAACGGACGCGCGGGGTGAAAGCACCGGTACCTTTGAGGGCCCGGAGGATGAGCTCTGCGGGGCGACCCCAGAGATAGTCGATCACCACGTTGATGGTTGACTGCTGATGCAGGTCTTTGATCTTTTTGACGAGGGCGTCGTCTTCCTGCCGGAGGGACAGGACATCGGTGGCTCCGAGTGCGGTCAGCTCTTCGAGGGAGCGGGGATTTCGGCCGGTAGCGAGGATCGTGGAAGCGCCGTAGTGCCGGGCAAGCTGAACCGCCAGCCGGCCGGTGACACCGGTTGCGCCGCTGACCAGCACGGTCTCCCCCTTGCTGAGGCCCGCACGGCTGAGCAACGCCATGGCCGCGCCGATTCCCGTATTGGGCAGGGCGGCAGCGGTACTGTCGTCCAATCCCGCGGGAACGGTCACGTACTGGCCCTTCCGGATCAAGGCTTTTTGGGCGATCATCCCCGTCACTCCCGGGGCGTAGACGCGGGTGCCGTCTTCCAGCTCGCCGACACCATCGATACCGACAACCACGGGCAGTTTCGTGTAACTTGCATAGTGAGAGCCGCCGGCACGGAGCTTATCGAGGTTCTTGACGGCGGCGGCTTTGACGGCCAGTACAGTCTCATCGGTGCTTTGCGGGACCGGATCAGGGAAATCCTCATATTGCGGGGTTTGACCTGACTGGTGCAGGACAGCTGCTTTCATGCGTTGCGTTTGGGCAAATGTCGGGCAAACCTTCCTGAGTTGCGACAAAAAAACCCGCCGGTTTGCGGCGGGTCTAATTCATTCACTTCAGATCATTACCAGCACAGGCCGGTTGGTTTGTCAGAGGATTGGACAGGGAGCGTTTCCCATACAGGATATTGGATCGTCTGATGCAAAGATGCGTCAGGAAACGCTATTCTTCACCAGGATCGGCCCGGCAATTGGTTCGCTTGATCGATAAACTTAGGAGGAATTAGGAGATAACCCCTAGGCTATCGTAAAATTTCAGCCGGGTCTCGTATATCTACGAGGGGCGGCCGCCAGGCAGGAAGGCCCATGCCGGGGGAATTTTGCCATATAATGAGTAATACGTATCTTCATCGCTCTTAATCAGGCCGTCGCTAAATCGACTGATCCCGGCAATATCCTCCATAGAGTAGCCCGATTGGGATTTAACTCCTTTTCCCCGTGCTATCCATATCCTGCCAAAGCCGGATCAAAGACCACTTATTTAATGCAATTTATTAATCATGAAGATGTTCCCGCACCTGCTGAAAAGGAAACTTTTGGTTATCGCTGCCTTTGTCCTGTTCTCCGTTTCCTGTAAGAAACATAGTGAAGGCCCTTTCGTTGCACCGCAGGCCTTGCCCGCTTCCGATATCGGACTGAATTATTTTGTTGCCGACTGGACCAGGATCGGGCCCGCCGCAAGCTATAATCTGTTCGTTGCCGCCGATACCGGTTTTACGCAGCCGCTGGCCGGGTTCAATCCGGCTTCGGTAAAAGACATCAAAGGGACGGTCAGCGGGCTTTCGGCCACCTCGCAATACTATTACCGGGTTCAGGCGGTAAATTCTGCCGGCGCTGTTACGGCTTATTCAAATACGGAGGCCGTCACTACCGCCGACACGATGGATGACCACTACGTCTACATCGGCAGTGAGGATGAGAATTTCTACTGCTTCCTGGCGCTGACGGGCACCAAGGTCTGGTCTTTCGCTACGAAGGGGGATATTGAATCCACTCCCACGATGGTCGGCGGCTCGATCTATTTTGGGAGCTCGGACCAGCGGCTGTATTCGCTTGATCCGTTCGCGGGCACGGTGAAATGGAATGCCCTGGCGCAGGGCGCGGTGCTGACGAGCCCGGCCTATTCCGACGGGGCGGTGTTTTTTGCCAGCTATGCGGGTTATGTCATCCGGGCAGACACCGCCAGCGGTCATGAAGACTGGAATGTGGAGCTGAACGGCAGCAAGCAGCTGTTGTTCTCCAGTCCGGCGGTTGTTAACGGGCTGCTGTACGTCGGCGGTCAGGACCACAATTTGTATGCGCTCGATCCGGCTACGGGCAATCGGGTATGGGCTGCACCCACGGACGATACCATCAATTCAAGCCCCGCGGTCAGTAACGGCATCGTATATGTAGGCTGCAGCGACTGGCATATGTACGCATTCAATGCGAGTACCGGCGCCCTGATCTGGAGGAACTCCACCGGCGACAGCATCCTTTCGTCGCCGACGATCGTCAATGGGGTCGTGTATGTCGGCAGCTTTGACAACGGGGTATATGCGTTCGACGCCCTCAACGGTAACCGGCTCTGGAGAGCGCCTACGAACGGCCGCGTGCAGTCCAGCCCGACGGTTGTAAACGGGGTCGTTTATGCAGGCAGCTTTGATGACCATGTTTATGCGTTCGATGCGCAGACCGGCGCCCAGATCTGGAGCACTGCCACGGGCGACCGGATTGTTTCCAGCCCCGTCGTCGGGAACAGCGCAGTGTACGTCGGATCGGGCGATCATAACGTCTACGCACTGAATATCAAGACGGGCGCCATTCTCTGGACGGCACCGACGGGCAATGCGATCCGGATGGCATCGCCGCTCGTCTATACCTACCAGGGCAATGTCCTGCGGGCAAGTGTGAGCGGGGACCAGCAATAGGGCGGAATACGCCGGGGTCGTTATCGGGAATACCGGAATCGGTATCTTTATACATGCAATCCCGGTTTATACATGCAATCCCGGACTGCCTTTTTCAAGCGACTGGCGCCGAATGCGCCTTATATCATCAAATGCCTGATCGGGGTAGCGGTCTGTTATTTTCTTTACGTGGAGATCCCGCAATATCCCTTCTACTGGGCCATCATTTCCGTTGCGCTGGCCGTTCCCACAGACAACAGTAACCGTACCGCTTTCGACTATCTGAAGTCCAATCTGCTGGGCTGCGGGGTTGGACTTGTGCTTTCTCTCTTCCACCTCCCCCAATTGGCGGCGCTTTGCCTGGGAGTCGGGCTCACGATCGTCCTTGGGATCGGCGTGAAGCTGACGGCGCCATTAAGACCGGCACTTGCCGCAATCGTCGTTGTTACGATCACCGAACAAAAACAGGGGCAATGGGTGCCAATAGAAAGGGTGACCAGTGTGGCGACGGGATGTGTGGTTGCCTTGCTGGTCAGCCTGCTGGTCAATATGCTGGTCAGACGGTATTCAGTGAAGGAGACCGCCGGTCTTCCTAAGTCCGAGGGCCCGGTCCAGTGACCAATTGTCATACCGGTCGACAAATACCAGCACCCCTGTAAAGAAAAGGACATGTAAAAACATGGAAGGGATGTTCTCAAATTTCTCAATCGTCGTCGTTCCGAAGATCAGCACGACCATCAGCAGGGAGCCGGCGATGGCGGCCTGCCGGGTAAAGAGCCCCAGGAGCGTAAGGATGCCGATACCGAATTCGGCAAACGGCAAGAAGTATCCGAAACCAAGGGCAAGCCCCTCCGGCAGGATGGAATGCTGAAACTGAGCGGCCATGCCATGGCTGAATGTATCCAGCTTCGGCAGCCGGACAAGACCGTGCCCGAAAAGGCTGGTCCCTATTGCCAGCCTTGTCAGCAAAAAGGATTGTTTATATGCGGACATAATGATAAATTGAGGAGCTAAAATTAGTCTATTCATTATCAAGGCCAATGAAAAAAATTCCGCGCGTAACCTTCCTGGTGATCGCAGTCGCACTATTTGCCTGTCATTCCGCCGTCACCTATGATTCCTGGCCGGAATACGGCGGCAGTAAAGGCCGGATCCACTATTCCGGTCTCCGCCAGATCGACACCGCCAACGTCAGCGGCTTGCGGCAGGTCTGGACCTATCATTGCGGCGATGTGGACAGCAACTCGCAGATCCAGTGTAACCCCATCGTTGTCGGTAAGACGTTATATGGCGTATCGCCGCAGCTCAAGCTGTTTGCGCTGGACGCCGCCAGTGGCCGGCTGAAATGGACCTTTGATCTGGCAAAGCTGGCCAGGGTCGGGAACTGGACGATCAATAATTGCCGGGGGGTAGCTTATTACCGGGGAAGTGAGACGGATCAGCGGCTGTTCTATTCGGCGGTGTCATTTTTGTATTGCATCGATGCGTTGACGGGTAAGCCCGTCGACTCCTTCGGCGACCACGGCCGGATCGATCTTCATCAGGACCTGGGCCGGGATGTCAGCGAATTATATGTTGCCGGCACGTCGCCGGGGGTGATCTATAAAGACCTCCTGATCATCGGCGACCGGGTGGCGGAAGAAGCCGATGCTGCCCCCGGTCACATCCGGGCTTATGACGTGCATACAGGCCGGCTCCGGTGGATCTTCCATACGATCCCGTATCCGGGGGAGGTGGGTTATGAGACCTGGATGGATACCGCTGCCTACCGGCATCTGGGGGGCGCGAATGCGTGGTCGGGATTCTCCCTGGATGAAGAGCGCGGGATCGTTTTCGCGCCCATCGGATCGGCCAGCTTCGACTTCTATGGCGGGCGACGACTGGGCAACGACCTTTTCGCCGATTGCGTGGTGGCACTGGATGCTGCAACCGGCAAACGCATCTGGCACTTTCAGACGGTTCATCATGATCTTTGGGATCGGGATCCGCCTGCACCGCCGGTGCTTGTCACCGTGGAAAAAGATGGTCAGACTATTCCCGCCGTGGCGCAGGCCACGAAATCGGGGTTTATTTTCTTGCTCGACCGCGTTACCGGGAAGCCGGTCTACCCCGTGGAGGAGCGACCTGTTCCCGACAGTAGTGAACTGAAGGGTGAGCGGCTTTCCCCGACCCAGCCGTATCCTACCGTGCTCCCGCCCTTTGCGCGTCAGACGATCACGGATGCCGACCTCAACCGGCTGGTGCCGGATTCTTCTTACCAGGAGATAAAGAACAGATTGGCCGGCCTTCATACCGGGTGGTTCGCTCCACCCAGCCGCGAGGGGACCCTCATCTATCCGGGGTTCGATGGCGGGGCGGAATGGGGTGGGCCGGCTTATGACCCCGAGACCGGGCTGCTCTATGTCAACGCCAATGAAGTACCGGCTATTCTCACGATGGTTGACGCAGCGGCACGGCCGCCGGCTTCGGGAATGGTAACGGTCGGCAAGGCTGCACAGGCGTTATACAGCGGCAATTGCATGACCTGTCACGGCCCTGACCGGCAGGGTGGCGGCAATTATCCGTCACTGATCGGCGTGAAGAAGAAATACACAGAAGACCAGTTCCTCACGCTCCTTGCTACCGGGCGAAGAATGATGCCGGCGTTCAAGCAGCTTAGTCCGGCCGAACGCCAGGCGCTGGCCGCCTTCATCCTCGATGAGGCCGACCGCCAAAAGCAGCCTTTTGTCAATAAGACGGCAAAACCGGAGGATCCCTATTTCCACCTTCCTTATACCATGACCGGTTACAACAAGTTCCTTACCAAAGAAGGGTATCCGGCGACGATGCCGCCCTGGGGCTCGCTCACAGCGATCGATCTCAATCGGGCAAAGATCGTGTGGCGGGATACGCTCGGGGATTATCCGGAGCTGAAAGCCCGCGGGATCCACTCCGGCACAGAGAACTATGGCGGGTCTGTGGTGACGGCGGGCGGCCTGCTGTTTATTGCCGCGACCAGCGATGCCAAATTCCGGGCGTTCAACAAACGTACGGGTCAGCTGTTGTGGGAGACGGACCTTCCCGCGGCCGGCTTCGCCACCCCCGCGGTCTATGAGGTGGATGGGCGCGAATATGTCGTGATCGCCTGCGGCGGCGGCAAGCTGCATAAGAAGTCGGGCGATGCCTATGTGGCGTTTGCGTTGTAATTTTAAAATATATATGTATTTCCAATGATAACCAAAAACAGCCTGAAATCGGGCGCCGCGATCCTG
Source organism: Puia sp. (assembly GCA_035508835.1). GTDB lineage: Bacteria > Bacteroidota > Bacteroidia > Chitinophagales > Chitinophagaceae > Puia. Next base: position 12,952 of record DATJMG010000051.1, read on the forward strand.
GCGCTGACTGGATTTCTGACCTCCTGTAATAACTCCGGCCAGCAGAATACTGCGACGGCGTCCGTGTCGGATTCGACGTTGACATCCACTGTGCTGAAGGAGCAAACCGTCTCTGTGTATGCGGACGGCGATACGCTCATCTGTTATGTGGCGTACAATGATTCCATCAAGGGAAAGCGGCCGGCGGTGCTGGTGATCCCGGAATGGTGGGGAATGACGGAGTATCCGCGAAAGCGCGCCCGGATGCTGGCGCACCTGGGTTATGTCGGAATGGCCGTGGATCTGTACGGGAAGGGTAAGGCAGCGGATAGTCCTTCGACGGCAATGGCTTATTCGGCGCCGTTCTACAAGGATCCGGAGAAAGCAAAGATACGCATCGACTCGGCTATCGCAAAGCTAAAGACCCTCGACGTAGTGGACCCTGACAATATCGGTGCAATCGGCTATTGTTTTGGCGGCGGGATGCTGCTGAACACAGTGCGGCTTGGCGATGATCTCAAGGGGGTTGTCAGTTTTCATGGCAGCCTGCTCGGGACGCCGGCCCGCAAGGATCTCCTGCGGACGAAGATCCTGGTTTGTCATGGCAATGCAGATCAGTTCGTAACCGCAAAGGATGTGGCGGAGTTCAAAAAGCAAATGGATTCCATCGGCGCTTCTTATACCTTCATTGGCTACGATGGCGCGACCCACGCATTCACCAATCCTGACGCTACGGCGATCGGGGAGAAATTCAAGATGCCGATCGCTTATAACGCCAAAGCGGACACAGCTTCCTGGAATGCGATGAAGGTTTTTTTTGCCTCGGTGCTGAAATAGGGTCGCAGCGGGAGTGCGCGGCGGGGTCGGTTGCCGTGTAGAGGAATTTCCCCAGATGATCGTGCACGCAATTTGTACGGGAACAGGTATGGACGGATTGGACTGGTACAAGGATGCGATCATTTATGAATTGCATATAAAGGCGTTCTGTGACGGGGATGCAGACGGGATCGGGGATTTTCAGGGGCTGCTGCAGAAGTTGGATTATTTGCAGGATCTCGGCGTGACGGCGATCTGGCTTCTGCCGTTCTATCCATCGCCGTTGAAGGACGACGGCTATGACATTGCCGATTATTACAACATCAACCCCGCTTACGGAGATATTTCCCGGTTTCGACATTTCCTCAGGGAAGCGCATAAGCGAAACCTGAAGGTCATCACCGAGTTGGTGATCAATCACACTTCCGATACGCACGCCTGGTTCCAGCGGGCCCGGATGGCGCCGAAAGGATCGAAGGAAAGGGCATTCTATGTCTGGACGGACAACCCCAACCAGTATAAGGATGTGCGGATCATCTTCCAGGATTTCGAGCATTCCAACTGGACCTGGGATGCAGTTGCCGGTCAATATTATTGGCACCGGTTCTTTCATCATCAGCCCGATCTCAACTATGACAACCCGCTGGTACAGGAGGAAGTCTTCCGGATCATCGATTACTGGTGCCGCATGGGGGTGGACGGGTTCCGGCTGGACGCGGTGCCCTATTTGTTCGAGCGCGAAGGCACCAACGGAGAGAACCTGCCGGAGACCCATGCTTTCCTGAAAGGGTTGCGCAGGCATATCGACGAGAAGTTCCCCGGAACGGTTCTGCTGGCGGAGGCCAATATGTGGCCGGAGGAATCGGCATCCTATTTTGGAAATGGGGATGAATGTCACATGAATTATCATTTTCCGGTGATGCCGCGGATGTTCATGGCCTTGCAGATGGAAGACCATTACCCGATCACGGATATTTTCGATCAGACCCCCGAGATCCCGCCTTCCTGTCAGTGGGCTATCTTCCTGCGCAATCATGATGAGCTGACACTGGAAATGGTCACGGATGAAGAGCGGGACTATATGTACAAAGTATATGCACGGGACCCCAAAGCGAGGATCAACCTCGGCATCCGGCACCGGCTGGCGCCGTTGCTCGACAATAACCGGAGAAAGATCGAGCTGATGAACTCGCTGTTGTTTGCATTGCCGGGTACCCCCGTCATCTACTATGGTGACGAGATCGGCATGGGGGACAATTTTTACCTCGGGGATCGCGACGGGGTCCGGACGCCTATGCAGTGGTCGCCCGACCGGAACGCCGGATTTTCCACCGCCAACCCGCAGAAATTATATCTGCCGCTGATCCTCGACCCCGAGTACCATTATGAATCCGTCAATGTAGAGACGCAGCGCAGCAACACTTCATCGCTCTTCTGGTTCATGAAGCGGCTCATCGCCGTGCGCAAAAAGTTCAAGACATTCGGGCGGGGCGACCTCCGCTTCCTGAGTGTGGAAAACCCGAAGGTGCTCGCATTTACGCGGACTTATGAGGAGGAGACGCTGCTGATCGTCATCAATTTGTCCAAATTCTCGCAGGCGGCGGAGGTAGATCTGCAGGGAAATAAGGGATTCGTGCCGGTGGATATCTTCAGCAAGAACCGGTTCCCGGTCATCCGGGAGGATGGTCTCTATTTCTTTACACTGGCGCCACATAGCTATCAGTGGTTTGTGTTGGAAAAAGCGCATCCGGAGATGGATGAGGAGAAGCCGTTGCCGCTCTTGCTCATCCGGCGCTGGGAGGGGCTGCTCGAGGGGGCGGCCAGGAAACAGTTGGAGAACAACGTGCTGCCCCGATACCTCGTACGGGCGAAATGGTTCATTCCCCGCGAGCGTAATACCTATCAGGTGACCATTGCGGATTTTATCAAAAGTCCCTATAGCGATCCGGCTGCAAATCCGGTCTTCTGGCTGCTGCTGGAGATCACCGGAGACGACGGGATGCCGGGGTTGTACCAACTACCGGTCTGTCTGATCCGGGAGGAGGCGGCCAGGAAACTGGCGGAGACCTTTCCGGAGGCGCTGATCGCGAATATCCGGTCGGAAGATGGCGGGGGGGTGCTCGTGGATGCGTTCTATACTGTGGAATGGCAGGTGGCGCTGATCGAGCGGCTTGCCATGCATAAGCCCGGTCATGCTACGATGGCGCGTGTCGAATTCGACGGGAACGGCCGGGTCAAAAAATATTTGCAGGAGGCGGCGACGGTCGTTCCGAAGATCCATACGTCGGACCTGTATAACACATCGATTGCGTTTGACAATAACCTGTTCCTGAAGTTTTATCGCCGGGTCGAACGTTCGGTCAACCCGGACGCGGAGATGACCCGGTATCTGTCGAAGGAAGGTGGCTTTGCCTTTTTACCCGCCTTTATCGGCTCGGTCGAGTGGAAAGATAAAAAGGGTTGTATCGTCCTGGGCATGGTGCAGGAAATGATCGAGAATCACGGCGATGGGTATAGCTACTTCCGCGAGCGGATCACAAATTATATCGAGCGGATACTGGCAGGGGAGAAGAAGGAGGCGCCCCCTGTGCCGACACCGGCTGTACAGCCCGCGGAGCCGGTCACGCCAGCCCAACCCGCGCAACTCGAGCGATTGGGAACCCTGGCAGGGCCCATGGCCTTCGAGGAGCTATCGGAAGCGACACAGGTGCTTCTTGGCGCACATACGGCAGATGAAGCCCGGCTGATCGGTCTTCGCACTGCAGAGATGCATCTGGCGCTGGCATGTGCAACGGGGAAGGATTTCAAGCCGGAGCTCTTTTCGTTGCATTATCAGCGGTCACTGTTCTCGTCAATGCAGTCGCTGGTGCGCGAGACCTATCAGAACCTCGGGCGCAATGCGGCGAATTTGCCGGAGGAATACCGGGATCGGGTGGCGCGGATGCAGGCCTACCGGCCGGAGCTGATGGCCACGTTAAAGAGGATATACTCCAAAAAGCTCGACACGGTCAAGATCCGCATTCACGGCAATTACGGGCTTAAGCAGATCCTTTTGACCGGGAAAGATATTGCGATCAACGATTTCAGTGGTGATCCGGGTCTCAGCTTCAGCGAGCGCCGCTTGCGGCGCTCGCCGTTCGTTGACCTGGCATCGATGATCGCTTCGATCCACGTGGCAGCTTTCGATGGTTTCCTGTTAAATCAGCAGCTGCATGAAGAGGAGGCGCGCCGGTTGTTGCCGATGGCTGGGTTGTGGGCGCATTACGTTTGCGGGTTTTTTATCCGGGCCTATAAGGAACGGGCGAAGGGGTCGATGTTGTTGCCCGCACAGGAGGAGGATTTCGAGCTCATGTTGCAGTACTTTGTTGTTCGGAAGGCGATCACTATTTTCAACGGCTGTGTCAAGCGCGATCCGCAGCGCCTTATCATTCCGATCACCATGTTGCGATCGGTGCTCCGGATGCAGCCGGATGCGGTGACCCGGGTTCCCGCGGCGGGCGGTACCCCGTCGGCTGTCACGCCTTCGATGGTGACCTAGTCTTGGAAAAGCGAACCTTGAACAATAGTCGGCAACTTGCGGACGACAGGCGCGATTGGGTCGCCGATACCCGCCTGACCGCGGTAAAGCCCGTCGACTGCATACAATTCCGTCTCATGGTCGCGCGATGCGATCACGATCTTCGTTCCTTTCGCTTCTTTTTCGAATAGTTCCCGGACCAGTTCGGGCCGGTTATTATCCCGTGACAGGTGGGAGGGGAAGAGGTGGCTCATGAAGGCAGGGCGATGGCGAACGAAAAGGTCCAGGGCCTGGCGGTTGGACAGATGGCCGAACCCGCCGCGAATGCGGTTCTTTAGAAAATGCGGATAGCGGCCTTTGTCCAGCAATTGTTCATCGTAATTGGTTTCGAGGAAGGCCGCATGGCACTGGCGGAAATGGTAGATCAACTGTTCGCAAACGACGCCCAGATCGGTGAAGACCCCGATGTTCACGGTGGCAGACGAGACGACGAAGCTGCAAGGATCGGAGGCGTCGTGCGTCTTGGGAAAAGGGGTAACGGTAAGAGCGCCGGCGGTAATGGGTGTGGCCGGATGGAGGGGACGCACCAGGTCCGGTTCGAGGGAAAGCCTGAGCTGCTCCCGGGTGCTGTCGTTGATGTAGACGGGTAGTTGATAACGTTTGGACAGGACTTCCAGGCCGCGGATGTGATCGTCATGTTCATGAGTAATGAAGATCGCTTTTACGGTGGAGAGGGACAGGCCCAACCTCCGCATCCGCCGTTCGGTTTCGCGGCAGGGGATGCCTGCGTCGATCAGCACGGATTCCCGGCCGTTGCCGATAAAATAGCAGTTCCCGTTGCTGCCGGAATTGAGAGACGCGATATAGAGTGTCATGCGTGCTCCAAAAATATCGCTTTTCTCAAGGTTGTAGCTACGAAATATTGGCCTTTGGCCGAATACCATTGTCTACTACGCAGGGATAGCTGGGATGTTTGTGCTGAAACCCTGCCGGCATGGCTACATAGACGCAAGGGCGGCCACCGGGCGATTTGACTTCTACGGGTTCGGGGATACGCATGGCGATCCTGCCGCGGGCGGGG
>DATJMG010000052.1:0-3341 GCA_035508835.1 Puia sp.
TTTTTTGAGCCTAAAGCTAGTATGCCGCCCTTACCTTGTCCATCCCAAAAAAGTGTGACTACCTATCCTTCCCGTATACTTTATTCAACGCCTCCGTCCGGCTCTGCACATGCAGCTTCTCATATATATTCCGCGCATGGCTGCGCACCGTCTCGATACTGATCCCGAACCGGACTGCGATCTCCTTATACCTCAACCCCTCCGAAAGGCTTTTTAATATCTCCTTCTCCCGCAACGTCAGGTCCTCCGCCGCCGCAATCCCATCCTGCTTCTGAAAAGTCCCGATGATCCGCCGCGCAATCTGCGTGCTCATCGGCGAGCCCCCCTGATGCACCTCCGTGATCGCCTCCAGGATCCGCGACGGAACCGTCTTCTTCAACAGATACCCCGTCGCCCCCGCCTTCAGCGACTCGAAGATATTCTCATCATCTTCATACACCGTGCTCATGATAAATTGCGTGCCCGGACAAAGCGGCTTTATCCGCCGCACACACTCGACCCCATTCATCCCCGGCAGGTTGATATCCATCAGCACCACGTCCGGCCGCTGCTCCGGCAGCCGCGCCAACGCCTCCTCCGCACTCGCATAGACTTGCGAACAATGGAATCCCTCACTGAAGTTGATCAGCATCTGCAACCCTTCCCGGATCTCCCGGATGTCCTCCACAATGGCTACCTGGATCATAAGAAACTATGAATTTATCCCTTCGCCGGCATCTCACAATCACAAAAAAGTGTTAGATCATAACCTCCATCCTCACCTTCGTCCCCTCTCCGACTGCCGAAATTACCCGGAAACGTGACCCGATCTGCTCCATCCGGTTCCGCATATTCCTCAACCCATTGGAGAACTGCCCCACCTGCCCGGGATCGAAGCCTGCCCCATTATCCGTAATCTCGATCACTACGCTTGCCGGCCCGATCCGGACCCTTATCGATACCTCCGTACATCCCGCATACTTGAGCACATTATTGCAGCTTTCCTTCACCGAGAGGAAAATATTCCGCCGCTTCTCCTCCGATAACGGGATATTCCCCTCCACCTGGTCACAGTCCACCGAACAGACAATCCCCGCCGGCTCAAAAAATCCTGCCGCATAGTCCTTGATGTACATGAGCAGGCTGCTCAGGGAATCATTACGGGGATTCAGCACCCAAACAATATCCTGCAGATTATCCACCAACTCCCGGCTCGTATTGGAGATCACATCCAGGTTGGTCACCGCCGCCCCCGGCGCCGCCAGCTGCGCCTTCGTGACCTCGCTCAGGATCGCGATCTTCGTCAGCCCGCTCCCCAGGTCATCATGCATGTCCCTGGCGATCCGGTTGCGCTCTTTCTCCACAGCCTGCTCCTGCTGTAATCGCAGGATCCGCTCCCGCAGATTCCGCTGTGCCACATACCGGACCGAGAAAAAGACCACCGCGCCGATGAGGACCATACTCAACGCCCGGAACCACCACGTCGCCCAGTATGGCGGAAGGATCGTCACCGGCAGGCTTATCGCATCGCTCCAGATGCCCGCATAGTTTTGTGCCCTGAGTTTAAACACATAGCTCCCCGGGGACAAATTCGCATAGGACGCATAGTTTCGGTTGCTGTATACCCATTTGTTATCCACTCCCGTCAACATATAGCCGTAAAGCGTCTGCTCCGGTTTGATATAATTGATCGCGCCGAATTCCAGCGTGATCCTGTTGTGGGCATGATCCAATTGCAGCGTCGAGAGTGCCGCACTCCGCGGAAGCGCGCTGTCGTTCACCTGGATCGAATGGAAATACAACGGCATCGGGCTCACACTTGAACGCCGGCTGCTCCGGTTAAATGTAAAGGTGTGATTATTGCCGTTGAGATAGAAATGTTCGCCATCCGGGCTGCGCAGGAAGTTGAGGTTGTCCCGGATGTCCATGCCGTCCTCGCTGCCGAACAAGGTGAAATGCCCGGTCCTGACCTGGTAGTAGATCAGGTTTTCGCGGTTGATGAACCAGATGTCCCCGCCCGCATCCACCGCGGCCGCTTCGACGACATTATCCCGCAGCAACGGCGACCGGACCCTTGAACAGGCCCCCGTGGAGGGGTTGAACCGGAAAAGACCCGTAGTCGTCGCGAGCACAAGGTCTCCGCCCGGAAGCTGCGCGATATCGCTCACGTGAAACGGCGAGCCGTCGGGATTGCCGTTATAGGCCCTGAACCTCTCTGCCGCCGCATCGTATCCGTAAAGCCTGTTATCGCCGCCGAGCCATACGCGGCCCTCATGATCCGCGAAGATCCGGTTGACAAGATCGTCCACCAGCCCCGAACCGTCATCTTTAGCGAATGTATGGAGCAGATGGAAATGCATGTCATACAGCGACAGCCCCCGGCGATAGTAGGCGATCCACGCCGTATCATGATGGATCAGCACGCCATCCGTCCTTTCGGTGACCAGCCGGTCAGGCCCCTTGAAGCAGCTGTCGCCATGCCGCAGCGGTTGAAAATGCCCATCCAGGATCTCCATTCCCCCCAGCGTCGAAAGCCAGATCCGGCCCAGACTGTCGGTGGCAAGCCCTGCGACATTCGCCGCATCGGATTTGTCGGTGCAAGTCCGTTTGTACAGGATCCTGGTACCCTCCGGGTTGGTTACGGTGAGGCCGCCCGGTACATACCAGGTCAGAAAGGCTATCGCCGGTTGATGGTTGAACTTCACCGGCTGGATGCCGGTCACAAAACCGGTTATCGGGCTCGCGAAAACGCCAAAATCACTCCGCCCCGCAAAGAATCGGTAGATCGTATTGCCGCCCGCCCATACATATTGGTCGTTGTCCGCAGTCAGGGAGGTGACGACCTCGCCGCTTGCCATAGGAATCGTGGTAGTCACTTTTCCATCAGCTACCTCATAGATACCATTCTCGGTTCCCACCCACAACCGGGTAGCTCCCTTACTGCCGGTCTCTGCAAACCCGGTAACGATATTCACCGTTTTGCCGGCCGACGGTCTCTCAGGCTTCAGGCTTTCGCAGATCCGCCCGCAGCTATCCATCACGATGCAGCCATGCGACCACGTACCCAGCCAAAGCCGCCCCCTCGTATCGACATGAAGCCGCGTGATCGTGATCGGGAGGCCCCCCGTATCGAATAACCTTCTGAAGCCGCCATCACGGGTGTTATACAGCACAAGGCCGCCCAGCGTTCCCAGGGCGATCGTGTCCTGCTTCCATGCCGTCATGGACGTGACATATCGGGTATGCGGGTCTGCATCCCGCTCCGACTGCCAGACCGGTCGCATCCGGCCTCCCTCAAGCACACTCATCCCCGCGCTGCTGCCCACCCAAACCCGGCCGTCTTTCGTCGCCAGCACCTTCGT
>DATJMG010000053.1:0-12721 GCA_035508835.1 Puia sp.
CACTAAAGAAGGGGCACAGCTAATACAAACTTACGCTGTTAAGAATCGCGAAAAATTGATCTGTATCAATCATGACTTTTTTCGCTTGAGCCGACTAAGCATTTCTTCGGTCATCCCAATAAATGATGCCAGATATTTGCCCGGCACCCGTTTGATCAGATCGGGAGAATGCTGCGTCAACCACCGAAACCGATCCTCGGCCTTCAGCATCCAGGTTCCTTTCATCCGGCCGATCTCCCGTAATAGACATTTCTCGGTTAAGATCCGCCCGATCTGATTCAGAAGAGGATAGTCCTCCATTGCCTGCTTCAATTGCTCCGAAGGAATATATTGCACTATACTATCTTCAAGGGCCTGAATATTCATATTGCTATAACTCTGCTTGCTGTAGCTTTCCAGGTCTACGCATATTCTCCCTTCTTTCATAAATCCATGCGAAATATCTTTTCCCGCTTTGTTATAGTAGGCGCGGAATATCCCTTTCTTAACGAAATAAATATTGTTGCAAATTCTTCCCGCTTTTAAGAGAAACTTTTTCCGGGCAATCTCTTGCTCGGTAACGATTTCCTGCAACCGCTCCGTCAGCTGATCGGGCAACGGATGCAACGAACCCAGGAAATCCAATAATTCAGTCATAACCGGATGATTTAAAGAGTGAATAGCCGAATCCTGCTCATTAGGAGTCCGGTTTCATCGAGGTTAGATTGACTGAATACAAAACTAATTAATTTAGCAAAATAATCTTAAACGAAATAATAACCTTCTCGCCGAATTGGCACTGCGCTACATCCTTCATCCAGCGCAAATATGCAGGTTTTCGGCCTTTTTTATCTAATTTACCCGATCATTTAAATCGTTTGGATGCCCAACTCACTTTTCCGTAAGAAATCATTGGACAAGATTGTGAAGGATGCGGCGGACGGCCTATCCGATGGTCATGGAGGCGGCCTCAAAAAAGTATTGAACGTCAAGGACCTGACCTTCATGGGGATCGCCGCTGTAGTAGGGGCGGGTATCTTCTCGACGATCGGTACGGCGGCCTTTGACGGGGGACCGGGGATCTCGCTGCTCTTCGTCCTCACGGCGATTACCTGCGGCTTCTCGGCCATGTGCTATGCCGAATTCGCCAGCCGCGTCCCGATTGCGGGCAGCGCGTATACCTATGCCTATGTCTCCTTTGGCGAGATCGTTGCCTGGATCATCGGCTGGGCCCTCATCCTCGAATATGCGATCGGTAACATCGTCGTGGCTATTTCATGGAGCGGCTATTTTAATAACCTGTTGCTGGCTTTCAACATCCACCTGCCCGGCTGGCTGATCACTGACCCGGGTACGGCAAAGGACGCCTTCCTGGCTGCTCAGAAAACCTTGGCCGAAACCCCCAATCTTGCCGCAGACGCCAAAGCGCCGCTGCTGGACGCGATCCATACCTGGAATTCGGCGCCGACCGTTTTTGGGTCACACGTAATCCTGAACCTGCCGGCGTTCTTCATCGTTTGTGTGATTGCCTATATCACCTATATCGGGATCCGCGAAAGCAAAAGGACCACCAACGCTATGGTCATCTTCAAGCTCTCGGTCGTTGTCCTTGTGATTATCCTCGGCGCCTTTTTTGTGAACACCGGCAATTGGAACCCCTTCCTGCCCAATGGGATCGGCGGCGTGCTGAAAGGCGTATCTGCGGTCTTCTATGCCTATATCGGTTTCGATGCCATTTCCACTACCGCGGAGGAATGTACCGATGCGCAGCGCGACCTGCCGAAAGGCATGATCTATTCCCTGGTCATCTGCACCGTTCTATATATCCTGATCGCGCTTGTGCTGACCGGAATGGTCTCCTATACCAAGCTCAACCTGACCGACCCGCTGGCTTTCGTATTCCAGGCAGTGCACCAGAAATGGATCGGCTATTTTATTTCTGTCAGCGCGGTGGTCGCCACCACCAGCGTGCTGCTCGTCTTCCAGTTGGGGCAGCCCCGCATCTGGATGAGCATGTCCCGCGACGGGCTGCTGCCAAAAGCGTTCGGCAAGATCCATCCCAAATTTCATACGCCCTGGTTCTCCACCATCATCACCGGGATCATTGTAGCCGTCCCGACCTTATTCATGGGCAGCGGCCTCATGACCCAGCTGACCAGCATCGGCACGCTGTTCGCTTTTGTGCTCGTATCCGGCGGCGTGCTGATCCTGCCGCGGGTGACCGGCATGAAGCGTGGGTTCAAGCTGCCTTATTGGAATGGCCGATATGTCATGCCTTTCCTCTATGCTGGTTTCATCTGGCTGTTCAAGGACCGGATCGGTACCGCAGCTCGCAACCTGCCCAATGAGGGATTGGAAGAGATCCTGTTTTTGGTTTTTGTACTGCTGGTCACCGGTTTGTTCATCGCGACGATGCTGCGCAAGCTGTCGCTGATCCCGGTGCTTGGAGTACTGTTTTGCGCCTATCTCCTGATCGAGATCCCCGCCATCGCCTGGAAGTGGTTTTTTGGCTGGATGGGGATCGGGCTGGTCATTTATTTTATGTATGGGTACCGGAAGAGCCGGCTCACCGACGAACCGCGCCGATCCGCCGCACCGCAGTCGGCCGGCACGGCCGTTCCGCAGCCCCCCCGTTCACCCGGATCGTGACAAAATCGTAATTTTGCAGCGTTATGAAATTCGAGGTCGGCGACAAGGTGGTCGTCAAACATTCCAATGATGACGGAGAGGTTGTTGAGATCATCAACGACAAGATGGTGATGGTGGACGTTAGGGGTGTAAAGTTCCCAGCATACACCGATCAGCTGGATTTCCCCTATTTCAAACGGTTCACGGAAAACAAGCTCATTCCGCCGGAAAAGAAGCCCAAAAAATATCTCGACCAGCTCCCCCCCGAAAAGCCGCAGCCGGCCAAGAAAAAGGAACGGATCGCCCAACTCGGGGAAGGGGTTTGGCTGACCTTTCTCCCGGTCTTCGACCGCGATGAATTTGACGATGATGTCGTAGAAAGCCTCAAGATCTACCTGGTCAACAACAGCCCTGTCGGCTATCGGTTCACCTACCGGCTGAAATACCTCGGCGAAACCGATTTCGAGCTCGACAACCAGATCCCTGCCACCCAGGATTTCTATCTCCACGATATCCCTTTCGCAAGTCTCAACGATAATCCCGTCTTTGACTGGGAATTTTCGCTGTTGACGCCCGATAAGGCGCGGATGGAATATTTTGAGACTTCTTTTAAACCGCGGGCCAAACAGGTCTTTAGCCGGATCGAGGACATCCGCCTCAAAGGCGTCGCGACCTTTTCTTTCAAATTGTTCGACGAGTACCCTCTCCGGCCGCTCGAGGAGCCTGTCGATACCCGGGGCCTGCTGGCCGGTTCGGGCATCCGCATTTACGAGGCCTCCCGTGCCCGGCAACACCTCGAGCCCGCCCGTTCGGAACTGGACCTTCATGCGGAGAAGCTGACCGACAAGCCCGATGCACTGGACAACTTCGAGATCCTGACGCTGCAGTTGCAGACATTCGAAAAGTATTTCGACCTTGCCATTGCCCATCACTTGCCGTCCATGATCGTGATCCATGGCATCGGCACCGGCAAACTACGCGACGAGATCCACGAGATCCTGCGGACGAAACGGCAGGTCAAATCCTTTATTAACCGGTATGATCCGCGTTATGGCTATGGCGCGACGGAGATCTTTTTCCAATATGGGAAGGGGTAGGGCCGCGCTTGCAACCTCCGGATTTTTCGATTATATTTATGGTCGTGATCTTCTTTTATCTTTTTAATACGGTTGTACCCATCCTCCTGCTCTTACTGCTGGGTTCTTTTTTTCATGTGCTCATCCATGAGCTTGGCCATGCTTTGCCGGTGCTCTTTGGTTCCCCCGGCTGGGCAACGGTCTATATCGGATCCTATGGCGACCCCGGCCATTCTTTCGGGATCCGGGTCGGCCGCCTGAAGATCTGGATCAAATACAATCCCTTCCTGTGGTTCCGGGGGATGTGCCAGCCCGGCGGGGCGTCATTTTCCATCAACCGGCAAATCGGTTATGTCGCGTGCGGCCCTCTTGGCTCGCTGCTGCTCGGCGCCGCGGCCTGCGGCCTTCTGACGATTGGCGCCATACCTGGTTTTCTACGGCTCTTCTTTGGCTTCCTGGTCCTGTTTTCGACGATGGGCCTGCTCGGCTCAATCGTGCCCGCCGGACGCCGGCGCTTTACCAGCGATGGAAGGCCCGTATATCCCGATCTGATCCTGATGATCCGGCTGTGGAAATCGAAGAGATTGGCTTAAATTTCCGGTATGAAGCGAAAATCATTTATTCACCGTTCCCTGCTGGGGAGCGCCTCCCTGCTTGGCGGAGCCTCGTTGTTCGCGCCCCACGCCGCAAAGGCAGCCACCGCTGCCAGTCAACCCGTTCGCGCCGCCGACAGTCAAACCGTTCGCGCCGCTGCCAGCCAAGCCGTTCGCGCCGCCGACAACCAACCCTTTCACCTGAATTACGCCACCCACGACGGCATGTTCAAGAACAGCGCCGGTCCCAACTTCATCGACCAGATCAAATTTGCCTATGACCAGGGTTTCCGGGCGATCGAAGATAACGGGATGGCCCAGCGGCCCGTTGACCAGCAGCAACAGATCGGCGATACGCTGGCAAAGCTCGGCATGGCCATGGGTGTTTTCGTACTGGACAAAGGCGGCAACGGCGCTAACTCCACCGCTACCGGGAAACCCGAGAACCTCGAGATCTTCCTGAAAGGCTGCCGCGAGGCCGTGGAGATCTCCAAACGCTGCGGCGGTAAGCTGACCACCGTTGTACCCGGCGATTTCGAACGGCACCTGCCCATCGGCATCCAGACTGCCAACGTCATCGAAGCCCTGCGAAGAGGCGCAGAGATCCTGGAGCCGCATGGTATTATTATGGTGTGCGAGCCGCTGAGCGATACGCCCGACCTGTTCCTTCGCACCTCCGACCAGGCCTTCGAGATCTGTCGCGCCGTCAATAGCCCTTCGTGCAAGATACTCTTCGATATGTATCATATCCAGCGGAATACGGGGAACGTCATTCGGAATATCGATTTGACCTGGACCGAGATCGCTTACTTCCAGATCGGCAATAACCCCGGCCGTAACGAGCCCGGCACCGGCGAAATGGATTATCACAATATCTTCAAACATATCTACGACAAAGGCTATCGCGGGATGCTCGGCATGGAGCATGGCAATTCGCTGCCGGGCAAGGATGGCGAGACAGCCCTGATCAAAGCCTACCGCGACGCGGACAATTTTGCCTGATCGCCCGTTCCGCCCGCCCCCCTCGTCCCCCAGCCCCCCGCCCCGCCGCCCCTCCGTTCCGCTTCCGGGCCGCCGGATTTTTGTATCTTTGACCCCGCTACCAACCGGGTCATCGCTCCCTGTCGTGCAGGGGGAGGAAAGTCCGGACAGCACAGGGCAATGCACCGGTTAAGCGCCGGGGGACGTTGAACGTGTCGATAGACGCGCCCATGCGTTCACAGATAGTGCCACAGAAAATAACTGCCGCCCGGCGCAAGCCGGGCGGTGAGGATGAAAACGTGGGGTAAGAGCCCACGGCGCCGGCGGGTAACCGCCGGCGCGGGTAAACCTTGCATGCTGAAATGCCACGTATACCGGCGACCGAGGGCGGCCCGCCCGATGCCGGAGGGTAGGCAGCTAGATCCCTGCAGTAATGCAGGGGCCAGATAAATGATGGCCGCCCGCTAATCTATGCATAGCGCATATGGCGGCGGGAACAGGATCCGGCTTACAGGTTGGTAGCTTTTTTCCGAAGGAAAGCTTCGGCCGATCCGGTCAAGGTGCTGCGGTCGGAGTGATGCCGGCTAAAGGTCGGCGGCTATCTTTTGGGCAAGGGAGCTCGCGTGCCGCCTCGATCTTAGCTCATCGAAAAACCTGTCCCAGTATTTTTCACTTAAATAGACGATAGAGCCGTCGGACCCGATAATCCTGTAATAGGAATAGCCATCCCGCAGCCAACGATGAAGGGTGTCGGTTATTCCGGCGTTCCTTTTGATGAAATAGGTGCTTTGCCGGATGAAGGCCTTCAATGTATCGAAAGCCCTTTTGTTTGTCACGATGCAATTGCCAAAAAGTGAATCGATCTCGCCGCGATCGGTGGGCTTCACCTTGCGGCCGACACTGATCACCAACGTACCATGCGGCTTGTCCTCTTCGCCTCCATAAACGAACCGAAGGTGTTCGATCTGCCGCTGTGCGAGCAGGGCCGACCCGGTCAGAAAGCAGCTGAGGATAAATAGTGCTATCTTTTTCATGACCCGTTTTTTTGATGTGTAAGACTATCGATGATGTGTTTGCTTTTTGGCCAAAGGACCCTGGGATTTCTGATCACGGAGATGGTGTCGGCTGTACTATCTCCTCTTACCTTGTATCCCCACTCAAAAGTTCCTAACCAAATATAATGGTGCCCCCGGCGCTTGAAGGCAAAAAGGCTTGCCTGGGCAGTCCAATCGAAAGAGGATTGGGCAGTCTGAGGTTGGTCGGTAAATTGAATTTCCGGCGGCCGCCCGTGGGAACGCCCCTCACCTTCCTTGTAATAAAACGGGTAATTCAGGGTACCGATGTGATGGCGTCCGGGGGTGCCATCGCACAATGTATCAAAAACCATTTTTCCCTCCTGATCCTGCGATACAGGTTTTGCAACCATCTGAACCCATTTATATTTAAAGCCTTTGGTATGTACGGTAACATCTATATCCAGATGCGTGGCATGATAAAGAATACTATCCCGCCCTTTGTAGTCAAATGTAAAATAACGGTATCGACTCCGGATTTCTAAATAATCGAGACCTGTCGTGTCGGCTTGCCTCATAGTATATAGTTTATCGGGGCCTGGAATGTTTCCCATCCCCGCCCATTGGGGAAGTAAAAACGATTCTTTAGCGGGAGGATCGGTTTTATCTGAGTTACTAAAGATGATTTGCGCAATGAAGACAATGGCCACGGTTCGCCGGAAAGGAATAGTAACAGGCATCGGTTTGTAAAATAGGTTTAAGGTATGGTTCCACGGGGACGGATACTCTTCGAAGTAACGCAAACAATTTCGATGTACCTAATGTATGCCGGAATTTTTTTAAGGAGGCTGCAAGTTTGACAAATGTCATCTGTCCGGAGCACGATCCAACACCAATTCGATAACCGGGATGTCATAAGGAGGTTTCTTTGCCGGCAGCGTCAGTTCCAGGTCGTCAGCCCCCGAAGGCGCATACAAAAGCTCGGAATCGTCGTTCAGGAATTGGGCGTATTTTACCTTGCCCTGGTAGCCGGGCAGGAGCAGTTTCCCCGGTGGATAATCGAACACGTGAATGTACAAACGGCCGGTTGCTTTATTATACGTCAGCTTGCAGCCCGCGGGCGCCGCAAACCCATCCGGCGCACTCGTGCAGTCATAAATGGCCTTGCTGTTGGCATGCATCCAGTAGCCAAGGCTGTCGAGCGCCCGGGTCGCCCGGTAGTCGAACTCCCCGCGTGCCGTAGGCCCGACATTCAGGATCAGGTTCCCGCCATTGCTGACAGAAGAGATGAGCAGATCCAGCAGCTGGCGATGCGTTTTCCACGTGTCTTCGTCCCGGTAATAGCCCCACGAGCCCGAAAAAGTCTGGCATGTCTCCCACGTCTTTCCCTTGTATTTGGCCAGTTCTGCCGGGCTCACCTGCTCCGGCGTTTCAAAATCTCCGCCATCCACATAGTTGTCGAGGCCGAGCCGGTTGTTGATGATGATGCCCGGCTGCAATCTTCTGACCAGGCGTACCAGGTTGACCGCATCCCAGTCTTTCGCACTTTTTCCCCGCAGGCTGCTCTTGTCCCAGGACCAATCCAGCCAGAGGATGTCGATCTTTCCGTAGTTGGTCATCAGCTCGGTGATCTGATCCTTGAGGTATTGGCGGTATTTGTTCATGTCCCGGCCCTTGTTCAGGCGTTCATAGTTGGCCGTGCTCGTGTCCACCTGTACCAGCGGATGTGCGTCGTCCATGGTATAATCGGGATGGTGCCAGTCCAGCAGGGAATAGTAGAACCCTACCTTGATCCCTTCAGCCCGGAAAGCCTCGACAAATTCGCGCACGAGGTCGCGTCCCGCCGGCGTGTTGGTTGCTTTGTAGTCGGTGAACTTCGAATCGAACAAACAAAACCCTTCGTGATGTTTCGTGGTAAGAACGGCATATTTCATTCCCGCCGCTTTCGCTTCCCGGGCCCATTTCTTCGGATCGAACTGATCGGGATTGAACAGATCGAAATACTTTTGATACTGCTCATTGGTCATGTGCTCATTGTGCTTTACCCACTCATGCCGCGCCGCCTCCGAATACAGACCCCAGTGGATGAACATCCCGAATCGGGCATCCGTCCACCACTCCATGCGCTTGTGCTTTTGTTCGGCTGTTTCATTACCGATCCTCGGCTGGGAGAACGTGGTCAGAGCGGTCAAAAGGATCGCTGATAAAACCGGGGCAATTTTTAATGACATGGCTGTGATTTAAGATGGAGGATGGATAAAAATAAATAAAAAAGACATACCCTCCATCAGCCACGCCAGGCCCAAATGCACCATCAACCCGCCCAGCACCGAACGTGTTCGGCAGGCCAGCACTCCCAGGGCCATGCCGCCTGCGAAAGAAGTGATACATTCGGCCAGCGGCTTCCCGAAATGGATCGTACAATAAAAAGCCGCCATCGGCAGGATCGCCTTCTCCCCGGCGTATCGCGCCAGCCCGATCACCAGCAGCCCGCGAAAAAAGAGCTCGATCGATAAGAAGTCGAGCCCGTAAGAAAACTCATAGCCTGCCCGCCAAAGCCATAACGGCCCCTGATAACGGCTCATAAAGGCGATCGACCTGACCTTCGGATAGACCCGCAGAAAGTCCGGCTGTGTGGACGCAAGGGCCACGAGCGGTACGAGGAGCAATAACAATCCAAAATAGGGCGCGGCACGAAAGCCCTTCGTCGTCAACCCTACTGCTTCCACCCACTTTGCCTTCCACAACCCCCACAGGACGAGCCCAAACAAGAGCAGTTTCGCCGGAAGCTGCGTCACGATCACGCCATACCGATTCAATAAAGACCCCGGAGTTCCGGGTAGCCACGGCGAAAGGTCCCAATGGACCATTTTGGCGCTGAACAGCAGCACCGCCACCACCAGAAGCCGCAATAATCCCGCGCTCATCACCGCTCCGCCCCACCTCACCTGCACGACCCAGGCGACTGCGACCACCAGCGCAAAAAAAACCGCCTGACCGGTATAGACCCAATACCAGTCCTTTAGACCCTGGATCCGCCGCTCGATCCCGACCGTATAGTTGATCGTCACCAGCACAGCCAGGAAGACGAGCGTCAGGAGGAATGCGGGAAGCGAACTGCGCCGCCAGTATGTCAGGAAATAATCAAGAAAAGCGCGCATGTGAGTAGGCGCATTTTTATGAAAGGAACTGTTCTTTCATTTTGCCGAGCAGGTCGGTCTCCAGCATCTTCTGCGCCAGTTTCGCCATATTCAGGAAAGACTTGCCGCGCGAGATCCCATGGCCGATAATAACCGGCTTGGTGACACCCAGGATGGGAGTGCCGCCGTAGTACTCAAAATCGAAGCGATCGAAGAACCCGCTTTCGATCCGGTGGCGGCGCGAGATATCGAACAGCGATTCCGCCAGCTTCAGGATCACATTACCGGTGAATCCTTCACAGACCATGACGTCGGCCTTGTCCTGCAGAAGGTCCCGACCTTCGATATTGCCGATGAAATGGATATGTTCATTCTCCTTCAGCAGCGGATAAGCCGTCTGGGTCAGGATATTTCCTTTCCCCTCTTCCTCCCCGATATTCAGCAGGCCGACCCGCGGACTTTGGATGCCGAGGATATGCTCGGCATAGAGTGACCCCAGCACTGCAAATTGATTGAGGTTCTCCGGCTTGCAGTCGGCATTGAGACCCACGTCCAGCAGAACGCCGGTCCGGCCGTTGTCTTTGGGGAGAACTGTGGAGATCGTCGGCCGCTGGATACCCTCAATGGGTTTGAGGAAATAATGCGCCCCGACCAACATCGCCCCGGTATTGCCTGCGCTGATAAAAGCATCCATTTTTCCGGTGGCCAGCAAATGGAACCCGATAGCGATCGAAGACTGTTGTTTTTCTTTTAGCGCGCGGGTGGGGTGCTCATCCATTTCAATGACCTGCGGCGCATGAACGATACGGACGGCTTCGGCCGGGATACCTTGCTCCGTCAGCAGCGGCCGGACCTGCTGTTCATCGCCGATCAGCCAAAGGATGGCCTTCGCGGGGGATTCGCGCAAATAGAGCTGCACGCCTTTCACCACTTCCAGCGGCGAAAAGTCGCCTCCCATCATGTCGAGACCGATGTTCATGCGGGGACTTTGGGATTTACCGACGCCTTATTTGATTGGGGAAACCTCGACAACTACCTTACCCTTGTAATATAATTTGCCTTCGCTGGAATGTGCGCGATGGCGAACATGCATTTCACCCGTAGTGCTGTCTTTGCTTAACGTCACCTTCTCAGCCTTATAATGCGTCCTTCTCTTGGCGCTCCGCTGCTGGGAATGTCTTCTTTTCGGATTTGGCATATATCAAATTTTAATGTCCGGGTCTCCGGCCGGTTAAGTCTTTATTTTTATTTACCCAGGTCCTTGAACTTTTCCAATCCCTTCCATAGGGGATTGCCCGACGTTTCCTTCTCGTGCTCCAGCTTTTTCAGCATTTCCAGTACCTCCTTGTTGCAGTGAGGCCCGCCCATCTCTTCCGGCTTGCACATCCGCTGCATCGGAATGCTGAGGTTGATGAACTCATAGATCCAGTCTGAAAGGTACAAATGGCTTTCCCCCTTGGAGATATAGTACACATCCGGGTCCTCCTCCTGCTGGTTCATGATATCCGGGTCTTCCACCAATTTGACCAGGATGTTGAACTCATCCCACAGATCCAGCGGCAGCACATTCCCGCAGCGATCACAGTCGATCTCGATCTTGCCCGTGATCTCGAACTTGAGCAGCATAAAGCTGTTCTTCTTATCCATCGTCAGCTTGACCTGGGCATCGCAATGCCGAAAGTCCTGCTGCTGGTAAGCCTCGAAGAACCGGTCCGTGATCCGATAGCTAAACTCATGGATACCAGCCTTAAGGCCCACAAACGCTATTTCGAATTCCCTGCGGCTGCTCATGAATGCTTTTTAAAGAGCTTGTAACGGGTTTTGAAAGAGTTTGCAAAGCTACAGATAAAAAGAGTTTGCAAAGTTACAGATAATTTACTAGAAATCAGCTTTCCGCTCCGGAAAATTTGCCGGACCCGGCACTGGTCGGTGTCCGGCCCGTGAGTACCCCCACAATTTACTGAAGGAGAATAGAAAAAATAAGGTAAATTTAGTTGAATGAAACGACAACCCCAGACCGACTCCCTAACAATCAGCCATTTGAAGCGCTGGTCGATCTATTTCAGCGGGGTCGTGTTCACCGTCGGCGCGATCCTGATCATCGTTTCACTGTTGGTGCTGGCCGGCTGGCAGTGGGATATCGGCTGGCTCAAGAACCCCTGGCCGGACCTTACGGTCATCAACCCGGTAACCGCAATAGGGTTTTTGCTTTCCGGGTTCTCCCTGCTCATCTTTACCCCGCGGCGGCGCAGTCGCCGACATACCGCCGGCGGCCTTATTTTGGCCTCGCTGGTGTTTGCCATCGGACTTCTGCGGTTGTTATCGGTCTGGTGGCCCGCATTCTGGCGGGTCGACTACCTGTTGTATTCGGAAGGGATCATCCGCGATGCCTTATCGCATCATACCTCCCCATTGGTCATGGTTCCCGAGACGGCCATCGCATTTTTGCTGGCGGGGCTGGCTCTCCTGCTCTTGCCGGTCCGCGGCGGTTATGGCGCTATCCTCCACCAGGTTCCGGCGATCGGCCTGGGCTTCGTCGCGATCTTAACCCTGGTTTGCTACCTGTATGGGGTCATGGATTTCAACCGTTCCACCGTCACCATGCCGATGGCCGCCCATAGCGCCCTCTGTTTCCTGTTGCTGGCACTGGCCTTGCTCTTCGCCGCACCCGGCAAAGGTATCATGCGCCAGATCACCGGGCCCTATACCGGGAGCGTCACCGCCCGGCGGTTTATCCCCTTCGCGCTGGTTGTGCCGGTGATCATGGCCTGGGCCGTACTTTTCAGCCCATGGCGCAATGCGGTCAGTGTGCAGCTTTCTGCCGAAATTCTCGTGACCGGTCTCATCCTTTTTTCGCTGACCTTTATCGGCTACAATACTGCCCTGCTGAACCGCCGGGACCTCGCTAACCTGCGGGTTCGTCAGGCGCTGCAAGCCAGCGAGGAACGATACGGATTGCTGGTCGGGTCGATAAAGGATCATGCCATCGTCATGCTCGATCCTTCCGGATCCCTCGTGAGCTGGAACGAAGGCGCGCAAGCCATCACCGGCTACACCGCCGAAGAAGTCATCGGACACAGGAATGCCATGTTTTACGGCCAAAGGGATGTTGACGAAGGCATTCCCATTTATAACCTTCAGCAGGCAGCCGAACATGGCCAGTATCAGCGGGAAGGATGGCGTCCGCGGAAGGACGGCACCCGGTATTGGGCAGAGGTGACCTTCACCGCGATCCGGACGGACAATGGCCGGCTGCAGGGATTTGCAGTGATCGTCCGCGATTCGACGGAACGGAAACAGGCGCAGGAGAA
>DATJMG010000054.1:0-9683 GCA_035508835.1 Puia sp.
TCGGGGAAGGAATTCGTATTGGAGATGACGAAAGACCCAGTCGCGGTTGAAGCGTTTGCCGGCATCAATCAGCGTAATCTTCATCAAAGCTGCTTTTGCTGTAGCGTTTAATGATGCCACGGCCGCTTTCCCGGATAAAGGCAATGATCTCATCCCTCTCGTCACTGGCAGGGAATTCTTCTTCGAGGTATTCGAGGGCCTGACTGGTATTCATGCCCTTATTGTAGATAACGCGGTAAATATCGAGGATATGATTGATCTTGTCGATCGTGAAGCCCCTGCGCTTCAGGCCGACAGAGTTGACACCGGCATAGCTCAGGGGCAGGCGGGCCGCCTTGATATAGGGTGGAATATCTTTACCGACCAGCGAGCCGCCGCCGATAAAGACATGAGAGCCTACCTTGACGAATTGATGGATCGCGCACATCCCGCCGAGAATGACCCAATCGCCCAGGACGACATGACCAGCCACCTGTGAGTTGTTGCTCAGGATACAATTGTCCCCGATAATACAGTCATGAGCGATATGGCTATATGCCAGGATCATGCAGTTGTTGCCGACCCTCGTCCTCCACCGGTCGCGGGTGCCGCGGTGCACCGTCACAAATTCCCGAATGGTGGTGTTATCGCCAATCTCCACCGTCGTCTCTTCACCGTCGAACTTAAGATCCTGAGGATCAGCAGAAATAACCGCGCCGGGGAAGATCCTGCAATTTCGGCCGATCCGGGCGCCTTCCATGATAGTAACATTGCTTCCGATCCAGGAACCGGCACCGATCTGCACATTTTTATGAATCATGGTGAATGGGTCCACTTGTACGTCGGGGGCGAGCCTGGCTTCCGGGTGGATGGAAGTGAAGGAGTGGATCATTCGGCCGTTAATTGATTGATTTTCAGTTTCTTGGATCATTATTAACTCTTCCTTTCGGACTGCTGTTTTCTTCATAAAAAGTGCTGAGAACACCAGGATCTCGAGTGCTGAGAATACCCGGAATCTCGCAAAAATAAACTTATTTAGCGCAATTCCCCCAATTTAAAATGTCTTAACTTCTCTTTACCAGTTGGGCCATCAGGTCTGCTTCGGTGGCGATCTTGTTCCCTACATAGACGGTTCCACGCATCTCGCAAATCCCGCGCCGGATGGGATTGAGCAATTCCATTTTCAGGATCATCGTGTCGCCGGGAACTACTTTGTGCTTGAATTTGCAGTTGTCGATCTTGAGGAAGTAAGTGTCATATTCGCCGGCGGGCATGGCATTGATACAAAGGATGCCGCCCGTTTGAGCCAGGGCCTCGATCTGAAGGACGCCGGGCATCACCGGATTGCCGGGGAAGTGGCCGACGAAAAAAGGTTCGTTGAACGTGACATTCTTGATCCCGACAATGTGGCGGTCCGTGAGCTCGATGATCTTATCGACCAGCAGGAAGGGAAACCGGTGGGGCAGGGTCTTTTCGATCTGTTGTGTATTAAAGACGGGGGCCTGATTGGGGTCGTAGACCGGCGTATTCTTGAGGTGCTTGTTCTTTTTGATGTACTGCTTGATACGCCTGGCAAAATCCACGTTGGTAGAATGGCCGGGACGGTTGGCGATAATATGGCCTTTGATCGGATAACCGATCAGCGCAAGATCTCCGATCACATCCAGCAGCTTGTGACGGGCCGGCTCGTTGGGGAAACGCAGCTCCAGGTTGTTGAGATACCCCTCGCTCTTTATCTCGATCCTGTCCCGTTTGAATGCTTTGGCCAGCCGCTCCATTTCTTCCGGAGTAACGGGCTTGTCCACGACGACGATCGCATTATTGATGTCCCCGCCTTTTACCAGGTTCAGGTCGAGCAGCGTTTCCAGTTCGTGCAGGAAGCAAAAGGTGCGGCAGGGCGAAATCTCGGTCTTGAAATCGCGCATCGTCTTCAAACCGGCATGTTGGGTTCCAAGCACGGGACTATTAAAGTCGATCAGCGTAGTTACTTTGTATTCCATGGAAGGCATGACGACCATCTCTACCCGCTTCTTTTCGTCATGATGCGTGATATTGGCATCGATACTATACCACGCCTTGGCGGCATCCTGTTCCTGCACGCCCGCTTCTTCAATGATCTCCACAAAAGGCTGCGAGCTGCCGTCTATGATAGGGATCTCGGGGCCGTTGACCTCAACCAGGCAATTGTCGACGCCCATTCCAACCAACGCTGCCAGGATATGCTCGACGGTGCTGATCTTTGCACCGTTATCTTCGAGCGTTGTACCCCGGGAGGTGTCGGTTACCAGATCGCAATCCGCCTTGATGACCGGCTGGCCCGGGAGATCGACACGCTGGAACTGAAAGCCGAACCCCGGATTCGCAGGTTTCAGCGTCATATCAACCTTGATGCCGGTATGCAGTCCCGTTCCGGAAATGCCGGTTACAGAGGCCAGGGTATGCTGTCTGTCTGGATTGAAATTAGCGTCCATTCGTTTTACTTAATACTACAATAGCCGACAAAGATAAGGGTTCCCCATTTACCGCAATAAGGGTTCCCCATTTACCGCCAGTTTCTTAAATTTACTGTGCGAAGTCAGGCGCATTACGGCGAATTGGGGGCGGTTTAACAAAATATTAGTCGATTTTGCAGGCCAATAGTTTAATTTTAGTAAGCTTATCGCCGGCCTTCGGCCGGGGTTTGCCGGTGGCAAACCCGAAGGTCAGACATTAGCGTTCATAAACTCATCAACTTAACTATGGAAGGAAAGAAACCGAAAATTTTGCTGTGCGAAGACGACCCCAACCTGGGGATGGTGTTGAAGAATTACCTGGAACTGAGTGATTTTGATGTGACCCTGGAACGGGACGGCCGGCTTGGATTGGCGGCTTTTCAGCGGGAACGGTTCGATCTCTGCCTGCTGGACATCATGATGCCCCATATGGACGGCTTTACGTTGGCGGAAGAGATCAGGGACGTAGACCCGGATATCCCCTTGTTCTTCCTCAGCGCCAAAACCATGAAGGAAGACATTATCCAGGGCTATAAGCTGGGAGCCGATGACTATATCACCAAGCCGTTCGACAGTGAAGTGCTGCTGCTGAAGATCAAGGCGATCCTGAAGCGCAATGACGATATGAACAAGGAGTCGGATAATAAGGAATTCGACCTGGGCTCTTATCATTTCAATCCGAAATTGCGGGAACTAAGCCATAAAGGTCAGACGCAGACCCTGTCGCCCAAGGAAAACGAGCTGCTGAAAATGCTGGCCGAGCACATGAATGATCTGCTGCCGCGCGAACAGGCCTTAAAGAAGATCTGGGGCAGCGATACCTATTTCAACGGCCGCAGCATGGACGTATACATCGCGAAGCTACGCAAGTACCTGAAAGATGACGATCATATCGAGATCGTGAATATCCACGGAAATGGGTTCCGGCTTGTGGTTCCTGTCAGCGCTTAAAACAATTCGCCCTCTCTGCCCGGCTTCTTTTTACCGAGATGCTCATAGGCTTTTGCGGTTACTTCGCGGCCCCGGGGCGTGCGCATGAGGAAACCTTCCTGGATAAGGAACGGTTCATAGACTTCCTCCAGCGTACCGGTCTCCTCGCCTACTGCGGTCGCAATCGTGGTAATACCCACGGGACCGCCCTTGAATTTCTCTATGATAGTCGCAAGGATACGATTATCCATATCATCCAAACCATATTCATCCACATTCAGCGCCCGTAACGCATGCTGGGTGATACCCAGGTCGATCACCCCGTTGCCGAGTACCTGGGCAAAATCCCGGACCCTGCGCAATAATCCATTGGCAATACGCGGAGTGCCGCGGCTTCGGCGGGCGATCTCGGCGGACGCATCCGTCGTGATCCTGGTTTGCAGGATACCGGCCGAACGAAGGATGATCTTCTGTAACGTTTCTGCGTTATAATATTCCAGTCTTGACTTGATCCCGAATCGGGACAGCAGGGGCGCAGTCAGCAATCCGCTGCGGGTGGTGGCGCCGACAAGGGTGAAGGGATGAATGGTCAGCTGGATACTTCGGGCGCTGGGACCGCTGTCGATCATGATATCGATCCGGTAATCCTCCATGGCAGCATAGAGATACTCTTCCACAACCGTGCTTAACCGGTGGATCTCGTCGATAAACAAGACGTCGTTGGGTTGGAGGTTGGTCAGCAGCCCCGCGAGGTCCCCGGGTTTTTCAATGACAGGTCCTGAGGTCTCCTTGATATTGACCCCCAGTTCATTGGCTACGATCCTCGATAAGGTGGTCTTGCCCAGGCCCGGAGGACCGTGGAAAAGGATATGATCCAGCGCTTCTCCCCTCATCCTGGCCGCCCGGATAAAGACCCGCAGGTTTTCGATCAGCTGCGGCTGCCCCGCAAATTCGTCGATGGCGGCAGGACGGATATTGTTCTCAAACTCTTTATCGGCTGAGGTTAAGGAATCCTTATCGCTATTGAGGTTGAGATTGGGCATAGGCAAATATACCGCTGAGGGAGGTATTTGAGCGGAGGGATGCGGTGTTTTTGGAAAATTTTGATTTGTCCATGCATAATGTCCGGAAACAGACCGAAAATCAGGAACAGAATTCCGACCTTGGCACTTGAAATAACAAGTGAAATGGATATACCCGGAACCGAAAAAAAAGTAGAACAAAGCTACCTGCAAAAGTCGATGACCTATGAAGCCTACA
The DNA here is from genome assembly GCA_035508835.1 of Puia sp. Taxonomy (GTDB): domain Bacteria; phylum Bacteroidota; class Bacteroidia; order Chitinophagales; family Chitinophagaceae; genus Puia. The sequence continues at coordinate 4,662 of DATJMG010000054.1, forward strand.
AGCAACTGGTGGAAGACCTCCTTGCGGCAGGAAAAGTAACCGGGCCATTGCAGTCGGAAGGACTGGTACACTATTCGCAGCTCAACCTGCAGCGGATGCATCGTGTAGAAAAGACGATCCTCATCCTGCCGGAGGTAAAGGAGCAATTGCTCCGCGTCAGCCGCCCGCAGATCTGGCTGGTCCTCTCGGAAGGATGGTGCGGGGACGCCGCACAAAGCCTGCCCGTGATGAAAGCGCTGGCGGACCTGAACCCGAATATCCAATTGCGTGTCCTGCTGCGGGATGAGAATCCGGAACTGATGGACCGATACCTGACGGGTGGGGTCAGCAGGAGCATCCCGAAGCTGATTGCAGTAGACCCGGCAACGGGTACGGAATTGTTCACCTGGGGCCCGCGGCCGACGGCGCTGCAGGAGTCGTTCTATGGCATGCGCTCCGAAGGACTGACCTATGATGTGATCAAAGAAGAATTGCAGCGTTGGTACAATAAGGACAAGACGGTGACTATCCAGCAAGCGCTGGCGGCGCTGGTGACCGAAACATCAAAACCTTGAAATATGAAAGTTGGAATTATCGGCTCGGGAGAAGTAGGGCAAACGCTTGCCGCCGGCTTCCTGGCGGAAGGACACCCGGTCCTTTTAGGCACCCGCCAACCGAATAAGGAAACCGTGGTCAAATGGCAGCAGGCGAACCCGAAAGCCCAAACGGGGCTGTTCTCCGCCGCCGCCCAATTTGGGGAGGTCCTGGTGCTGGCCGTGGCAGGATCTGCAGCAGAAGAAGCGGTTAAGCTGGCGGGGCCGGGAAACTTTTCCGGAAAAGTAGTGATCGACGCTACCAACCCGACCTCGGATCAGCCGCCGACGGCCGGAGTGCTTCACTTCTATACGTCGCTGGAGGATTCGCAGCTGGAAAGGCTACAACGCCTGGTACCGGCTGCACGGTTCGTCAAGGCTTTTAACAGCGTAGGCAGCGCTTTCATGTATAAACCGGCTTTCCCCGGCGGTACCCCTACGATGTTCATTTGCGGAAACGATCCGAATGCAAAAGATACCGTCACGAATATCCTTACCGTATTCGGCTGGGAAGTGGAAGATATGGGTCAGGCTGAAGCGGCCAGGGCCATCGAGCCATTGTGCATCCTATGGTGCATCCCCGGCTTCCTTCGTAATCAATGGTCCCATGCCTTCAAGCTGCTGAAGGCTCAGGGCTGACGCTGCCAAAGCACATCAGCAAACCATTTTTTCGTGTCCAGGAAGGTGTGAACAGGCTTGAACCCGGATTGGGAGGCCATCTGCGCCGTCTCGGTCAGGGTATATTTTTGCGAGATCTCCATGTATAACGGCTCATTCTCCCTGAAGGAGAACGTGCTTTCCCCGATATGCACTTCCTGTGACAGGAGGCTGATCAGATAACTTTTACAAGCGCCGCTGCCCGGGTCATAGACAGGATAATGCTCGAATTGATCGGGATTGAAGTCGGCGCCCAGCTCGCGGTTGATGCGGGTAAGCAGGTTGAGGTTGAACGCGCGCGTAATGCCCTGATGGTCATTGTATGCGTCGAGGATGGTCTTGGGATGCTTCTTCAGGTCGAACCCGATCAGCAGGAGGTCGCCGGGCTGCATCCGGTCATGCAATTGCCGGCAAAAGAAGGTTGCCTGCGGCATGGTCATATTGCCGATATTGGCGCCCATAAAAAGCACGATCTTCCTTCCGGAAGAAAAGGTGCCGACCTGCTCCATCTTGTCCATATATTCGCCATTGAGGCCATGCAGCCGGATTCCCGGTAGGCTGACCGGGAGACGTTCCTCCAGCCAGCGGATCACATTGGAGGAGATATCGATAGGATAATAGGTGAACGGAACCTTTCCTTTTTGCAGTTCCTTTAACAGATGCCAGGATTTGGTGGCATCGCCGGGGCCGAGCTCGATCAGATCGAATGAGTGGCCATACTCGCGAAAGAGATGCACCATGTTTGACGACTGATGCTGGAGGATCTCCATTTCGCACCGGGTTGGATAATATTCCGGACTGGCCATGATCTGCTGGAAGAGCTTATCGCCCGTTTCGTCGTAGAAATATTTCGACGAGAGGTATTTGTTCTCTGCCCTCAGGCCGTTGACAACCTCGTGGTAAAAGGTAGAAGCCTTGCGGCCGTTCAGTTTGGCGGGAGAAGTCGATAACATAGGTCTGGTTTTAACAACAAATAGTGATGAAAAGTTCGGGAGAGGCAGGTTCACGCGCCCTCGGCGCCCCCGGATCCAATGTCCGGTCTCATGGGCCGATGGGCTTCCAGTCCGTCAGGTCGCAAGGCGTATGCCAGTAAACTGCCATCTTAACGGCGGATGAAAGAAATTGCGATAGGTCGGGCGACTGTGGCCGGCCGGGGTCGCTACCGACGCGCCTCTCAGCACCATCTGGCTGACCATGAACTTTCCGTTATATTCGCCAATAGCCCCTGCCGCCTTTTCAAAGCCGGGATAAGGCAGATAGGCGCTTTCCGTCCACTCCCACCTTTTTCCCCACCCGATCCGCGCGGATGCGGTTTCCCATTCCCATTCAGTGGGTAACCGATACCCCTTCCAGGCCGCAAAAGCGGCCGCCTCATAATAGTTAACGTGGCAGACCGGCTGTTCGGGGTCGACCGGACGCAAACCGGCCATCGTATAGTGATGCCACCGGCCATCGATCAGATGCCAGTAGAGCGGCGCGCCGGTTCCGTGATCCTTCACCCAATCCCAGCCTTCGGCATGCCAGTAGCTAAAATTTTTATAGCCGCCCGAATGGATAAACTCCAGGTATTCGCCATTCGTGACGAGGCCGGCGGCTATCCGGAAATCATTCAGATAGACCTTATGCGGCGCAAGCTCATTATCGAAGCAAAACCCGTCACCCCGAAATCCGATCTCGTAAATTCCGGCGGGAATGGAGACGAAGGCGGCGGAAGGCGGGCTGCCGGGGGAGGCGGAAGGCGGATTGCCGGGGGAGGCGCCGGGCTGCATGGGCACGGACCTTTCATCGATATCGCGGTCCGACCAGGCAGGGAAAAGCGGGTTATGGCCCAGGATGTATTTGATATCGGTATACAACAGCTCCTGGTGCTGCTGCTCATGGTTCAACCCCAGGACGATCAATTGCTCCAGCGCAGGGTCCGGACCGCTTTCGATCAACGCCGACATCTTTTCGTCTACATATCTCCGGTAGGCGTACACCTCATCCACGGAAGGGCGGCTGAGATTGCCCCGGTCCGTCCGGACGACACGCGCGCCGATGGTTTCATAATAGCTGTTGAACACATAGTTATAGTCCGGGTTGAAGGGCCGGTACCCGGGCTGATGGGGGATCAGCACAAAAGCCTCCCAGAACCACGTGATATGCCCGAGATGCCATTTGGGCGGGCTGACGTCCACGATCGGCTGAACGACATAATCTTCTTTTTGTAACGGCCGGCAGATGGCTTCACTGGCGGCCCGGACCGCCCTGTATTTTTCCAGCAGGTTCATAATTTATCTTTTTTAAGGTAGTCGGCCAGATCCGATATCGTATGTATTCCCAATTGCCTGGCCTCCTTACGGCGCATCATCAGGGCATAGGCATTGTTAAAGCCAATAGGGTCCAGCCATTCGAGGTCATAAAGCGTATTGAACCGGTGCTTTACATAGGCATAAACACTGTCCCTGTTGGCGGCAAGCCGCTCTGCGTCGTGCAGGGGCGGCCGGAGGATCGCCAGCAGCGCGGTGCCCGTATATTCGGGATAGAGGTCGATCTGGTCATTGAGCAGGGCCTCGAAGCAGATCTTCGTCCCGCCAAGTCCGGTCTTGCTGTCCACCTGCAGGTCGGTATAGCCCCGGATCAGCTCGGCGTACATATCGGTGAGGATATATTGCTCGGGGAATATTTTGGAGCCCAGCCGGATAGTGCCTTTGCTGCCGTTGCGCGGCGGGTGGTAGAGGCCGTGCGAAACCAGGAAATCGTGGGCGCATTTTTCAGGACTTTCGTGCCGGTATTCGACCTGGTAGTTCAGCGCGGTCATTACCGAATCATCGATCCGGCCGGCCAGTTTGTTGAGCACCGGCGCCAGTTCGGGGTATTGTTGCAGAACATTCCGGCGTACTACGGGTGCAGCATAGTAAGGCGGGAATATCTTCAGATCGTCGTCAAGGACCGTCAGGTCATAGGCCTTCAGGCGGCCATCCGTACTATAGCCGCTGATCACATCCAGCTTACCGTCATAGATAGCTTTGTACATCACCGCATCGCTGATGACGACGGTACGGATCTTCAGGCCGTAGACGGACCGCAAGCCAATGTCACCATCCTCCCTGCCCATGAATTCGGGCGTGAAACCGGCCAGCAGGCGGCTGTTATTGCCAATGGGAAATACATAGAGGGACGATAGCAGCAGGATGACCGCCGGCAGCACCCGGATGGCGGCCATGCGGCCCTTCGCACCCATGCGCTGCAGGAGGGAAAGCAGGAAATCCAGTCCGATCGCCAGCAGCGCAGCGGGGATTGCGCCCGCAAGGATCATATCGGTGTTATTGAGGGCAATGCCGCCAAAAATGAATTCCCCGAGACCTCCTGCCGCGATGTAGGCGGCCAGCGTGCCGACCCCGACATTGATCACCGTCGCCGTGCGGATGCCCGCCATGATCACCGGGAAGGCAAGGACAAGATCTACCCGGAACAGCCGTTGGGCGCCGGTCATACCCATTGCCACCGCCGCCTCCCGGACCCCGGGATCAACCCCGTCGATACCGGTATAGGTGTTTCGGATGACCGGCAGCAGGGCATACAGAAAAAGCGCGGTGATGGCCGGTAACGGGCCAATGCCGAGCAGCGGGATCATAAATCCCAGCAACGCGATACTCGGAATGGTTTGAAGAACGCCGGCAATCCCGAGCACGACGCCGGCAGCCCGGCGATGCCTGGTGATATAGATGCCGAGAGGCAAACCGATCAGCACGGCAATGAACAGGGAAATAAAGGTCAGGCCGATATGCTGCACGGTTTGTTGCAGTAATTT
>DATJMG010000055.1:0-7494 GCA_035508835.1 Puia sp.
AAAAGAACTTAATATCACCTATCGACTGGGCGATTTCCTTTCGCCTATGTTCTTATCAAAGGCCAATCTCTATTTCTTTAGTCCGCTACTAGACGCGGTCGCAGAAAAAGCAGCCATTTTGCTTCCTTCTCAATCTATCCAGGCCTAAGGCACTATCTCATATCCCTTTTCCAAGCTTTTCATGTGACTATGCGCTTCCATCTAACAAGGTGCGTGCTGGAGAAATGCCAATTATTCGCCATTTCCGCTATATTCTACCGTTTTTAATGACCCACGGGTATCCCACCAAAAATAAATTTGATTGGAAATCAGAATGTTGCAATTCCAGTCCTGGGCACGACGACCCCTCAGCAAAGCTGAGGGGTTTTTTCGTTCAGGAGCACCGTGAGCTTGCTCGCGTAATCGGACAAATGAAAAAACTCGCGCGCCGGAGGCGCGCGGGGGTCGTTGGGTACGCCCCTTGCAGGAGTATCTGGATCAGCTGAGCTAATCCAGTCCTGGGCATGTATCCTATGTCCGACAGATGTCCTACCATTGTTTATTAAGATTTATCAGAATTAGTCGTGGATTCAGCATTTATTGTTTCATGATAATCAATTCACTATCTGTCTTTTAACAAGATTAATTGCCTAACAGACGAATAATTTTTAAATTTGCGTAATGACTGATACCGCATATCGAATTGTGAAGAAGGCCCTCCTTAAGAAAAAGGCAGAGGTTAAAGCATCTCCGGCCGCTGCCAAAAAATTTTTGGTAGCCAGTGGTTTGGGTGATGTCCTTGCGAGCGCTCCTTCTCGGAAAAGCTGTAAAACTGCCACTACCAAGAAGACAAGCAACAAAAAAGTTCCTGCGTAATTTTTCCGGCTGTTCTTTCTACCTTACAATCTTACCACGAAAATCGTGACCTATGCCGGATTTTATTTATTCTGCAGAGCCGGGGCTGTTGATAGGATTTCATGGCTGTGAGCAGTCAGTTTGTGATGACATTATTTCCGGAGAAAAACAAATGAAGGTCAGTAATAACTCTTGGGATTGGCTTGGAGACTGAAGATATTTCTGGCAAAATAATTATGAACGTGCTTGGTATTATGCCAATCATCCTCCGGGCAATTTGAAGATCAAAAAACCAGCTGTTTTGGGTGCGGTATTCAGTTTGGGTAATTGCCTCGATTTAACAGACAAAAAATCGCTAGATATTGTCAAAACCGTTTACAGTATCTACAAAGACTCGTTCGAATCCCAAGGAAAAGAAATTCCTGTCAATTCAAATCCATCCTCGGAGCCTTATTCAAAAGATCATGTAATAAGACGCCTGGATTGTGCGGTAATAAAAAAGGTGCATGACTTTTTCCATAACGAAGGCTTAGCGCCTTTCGACTCCGTTCGCGCTCTTTTCCCAGAAGGTGGCGCGTTATACAGTGGCGCGGGATTCAGGGAGAGAACGCACATCCAAATTGCTATCCGCAATCCCAATATGATCAAAGGGTATTTTTTGCCTCGGAGAGAAGCAAATTGGGCGGGTATCCCAATTCCTTTGCCAGCAGCGAAGAAAAGTTGAACCCCTTCGATTTCGACTCTCATAGCTGGTGTGCTGGTAAGTTACCCATTACTATCCCTTTCTGCCAGAAACTTCCGTTTTTTATGTCCCACGGTTGTCCCACCGAAAATAAAGATTATTGAAAATCAACAGCTTGAGTACGCCCCTCGCAGGAGTATCGGGATCGGCGCAGCTAATCCAGTCCAGCTCCAGCCAAGAGAGATCAGCGAAAAAATTCAAGATCAGGGCCTTTCGCATCTCCGTATTCAACAAACCCGTATGCTTTACCAATGGAAAATAGCAAGCCTCTAAAGATGACCTTCTTTGATTGTGCTTATCAATAACGCTCCGTTCAGCGAAAGAATCTCGCATCAACGGTTTGGCTGATCATCGGACCAATACCACCGTACCTTTCTCCATTTTCATTTGCTGACCAGCCAGCTGAAACATGCAATACCATACGAATACATTGGAATTTGGCTGCGCTCCTCCAACCTTTCCGTCCCACCCAACACCCGGTTCCTTCGAGGAAAAGACCAGTTGTCCATAACGATCATAAACAGAAAAGGAATAACTGCTCACAACGCCAAAGATCTCAGGCCTGAAAACATCATTCCTGCCATCTCCATTGGGCGTGAAAGCCGAAGGCACGTATACACCCACGGGAGGACATGCTTTGCTGCTCACTGACACCGAATCCGTCGCAGAACAGCCGCCTTTATCGGTGCCTTCCAGCCAGTACAACCCCGGCTGATTAATAGTTATCGTAGGCCCGGTCGAGCCATCGCTCCAAAGGTACGTTGTGAAATCCGTGGTTGGTTTTAAAAGTAATCCCCCATAACTGCAAACTTCGGTGTCCACAGGAAGAAAATCCGCAGGCGTCTGGTCCAGAGATACGATGGTCTGGGCCGAGAACGGGCCGCCGCACATACTGGTAACCTTGACAGAATAGGTGCCTGGTGCCGTCACCGTGAAAACAGAATCGGTTGATCCGTCCTGCCACAGGTAGGAAGTATAGGCCGAATGGGTATTGAGCTGAACCTCCGATTGCGGACAGAGCAAGGTGTCGGCAGGAAGAGATGGCGGCGCTGAACCATAAATCGTAATTGAGTTAGATGCTATTATCCCGCAGCCCGTGTTCACAACAGCCGTATAAATACCAGGGGTAATTGGTGTGTCGCTTCTGCTGATAACGAAACCATATTGCTGTATCCGGTCGTTCCCCGCGTCGGAGATATAGACGCGGCCATCGCCGTCCAGGTAAACACTGGCGGGAGCGGAGACCTGCCCGACATCGCTTCCGGATCCCACGATCGTCGTCCCGGATGACGCTCCCGGCGCCCACAACTGAATGCGGTTGTTGTCACAGTCGGCAATATACATATTGCCCTGGCAATCTACGCAAACGTCATGGGGATAGGCCCGCCGAATTGGCTGGAAACATACAGGCTTCCATGGGCGTCCATAAAAAGGTCGGTAGGTTCCTCCAATTCGCCATTCAGACCTGCAACCGTTACACCCGAATCGACTCCGGGAGCCCATTTCTGAATCCGGTCATTGTTTTGGTCTGCTATAAATATATTTCCTTGTGCGTCGACCGTTACGCCGCTGGGCCAGTAAAGTTGATTGGGGTTTCTTCCCTCGCCGTTCCCACCCGCAACCGTGATTCCGCTGGTAGCCCCGACAGCCCATTTTTGTACACGGTTATTAAGATAGTCCGGAATGTACATATTTCCATAGGCATCCACATAAAGTCTGTCGGGCAGAGAAAATTGGTTGGCCGCAGATCCGCCACCATTCCCGCCTGCGACAACGCTGTCAGCCGTTTGCGTTGCCGCATGACTGGCGACGACAGTGGTGCCATTCAGCATCCAGGTGATCACGACGGCAGGAACCGGGCTTTTGATTGAAAGAGCGCTATCGACACAAGGACCACCGGAAATAGTTACGCTGTCTGAAGTTCCGGTTTGGCCGAACGAGGACATAAAGGGGAAGCACAGCAATAAAGCAGCTCCTGTGGTATATGGTAACATGGCTAACCCTAATATAGGGTTAAATTCCAAAATAAAAAGTTAATAGTCAGCTGCGCTCAACAAGCTTACTGCGGAGTAGCAGATCGGTTAAAAGCCAAATTCGACGAGGCAAAAAACCTTCAATTCCGCAAACTTGAAAAGTTCCAAAAGAAAGCTGTCAAGCCCGGGAAAGGCGAAAGCCACCCAAACGAACTTAGGGCGGCGGCTAAAGCGTCTGCTGCCAGACGACTAAATAAATAAGAACCTCCATTTTCCCGGACAGTAAAGCTGCTTCGAATTCGGCCACGAATGCAATATCGAGGGTCTTGAACCCGTCGAACCAGACGATATTTTGAATTACCGGCTGCACAAACCACATGGAAGAACCGCCCTCCGTCCGCTGAGGTGGGTGTGCATGCCGACCTGGAACGAGTGGCGAATCTGCGAAAGATCGCCGAACAAAAACAAAGGGAGCCGGACATGCTGAAGGCGAAAGCAGAGTAATGGCAAACGGGTTAGGCAGGAGAATAGCGGGCTCCGCTCCCCCGATCACACAACCAACTGCTGGTCCTGAAGAAATTGTTCGAACCGGGTATTAGCGTGGAGCAGGGTCAGGATCCAGTCGCCGTTGGTCCACAGGTCGCTCGCCCGGTCGTAAACCTGGGATGGGGGGTGCTGGATCTTGTTGAACTTTCGTCGCAGGAAATATACGTCGTCCCATTCCGTGCGGGCCTGTTCGTAGTATTGGATAAAGGAAGCATGGGTCTCGCGGAATTGGCGGATTCGATCGATCTCATCCTTACGGTATTGTTCGAGGGCATCGCTGCCGGCGTCGGCAAAGAGGTAATAGCGGAAGAGGAGGAGATAGTACTCGAGGAGGGCTGTGAATCTCGGTTTGAGATGCTTGAAAAAGTCAATTTCCGCGGCATCGTCGTGGAAACCGGACTGCCGGACCTCCTGCTTGGCGCGCTGCCAGTAATGGGCGGCGACCTGGTAGGACTGCTCGGTCAGGGTAGTGCCGGACGGATAGTGACCGATCCGGGCAATGGCCTGCTCCATTTCGTCTTGCAGGCGAAGAATAGTGTCTTTCACGGTAACGAGGTTTAACGATCAAAAAGCTTTGACGGAGGCAAATATAGTTATCTTCGCGACCTAATCTAAATTGTTTGTCATGATCGAAAAGTTTAGGGGTTTACGTTGGCTTTGGTTCCTGGGCGGGCTGGTGTTGCCGGCGGTTGTGCAGGCGCAGCACATCAACTGGCAGAACCAGGACTTGCAAAAGGATAGTGTGTTCGGTATCAGCACGGAGAGGGCATATAGCCTGGTCAAGGGGAAAAGGCATCATACGGTCGTCGTTGCGGTCATCGATGGAGGTACCGATACGGCGCATGAGGATCTGCGGGGGGTGCTTTGGGTAAACCCGAAGGAGAAGCCGGGAAATGGCGTGGATGACGACCATGACGGGTATGTCGATGACGTGCACGGCTGGGATTTCATCGGCGGGAAGGATAGCGACGTCCATTATGATAACCTGGAGCTGACGCGACTGGTCCGGGAAGAGGGAGCTCATTTCGATACGATCAAGCCAGGTCAGTTGGCGGCAGGCGATACTGCGGCGTATGCGGCCTATCAGCGAATGCAGGCGGCCTACGTGGAGGCAGCTCAACGGGTGCAGCAGACCGTGGAGGGGATCGGGCGGTTCAAGTCGATCATGGACACGATGCTGATGAAGATGGGGAAGGACACTCCGACCCTGGCGGATTGGGAGGCTTTCACCCCCGTGGGGCGCGGACAGGAGCGGGTACAAGCCATCCTGGTAAGTCAATTAAAAGGCGGCGCGTCATTCCGGGTGTTGGTGTCGGAAGGGATCGAAGCCCCGTTGAAACATTTTCAGGAAGAGTTGAATTACCACTATAATTTGGCTTATGATCCGCGGTATATCGTTGGGGATGATTACAACAACACCGGGCAGCGGTTCTATGGGAATACCGATGTGACGGGCCCCGATGCGCTGCACGGCACACATGTGGCAGGTATCATCGGAGCCATACGCGGGAACGGTATCGGGATGGACGGCGTGGCGGATGACGTCCGGCTGATGATCATCCGGGTGGTACCGGACGGTGATGAACGGGATAAGGATGTGGCGAACGGGATCCGGTTTGCCGCGGATCATGGGGCGCGGGTGGTCAATATGAGTTTTGGGAAAGGATATGTGAAAGATAAGCCGGTAGTGGATTCTGCGGTGAAATATGCGATGTCGAAAGATGTGCTGCTGGTCCAGGCGGCGGGCAATGATGGAAATGACCTGGACGATCCGGCCAATCATAACTACCCCAACCGGGTATATGCGGATAGCAGCGGCAGGGCAGACGCATGGATCGTGGTGGGTGCATCGGACCGGAAAGATGACTCGGACCTGGTGGCGAACTTTTCGAATTATGGCCGGACTTCGGTGGATGTCTTTGCACCGGGCGTAGGGATCTACAGTTGCCTGCCGGGATCGAAATATGGGGAGGAGAGCGGTACAAGCATGGCCTCACCGGTAGTGACGGGATTGGCGGCGCTGATCCTCGAATACTACCCGAAGCTGAAGGCGGCGCAGGTAAAGGATATTATCCTGCGGTCGGTGGTGAAGCCCGCGCATCCGGTATGGATCGGGGGCGGGCCGCATCGGCGGCTGGTAAAGATGGATGAGATCTCCGTGGCGGGTGGGGTGGTAAATGCATATCAGGCGCTGGAACTCGCAAGGAAGGAGTGATGGGGATCGGGAGGAGCGTGACCCGGATAATTTCTTCACATCGGCATTGGTTGCTTTGAAGACCGGGTCGTTTATGGAACAAACTGACGACCATGGATAGGGGTTTTGTTCAGATCCATTCCGGAGATAATGTTTTGGTGGCACTCCGGGATCTGCCGCCGGGCGCCGTAGTGGAGCATGGGATGAAGCGCATAGCCCTGCGGGAAATGATCCCGGCCAGGCACAAGTTTACCATTGGTGAGATGCAGGCTGGAGATGAGGTCTATATGTACGGCGTCCTGGTGGGCAGGACGAGCCGGGCGTTGCCGGACGGAGCCCTGATCACGCGGGAGAATACGGTGCATGCTTCGGGGGAGGCGAGGGTTCGAGACCGCGGTTTTCAATGGGAGGTGCCGGATATCAGCCGTTTTGTATCGAGGACTTTTCAAGGCTACCATCGACCGGACGGGCGGGTGGGTACAGCAAACCATTGGATCGTGGTGCCGTTAGTCTATTGTGAGAATCGCAATATTGAAATCCTGAAAGACGCGCTCACAGAAAGACTGGGTTATGACCGGGGCGGCAGCTATCGCGATAAGGCAGCTTTGCTGGTTGAAAAATTTCTGGCCGGGGATACAGCGGCGGAGATTACTTGTACCGACTTGAGTGAGGGGCTGATCGCACCATTTCGCCGCGAGCGGGTCTTCAAAAATATCGACGGGATCAAATTCCTGACCCACCAGTTGGGGTGCTGCGGTCCGCGTTCCGATTCCGATGCGCTTTGCGGATTGATCGCCGGTTATATTGCCCACCCGAATGTGGCAGGAGCAACGATCCTGAGTCTTGGGTGCCAGAATGCCCAGATCCATCTATTGGAAGAAGCCATCTCGAAGCGCGACCCGCATTTGCAGAAACCTTTGGTGGTCCTGGAGCAACAAAAGATCGGGACCGAGCGGACCCTGATAGATGAGGCCCTCAAGAGGACGTTTGCCGGTTTGATGGAGGCCAACGGGATCGAACGCCGCCCGGCACCGATCTCCAGGATCTGCATGGGGCTGGAATGCGGGGGCAGTGATGGGTTTAGCGGCATTTCCTGTAACCCGGCGCTCGGTTATGCGAGCGATCTGCTGGTAGCGTGCGGGGGCGCTTCCATCCTCTCGGAGTTCCCGGAGTTGTGCGGGGTAGAGCAGGAACTCAGCGACCGG
>DATJMG010000056.1:0-8703 GCA_035508835.1 Puia sp.
AAGTTGCTGAAACCGCCCAGCCATCCCATGAGATAAAGCAGGACAAGTACGAACGTCGTCAATCTGACCTGTATTTCCCTAAGATAATTGGTCAGCACGGACCGCCGGACCTGCCACCCATATGCCTCCAACACCCCAAACAACGTTATTCCTAATCCAAAAGGAAAGATCCAATAATAATTATGGACCAACTCCGCCGACCGTTCCTGGTAGAAATGGATGACCTGATTCTTCAGCAGGATGCCAAGCGCCATCGTCAACAGGAAACCACCCAGGGAGATCAGCAGTGCCCAGGTCATCAGATCTATTTTTTCCGGCGGCAGGTTATCCTTATAATAAGGATAGAATTTCCCGATATACCCGGTCATCCCCATGCTGGCCACAAAAGAGATGATTGTGCCGATGGCGATGAACATTCCGTTCACGAGGCCATATTGATCGGGATTGAATTCCCGAGCCATGATGTAGTTGGTGACGGCCCCCAGCGCAAAACCTATATACACGATCCCCGATGAAATGATGCTTTGTTTGCGGATGGTGGTCATAGGGGATAGTTAAAATCCTGCCCCCGAAGACATCAGGCCGCTTAGGTCCTGCCTGCCTTCATAATGGAAGGAGCGGTTAAAGGTGAACATCCCTTTTTTGATCTTCACCCGGCCATCCACGTCGACCGTCGCCTCCCGCTTTCCCATCAACATTTGCAGCGCATTACTAAATAGGCCGCGCATATCCAGCTCCAGGGTGACCGGTACGTAAAAGGTGTCTTTGCCGGGGATCGAAATGGTGGTATCCAGCAGCGAATGGCCGGCGTGCTGCCCGTTTACCACGATATCCGCCTCGGCCCGTTTCAGCTTCAGGCCGAACGAATTGGGGTTGTATATCTTGACGATAGCCGAAAGATCTGTCTTCCCGCCGATCACGGCCCCGACCTGCAAATTCTGGAACCCATAATATTCCATCGGCTGCGGCTGACGGCAGCCGGTTATCCAGACAAAAAAAAGCAGGCATGCACCCGCCAACACTATTGAACGTCGCATACCTGCAAGATAGGAGCATTTTATCGAACTACCGCCAGTTGCCTGGTGCCCAGCACCTTTCCATCAGCCACCAGGGCATAGAAATACATCCCTGCAGCCATCTGGCTGGTATTCAGCTGGACCTGGCTCTTTCCCTGCACGGCAGGCAGCGCTACCGCCGCCACCTGCGCCCCGCTCAGGCTGTACACCTGGCAAACCGCCGCACTTACCCCCGAAGGAAGCGAGTATTCAATGGTAGTGGAATTATTGGCGGGATTGGGGTACACGTCCCCGAGCCAGCTCGCGCTTTCGTTATTCAGCTGTTTGAGCTCATTGGAGCTCAGGGCCAGCCGCGAAGCCAGCAACGACCGCAGTTCCTGAATCTGGTTTTGCAGATCCTGGATCTGGCTTTGCATGCCGGTGACCAGCGGGGTATTTGCCATGGCGCCGCCCGGCGAGGATGACTTATACACGTATCCGTTGCTGTCGATCACCAACTCGGTTCCGCTTCCTGACTGCAAACTTTCGAAACGGATATTGCTGGGATTGGTCTGGCCCGAGAGAGCCGTGCAAACCACGTCCAGTCTGGCCGACGGATTCGCCTGATCTATCCCCATATAGCCGATCTTGTTGATCCGCATCCGCTCTATCCCATTACCAGCCGTTTGATTGACTGAGAAGATTAGACTGTGCGCAGTATCATTGTTGCAGATGATAAAGTCGCCGGCCACCGAACCGCCCACAAAGTCATTGGTTCCGGTAGAAAAACCAAGGGCCGCATTTGAACCTCCGGTGAAGGTAGCTCCGGGAGCAAGATACAGAACGGGGGCCGATCCTGTTATCGCCGCCTGCGATCCGGCAGTTGCGCTATACACATGGAAAAGAAGCTGCGGCGACGTGGTTCCGATTCCCACCCTGCCGTTGGTGAGTATCCTCATATACTCAGTGGCATCCGTTTTGAAGACAAGCGGCTCGTTGTCCGTCGTACCTACAAAATTTGTCGGCGGATTCGTCCCTGCATTGCCGGTGAGCGACCAGTTTTGAGCAAAGCTTGCTGAGGAGATAGCGAGCCCCGTCAGGAGCGTAAAGATCCTTCTCATAAAAAGTTGGGTTTAATAGTTAATGATCTGATTTGAATTCCGGCGTCAATTTAGTTCATTCCCGCATGTAGAAAATTAAAAACTTATATTCGTGCCGTTTCGGACAATTAACGTGCAGATTTTGTCGGATTTCGACTCGACGGTGAACTGCAGGTGCAGCGATTCGGGAATTCCGGGGAATTGTTTATCTTTCTGAAAACAAACCTCGTGTCGAGCATCGCCGAACGCATCAAAGAATTCAACAGTAACCGTTTACCAACCTACACCGCCCTGAAATATCAGTCGATGGCCGAGAACCCCTTCCGGTTCTTCCGGGGGACCTGCCATTTGTTTTATGAAGACCTCTTCCACAACAACGCACTGCCGGCCTATCCGCTGAGCTGGATCTGCGGCGACCTCCACCTGGAAAATTTCGGCAGCTATAAAGGCGAGAACCGGCTGGTCTATTTTGACCTGAACGATTTTGACGAAAGCATCCTGGCACCGGCAACCTGGGAGCTTGTCCGCATGATCTCCAGCATCTTTGTCGGCTTCGATTCCCTTAGCATCAAGCGACGGGACGCCACCCAGACCGCCCGGTTCTTCCTGAAAGTCTATTCCGAAACGCTGGCCAAAGGAAAAGCCAGATACCTCGAGCACGAGACCGCTTACGGGATCGTCCGCACCTTTCTCGAAAAGATCAGCGAGCGCAAACAAAAGGAACTGATCCGGCACCTGACGGAGGAAGGAAAGAACGGGAATCTCCAGTTCCGGATCGATCGTGTCCGCTTTTTCCCGCTCGAAAGATCACTACGCAAAGCCCTGATGTCCCATCTCAGCCAACTACTGCACCATTATCGGCTGCTCAAAAGCCGCTTCCAGGTGATCGATGCCGCCTTCCGGATCGCAGGGACAGGCAGCCTCGGGGTAAAACGCTA
Organism: Puia sp.; assembly: GCA_035508835.1. GTDB lineage: Bacteria > Bacteroidota > Bacteroidia > Chitinophagales > Chitinophagaceae > Puia. Next base: position 3,034 of record DATJMG010000056.1, read on the forward strand.
CGTTTTTTTACTGCGGAACATCAAAGACCCCAAGAAACACCTGCTGATCGACATGAAGCAGGCTCCCCCTTCTTCCATTCAGCCCTGGCTGACCACGCCCCAGCCGGCCTGGACTTCCGAAGCCGAACGGGTCGTCGCCGTCCAGCACCGGATGCAAAACGTCAACCCGGCCTTGCTCAGTGCCACCGGGTTCGACGGCAACTCCTATGTCATCAAGGAAATGCAGCCCACCGCCGACAAAATAGACTTCCTGGTCATCCGGGACCGTTACAAGGATTTGGCCTGTGTCGTGGAAGACATGGCCTTTCTGACCGCCAGCGCCATGCTGCGAAGTGCAGGCCGCCAGGGAGCCGCCCTGCCGGACGAACTGATCGCTTTCGGAACGGATACCCACTGGCAGCAAGACCTGATGGACTATTCCACCGCATACGCCGCACAGGTGAAAAAGGACTATAACGCCTATTTTAAGGAATATAAGGCAGGCTTCTTCAATCAGCCTGTTAAAACCCAACCGACCGATAAAACACAACCGGAGGATAAAACTCAACGGACGGATAAAACCCCACCGGAGGATAAAACCCCACCCGCCGTTAAAACCCACCCCACCCTTAAAAATGTATAGCTATGAACCTGGAGCTGCCAACGGATATCGTCATCAAACTGGCATTAGCCACCCTCGTCGGCGGGTTGATCGGCGCAGAGCGGGAATATCGCAGCAAATCAGCCGGATTCCGGACGCTGACACTGATCTGCCTCGGCTCGACGATCTTCACCATCTTCTCCCAGATCATCGGCGGCCCTGCCCATGGCAACAACCCCGACCGGATCGCCTCCAATATCGTCACGGGGATAGGCTTCGTCGGCGCAGGCGTGATCTTCAAGGGTGAGGGCTCAAGCGGCAAGGTCAGCGGGATCACCACAGCGGCCATGATCTGGGTAACAGCAGGCCTGGGAATGGCTATCGGCGCAGGCTACCTGCTGATTTCACTCTGCGCTACCTTTGTCATCCTCGGTGTGCTCTTCATCTTCATGCTGCTGGAAGGCTGGATCGACAAGATCAACCAGATCCGGATCTATAAGATCGTCTGCCCATTCGAAAATGAGCCCCTTCACCGGTATGAAGATCTGTTCAAATGCCACCACCTCAAATTCCGGCGGAGCACCCAGGGAAAATCGGCAGACAACCTCATCACGGGCGAGTGGGTCATCCAGGGCTCGGAACGTAACCACCGGCACTGCATCCACGAAGTCCTGCTCGATCCGGCCGTAAGAGAATTTGAATTTTAACGCCGCCTTACCGCGGCTCCTCCGAATAGAGTATTTTTTGTCCGATGAAATTCAAGCTGCTGACCATATACCTTGTTCTATCCTCAAATATCCTGCTTGGGCAGGCCTGCAGCGGCGGGCTCGGCGACCCCATAGTCAATATTACATTCGGTTCGGGAACAGCCGAATACGGGCCTCCATTGGCGCCGGGTGTCACCAACCTGACCTATCAGCAGGATACATGCCCCCAGCAGGGAGCCGACCAAAATTCTCCGGGCGGCTATGCCATCGTCCACTCGCCGGGGCTCAACTGCTTCGGCGGAGACTGGGTGAATTTTACCGGCGATCATACGGGCGACCCCAACGGCTATTTCATGCTGGTCAATGCCTCGTTCGCACCAAACACTTTTTATGTGCAGCAGGTCAATGGGCTGTGCCCGTCTACCTCGTACCAATTCAGCGCCTGGATCGTTAATATGGCTTCCATGTACGGTGAGATAAATCCGGATATCACTTTTAGCATCACGCAAACCGATGGAACTGTCATCCAAAGTTTTGATACCGGCCCCGTGCCTATCGTTAACCCTGCTCAATGGAACCAGTATGCCTTCTATTTCACTACGCCGCCGGGCACATCATCGGTGATCATCTCCATGTTTAACAACGCACCCGGGGGATACGGCAACGACCTGGGACTCGACGACATCACCTTCCGGACCTCCGGCCCGTCTATCGGCATAGACATTCCCGGGCATTCGGGTGATACGGTTACCCTGTGCTCGGCTCCCGACAATGCCGTGGCTTTTACCAGCACGATCGGCAGTTGTTATTCTTCCACAGCTTATCAGTGGCAGGAAAGCATCGATAGCGGTAAAAGCTGGTCGAACATTCCCAATGCGATAGATCCTGCCTATTCCGCATCCCCGGCAGCCCCGGGGAAATATCTTTACCGGCTCACGGCGGCCCAAACAGGCAATATCGGCCTTTCTGCCTGCCAGGTAGTCTCCGCGGCCGATTCCATACTCGTCCTCCAAACAACGAACCCCGCCGTCAGCATCAGCCTCAGGTCCGGGTATGCATGCGTCGATTCGCCTGCCGCCTTTGTCGCTTCTCCCATGGGCGGCGGATCTCAGCCCGGGTATCAATGGATGGTCAATGGCAGCCCGGTGTCATCGGGTGGACCGACATTTGACAGTACCCTTGCCAACGGCGACCAGGTCAGTTGCCAAATGACCTCCGACACTGTTTGCGCCAATCCTCCCACTGTCCCCAGCAACGCGATCACCTTGCACCTCCTTCCCGATGTCGTTTCATCGGTAAGCATCACTTCCTCGGCAAACAACATCTGCCGGGATAGTGTCGTTGCATTTACGGCTTCGCCTTCCAATGGCGGAAGCCAGCCTTCCTTCCAATGGCTGATAAACGGCCAGCCGGTTGGGACCGACACGGCCGTATACCTCACCGGTTCCCTGCAGCAGGGGGATGTGGTCACCCTGGTGATGACAAGCGGGTTAACCTGCTCGAGGCCTGATACTTCCAATACCATAGCGATGACAGTCTATGATGTTCCGGCCGTGAGCCTGCCGCCCGATACCGTTATTGCGCCGGGGACTGCCTTCGTCATGGACCCCGTCATCGTCGGCCTGGTGGACCGATACCAATGGGAACCTGCCACCGGCCTGAGCGATCCCCTGGCGGAGAACCCGGTCGCTTCACCGGCAGTCACCACCGTTTACAGCCTCGTGGTAAGTAACGATCATTGTTCCGCATCCGCCGCGGAAAAAGTAGAAGTGTTCTATGATCTGCAGATGCCCAATGCCTTCACGCCTGACGGGGACGGCAAGAACGACCTGTACCGGGTCCCGCCCGGTATAACGGTTACCATTAAAAGGCTCTCCATTTTCAACCGCTGGGGTGGGCAGGTATTTTCAACCGACGACAGTATGCAGGGATGGGATGGCACCATTAACGGCAGGCCGCAGCCCGCCGGGACCTACGTCTGGATAGTCGAATACTTCAACCCTCTCCTCAAAAAGATGATGATGAAAAAAGGGACTGTCGAGCTCATTCGTTAGCCGGTGCGGCTTTCCCGCCGGATCTACAACAGGCTCACCGTCCACGTCCGATGGAATACCCCGCCGCCTTCCAGCTGGTTGATCCCCTCCTTATCTACCAACTCCTGATCGCTGTCGACCGGGTCGGCAATCCCGCACCAGGGCTCGATACACACGAAATCCGCATTTGGCGCCGCCCAGATCCCCAGGAACGGGAAACCCGGGAAATCCATCCGCAACCCGCGTTCCGTCCGGCCGGAACGCAGCGTCACACCCGCCGAGATCGGATGTTTCAACACCAGCGCATCTTTGGCGAAGAGCTCCTTCCGGAGCGGAAGGACAGCCGTATCCTGTAACAGCGGCAACGGCTCGCGCCCGATCAGCCCGTCCCTGGAGATCGGCCAGCGGGGCGTCTCCTCAATGCCATCGAACTCGAGGTAATAGTCGGTATAGTCCGTGCCCTCGACCAGCGGCACCCGGAATGCCGGATGACCGCCGACAGAAAAATACATCGGCTCCGCCGCCGGATTCCTGATTTGATACGTTGTCGAAACCTTATTCGACACCAGCCGGTAACCAACCCTCAATTCGAAATCGAAAGGAAAGACGTCACGGGTCCGGGCATCACTGACCAGCAGGAAGGTGATCGAATCCGCACGCTGCGACTCTACGCTGAAATCCCGGTCACGGGCAAACCCATGCCGGGGCAGCGAATACGATTTACCCTGGTACTTATAGATATTGCCTTTCAATGTCCCGACGATCGGGAACAACAACGGCGAATGCTTGCCCCAGAATGCCGGATCCCCGCCCCACATGTACTCCAGCTGATAGTCCTTGTAATAAAGACTTTGTAATTCCGCTCCTTTCGGGTGAATGCTGACCTTGAGCTTCTCATTTTCAATCGTGAACATAGGCTGGTTTTGGCGGCAATTTAGTACATTCGAAGCATGTTTCGTCACCTGGAGATCGTCTGGACCAGCTTTAAGATGGCCCTACAGGAATTTCGCAGCAACAAGCTCCGGACTTTCCTGTCGCTGCTGGGGATCACCTTTGGCATCTTCTGTATCATCAGCGTACTGTCCACGATCAGCAGTATGCAGCTGGCTGTCAACAACGACCTGAAGTCCTTCGGCACCAAAACGATCTATATCGACAAATGGCAATACTCCGGCGGTCCCGATTTTCCCTGGTGGAAATATGTCAAACGCCCCGTCCCCAAATTCGAAGAAGCCAGGCTGCTGCGAATGAAAGTGCCCGAAGCGCCGCACATCGACTTCGAGATCGACAATAACGCAAATGTCGATTACGGCGACAATTCCCTCACGGGCGTTCAATATTATGGCAATACCGAGGATTTTGATAAGATCGAACAGGTGGCCATCGGCGCCGGCCGTTATTTTCAGCAGGCTGATTTCGATCGGGGCACACCCTATATCGTGATGGGGTACCGGATCGCTCAACGCCTTTTCGGCTCGCCCTATACCGCGGTCGGCAAGGCCGTCAAGCTAAAGGACGGCAAACTCGCCATCGTCATCGGCGTGATCGAGAAGCAGGGCCAAAGCCTGATCAACGCCTGGGACTTCGACAACAGCATCCTGCTGACCTACAATTTCATGCGGCAGATCTTCCGGGAAGAGTACAGCAATCCCAAGATCCTCGCACAGGGTGACTCGACCATCACTTCAGCGGCGCTGACCGAAGAGCTCCGCGGCGCCATGCGCTCGATTCGCAAACTGAGCCCGACGCAGGAAGATAATTTTGCCGTCAATAATATCGATAACCTCAGCAAATTCCTCGAGCCGATCTTTGCAGGGATGAACATCGGCGGCTGGGCGATTGCCGCACTTTCGCTCATCGTCGGCATGTTCGGCGTAGCGAATATCATGTTCGTCACCGTCCGCGAACGGACCTCCCAGATCGGCCTCAAGAAAGCGATCGGCGCCAAAAAAGGATCCATCCTCATGGAATTCCTCCTCGAATCGGCCTTCCTTTGCATTATCGGCGGAATAATCGGGATGGCGGCCGTTTTTGTGCTGACGATCATCTTTTCCTCCATGCTGAGTTTCCATGTCTTTGTCCCGCTGAATATCATCATCCTGGCTGTCTTCATGTGCCTGTTCACCGGCGTCCTGGCCGGCATCATCCCCGCCTTCATCGCCGCCCGCATGGACCCCGTAGCAGCCATCCGGTCCAAATAAGGCCTGACGCCCCACCTTACCCCGGCCGTCCCACCGCCACTCCAACCTCCCCTCGCCCCGACCGTCCCATCCTCCTCCCGCCCCCCCGTCGCTCTCACCACCCGGCACAGCACCTCGTTCCCCAGCCGCACTCACCGCCCGACACCCAA
>DATJMG010000057.1:0-9095 GCA_035508835.1 Puia sp.
TTAAAAAAAAAGCCCTTCCGATATTTTGTATCAGGCTGCGACACCAGACATATGGTAATTGTAAAATTTTGGCGATATCCAAACTGTTCCTTACATTGTATCATATTAATACAATAACATGTTTGCCAAACCCCTGCTCTCTGCCGCCGGCGTAACCTTCGCGTTGACGCTGCTCCTCTCCTGCCAGACCCAATCCTCGAATACGGGAATCGTCAAAACTATCGACGGCTACACTTTCCGCGACCTCAACAAGAATGGTAAGCTGGATGTCTATGAAGATGCGCGGCAGCCGGTGAGTGCGCGGGTGAATGACTTGCTGGGCCAGATGACGCTGGATGAAAAGGCCGGCATGCTTTTTATCAACGGTGCACGGGTTAACGAAGACGGCTCGATCGGGGATAAGCCGGCGACGGGTATGTTCGCCTTTGCCCCCAATGCGCTAAATCTCGTGAAGGAAAAAAAGATGAATCATTTCAATCTTTGGCAGGTTCCTTCACCGGCAGCACTCGCCAGGTGGTACAATGCCATGCAGCGGTATGTACAGGACTCGACGCGGCTGGGGATACCGATCACGATCGCGTCCGATCCGCGGAATCATTTCAGCAACAATATTTTTGCCATGACGGCCAACACCTTTTCCCAATGGTGTGAGCCGCTGGGCCTGGGGGCGATCGGCAGCGACAGCATCACCCATGAGTTTGCCGATATCTCACGGCGTGAATATCTCGCGGTGGGGATCCGGGAAGCGCTGCATCCGCAGGTTGACCTGGCGACGGAGCCCCGCTGGCCGCGGATCAGCGGTACATTCGGCGAAGATGCGCAGCTCACGGCGAGGATGGCCAAAGCGTATATCGAGGGTTACCAGGGCGACAAGCTCGACTCCAACAGCGTGGCGACGATGACCAAGCATTTCCCCGGCGGCGGTCCGCAAAAAGAGGGGCTGGACCCGCATTTTCCTTTTCAGAAAGGGCAGGTCTACCCCGGGCATAATTTCAAATATCATCTGATCCCGTTCGAAGCGGCTTTTGCTGCGCATACGGCGGCCATTATGCCTTATTATGGAGTGCCGATGGATCAGACCAGCGAGAATGTCGGGATGTCCTTCAACAAGGATATCATTACCGGGCTGTTGCGGAATACCTATCACTTTGACGGGGTGGTCTGCACCGACTGGGGTTTGATCAACGACACGAAAATGGGCCCCATCGTATGGCCCGCACGGGCATGGGGCGCGGAGAGCCTCACGCCCATCGAGCGTGTGAAGAAGATCATCGATGCGGGGGTTGACCAGTTTGGCGGGGAGAACTGCCCCGAGCTGGTCATCCAGCTGGTAAAGGAAGGAAAGATAACGGAGGCACGGATCGATAGCAGCGTCCGGCGCCTTCTGACGCAGAAATTCGAATTGGGTTTGTTTGATAATCCCTTTGTCGACGAATCAAGGGTCGGGCAGGAGCTGGGCAATCCGGATAACATGGCGGCGGGCGAAGCCTCGCAGCGCATGGCGATGACCCTGCTGAAGAATGACAAGAAGGTCCTCCCGCTCACGCCGGGAAAGTTAAAGATCTATGTGAAGAACATCGATTCCGCGGTCGCGGCGAAATATGGGACGGTAGTCAGCAAGCCGGAGCAAGCCGATATCGCCATTCTGCGGCTGAAGACGCCGTTCGTTCCCGTCAATTCGCCGATCACGATGGCGCGGATGTTCCATCATGGCGACCTTGACTTCAAGGGTAAAGAGAAAGACAGTATCCTGCAATTGCTGAATAAGGTGCCGACGATCGTGGACATTTATCTGGATCGCCCGGCCGTCATCCCGGAGATCAGTGCGAAAGCAAAAGGGCTGCTGGCGGATTTCGGTGCGAGCGATGCGGCGGTGCTGGATGTAATTTTCGGGAAAGCCAGGCCGCTCGGGCATTTGCCGATCGAGCTGCCGTCATCTATGGCGGCGGTCCGGGCACAGAAGGAAGATGTGCCGTATGACAGTAAGGACCCGTTGTATAAGTTTGGGTTTGGGCTAAGCTATTAATAAAGGCAATTATATACCAGTTGGATGAACTCGGACCGGCGGAAAATTGCGCCCGGCGACTTTGCGCAAGTTTGAAATTTTTGTTCTAATTTTTCGCCACCTATGCTTTTCAATTCCTTTGAATTCCTGATTTTTTTCCTGATCGTAACCTTCACCTTTTATTTATTGCCTCACCGGTGGAGATGGCTTCACCTGCTCGTCGCCAGCTGTATATTTTACATGGCGTTCATCCCGATCTACATCCTGATCCTGATCTTTACGATCATCGTCGATTATATCGCCGGCATCCTCATTGAAAATGCGGCGGGGCCTAAGCGGAAGACACTACTGGGGATAAGTCTGATCAGCAATATCGGAATCCTCGCGGTGTTTAAATATTTCAATTTTTTCATATCCAATATCGACAGCCTGGGGTACTCCATCCCGCTGCTGAAGATCATACTACCTCTTGGTCTGTCCTTCCATACGTTCCAGGCGATGAGTTATACAATAGAAGTCTATCGCGGGCATCAAAAAGCGGAACGGCATTTCGGCATCTATGCCCTATATGTGATGTTCTTTCCCCAACTGGTGGCGGGTCCTATCGAACGGCCCCAGAACCTCCTGCATCAGTTCCATGAAAGGAAGCAATTCGACGCCGGTAACCTCGCCTCCGGGCTTAAACTGATCCTCTGGGGGCTTTTCAAGAAGGTGGTCATTGCCGACCGCCTTGCGCTTGTCACGGACTTCGCATTCAGGAACCAGCAGGACCAGACCTCGCTGACCCTTATGATCGCATTGGTCTTCTTCTCCTTTCAGATCTATTGCGATTTCTCCGGGTATTCCGATATTGCCCTGGGTACGGCCAGGGTGCTTGGCTTCAGGCTCATGAAAAATTTCGATGCGCCCTACCAATCCGCATCGGTTTCCGAATTCTGGCGCAGATGGCACATCTCCCTCTCGACCTGGTTCCGGGACTATCTTTATATCTCATTGGGCGGCAACAGGGTCTCTATCCCCAGATGGTATTTTAATTTGTTTTTTGTCTTTTTGGTCAGTGGATTATGGCATGGCGCCAACTGGACCTTTATCATTTGGGGCGCGATACACGGCTTTTATCTCATTTTTGGCATTTTGCTGAAAAAGCTGGGCAGCAGGGTGAACTGGAGCAGTCTGCCTGCCTGGGTCAGATGGTTCTACCGGCCGGTACGGGTATTGGTCACGTTTATCATCGTATGTTTTGCCTGGATCTTTTTCCGCGCCGCATCCGTTTCGGATGCCTGGCTGGTCGTTCACAAGATCAGTTCGCTGGACAGCTTAAGCCTGGCCGAGGGCAATGTGCATGGTCTGCCTGATACCTATCTGGGCATGCCGCTTTGGAATTTTGCTTTCACCGCGTCGCTGATACCCATGCTGCTGTTGGCGGATCATCTATTGAAGAACCGCCGGTTCATGGAGTTCTTTTCAAAAAGCGGGGTGCGTTATATGGTTTACTTCCTGCTGATCTTTGCGGTCATTTTTTTGGGAACCTATCGTCAAAACCGATTCATTTATTTTCAATTCTGATCATGCCCGGAGATAAAAAATTGTATCGGCTGCTTCTCTTTTCCGTAACGAGCTTTGTGCTTCTTTATGCTTTTTCCCTGTTAGTAGACGTGGGCGTCAGGCATTCGCGTGATGAAGGGTTTGAAAAAGTGAACCGGTTGGCAGGCTCGCATATAGACCCGGCTATCATCGCTTTCGGCTCATCGGTGGGTGAGAAATCGTTCAATAGTCCCTATATCTCCGCTGCGTTGGGGACGTCTGCTTACAATGCCTGCCTGGATGGAACGATCTTTTGGCAATACAAGGAACTGATCAGGTATTACAATTCCTATTCTTCGAAAAAGAGCCTCGTGCTGTTCTTCGAAACATTTTTTGCCTTTACGCGGATAGGTGCGATATCCAGCATGGAACGATATGCCGCATACCTGAACAACAAGTATGTGTATGCCGGTTTGCACGACATCGATCCGGACATGGTCTGGAAATGCCGGTACATACCCCTGTATAAGAATACGGTAGTCGATCATACCTATTACGAGGCCAGTATCCATGGTTGGAAGTCGATGCTCTCGCATGTAAACGACCGGGATACCATGCGCGGGTTCGTGCCCAGCTATGCCCGCTGGTTTGCGGATGAAGATGCCGCGCTGGACAATATGAAGCCGTTCCGCCTGACGATCGACACCACCGTCCTTCCGGAATACATCCGGGTTATCAATGAGTTGCAGCGGAAAGGGAAACATGTTGTTATTGTCCTGCCGCCGGCCTGCAAAAGGTTTTATACGGAAATAACGGACTTCAGACCGATGGAAGGGATGCTGGACTCTGTGGCCAGGGTCACCGGTTGTACTTTTTTTGATTTCCTGAAAACGATCGGGGACGATAAGCAGAATTTCTACAATGCTACCCATCTTAATTATTACGGATCGCTCCTCTTTTCCCGGCAGCTTGTCGACTCGTTAAATAAGCTCGGTTATAAAAATAATTAGCCGGAATCCGGTTTTTTTTAAAAAAACTATCGGAGCATCCAAAAAATTGCTAATTTGTAGCCTGGATGAAGCAATTCGCTGCCATACTGCTGATGGGAGTTCTGTTTTTTAACTGGTACGGTTACCAGTTGTTGAGCAATTACTGGCAGGATTGCGCGGAACGCAGGCTGGAAGCTAATTTAGACCAAAACAAATACGACGAATCCGCGCTTATTTCTATCAAGGTCCCGCTTACTTCCCTTTCATATTATACCAGTTCTCCCGGCTACGAGCGGGTAAACGGGCAGATCGATATTAACGGTATTCGCTATCAATATGTCAAGCGCCGGATCTATGGCGATTCGCTGGAAGTTCTCTGTCTCCCCAATATCACTTCCATGAAGGTGCGGACGGCCAGCAATGATTTCTTCCGCCGGGTCAATGACTTGCAGCAGCAGAACCAGGGGAAAAAGAATTCGAGCCATTCCACGAAGGATAATTCCAAAGACTATCGTCCGGCGGCGTCAGGCGTCGTTGTCCCGGATGCGCTCGCCAAAGTGGTTATAAAGGTGACAAGCCTTTATGGGCCTTCGCAGCTTCCTTCCATTTATGCTCCCACTGCTGAGAACCCCCCTGAACAGCTGTAATCTTTCAGCCTGATCTCAAACAAGAAAAGACACCGGAAATTCCCGGAAAATGCCTGCATAGGCAGTTACCAACCATTTTGAAGGGTTTCATATGAAGGATCTCACTCGCGGCGCAATAGCAGCGCCGGCTCACAATGTGCATATTACTCTGCGCATCGCTTCGGCGATGTGTTTCATCGGCCATGGCTCATTCGGCATTATCACCAAACCCATTTGGTGCAACTATTTCGCAGTATTCGGTATCGGTCACGATCTCGCGTATCATCTCATGCCGGTCCTCGGGACTGTCGACATCCTGCTGGGGTTGTCGCTGTTATTCTATCCTACCCGCGGAGTTCTGACCTGGCTGGTTGGATGGGGGGCGATCACTGCGCTGCTGCGGCCGCTGTCGGGGGAACCTTTCGGTGAGTTCATCGAGCGGGCCGGCAATTTTGGAGCGCCGCTCGCGTTGCTGCTGTTGTCGGGGTTCGGGGAGTCGGGGTCCAGGGGGCCGGGGTTCGGGGGGCCGGGATTTGAAGGGCCGGGGTTCCGAAGCTCAGGCTTCCGGCAATGGTGGTCCCGGCTGGATGCGCATCCCCAGCCGGACAAAGCCCGGTTCGACCGGGTGATCATCTGTCTTAGAGTGGTTGTATTTCTCTTGCTGCTGGGTCATGGCTGGCTCAACTGGATCGAAAAGAAAAGTTTGCTGGCGCAATATGCCGCCCTTGGCTTCTCCAACCCTGTCAGCGTCGCGCATGCGGTCGGAATTTTCGAAATTACTGCCGCCGTTATGCTGCTCATCCGCCCGGCCCGGCCGCTGCTGCTGGTCCTGCTCGTCTGGAAGATCGGCACGGAGCTGTTCTATCCGCACTACGAAGTATTCGAGTGGATCGAGCGCGGCGGGAGCTATGGGTGTCTGCTGGCGCTTTGGCTTGCGTTGGGGAAAAGCGAATCTTCAAGTATCAAAACAAACCAAATACTATCTGCGTCATGAGAAAGATCATTGTTTCTTCATTGTCCTTTATCGGACTGTTTTCTATCGCACTATTTTTTTGTCTGCAGGCGTCTGCGCAAGGCTGCGTGGCGATCCGCAGCACCGGCGGCTTCTGTACCGCCGGGGAGGAGCATCATCTCGATACGGCTGCTAAATGGCAATTCACCGTCAACAACCGCTATTATGTATCCAACAGGGACTATATCGGGACTGCCTACCAGAAAATTCGCCAGACCCTCGGCAACGTGGTCATCAATCACGCCTATACCATGGATATGGCTATCTACCGGATCCTCAACCCCCGCTGGACGCTCATGCTGGACCTCCCGATCTCTGCCAATGCCCGGTCCCAGTGTTATTTGCAGGATGACGTTTACCACCGGTTCAGCACCCACTCTTTCGGCGCGGGCGATATTCGTTTTGCCGTCTACCGCTGGATCCTCGACCCGGTGAAAATGCCGAGAGGCAATGTCCAGGCAGGTCTTGGCATCAAGCTGCCTACGGGTAACGACAACGCCCAGGATTATTTCAAGACCAGCGACAGCACAAAGACATTCGGCCCGGTTGACCAGTCGATCCAATTGGGGGACGGGGGTACCGGGATTACGTTGGAAATAAATTCCTTCTATAATTTTTCTTCAAAGGTCGGGCTCTATGGCAACTTCTATTATCTCTCCAACCCGGTTGACCAGAACGGCATTTCCAACGCCCATGGCGCGACGCCTTCCGCGACCTCCATCGCCAATGGCAGCAATGTCATGAGCTGCCCGGACCAGTATATGGCCAGGGTCGGGGCGAGCGTGCAATTCAACAGGCTGTTCGCTTCCGCAGGGGTACGTGATGACTGCCTGCCTGTCCATGACCTGATCGGCAGCAGCGACGGCTTCCGGCGACCGGGGTATATTATTTCCGGTGAACCGGGCCTGACCTATGTGTTTTCGAAGGTTAGCCTGTATGCGTATGTGCCGGTAGCTATTGTGCGGGACCGGACGCAAAGCGTGCCGGACAAGATCACCACCGAGCTAACGGGTGTCTACACCCACGGTGATGCGGCTTTTGCCAACTATGTTGTCAATATCGGCGCGAACATCAGATTCTAAAAAACTTTAATTATGCCAATACGCACGGAACCCATCGGAAGCATTCCCCGCCCCACGGAGCTGGTTGAAGGACTGAAAGCCTTTTCATCAGGCGATCTGGGGGTGGATGAGCTGAACATCTTGTTTGACCGCGCTCTTAAGGACACGATCAAACGTTTTGAAGCAACGGGCTCGCCGGTCATAACAGACGGCGAACAGACCAAACCCAGTTTTGCCACCTATCCGATCCACGGGCTGACGCAGCTGGCGCCGGATGGCGTAGTGATCCCTTTCGAGGACGGGCATACCCGCCAGCTGCCCAAATTGACGGGCGGCCCTTTCCGGTACCAGGCGTATGCGGGCAGCTATCTGAATAAGGCTGCAACGCTGACCAGCCGCCCCCTGAAGCAGGCGGTTATCTCGGCCTCAGCACTGAGCCTGCTTTATCCCGGTGACGGGATCGAAGGGTATGCGCGGGAGGCGTTCATCGAAGACCTGCTCAATGAGCATGAGAAGGATATCCGCTATGCGCTTGCTGCCGGTGCACATGCCGTCCAGATCGATTTCACCGAAGCGCGGCTGTCGCTCAAGCTGGACCCGGGTGCGGGCTTGCTGCGGTCGTTTATCTCCCTGAACAATGAAGTGTTGAACCGCCTGGAGCCCGAGGCCCGCCAGCGGGTAGGTGTGCACAGCTGTCCCGGCGGGGATCACGATTCGACGCACAGCGCCGATGTTGATTATGACCAGCTGCTGCCTCAGCTGTTCGAATTGAATGCAACCAATTTCTATCTGACCTATGCGAGCGAGAAGAACAAGACGAACGTGCTGCAGGTGATCAGGGAAAATTTGCGTCCGGGTCAGCGGGTGTTCCTCGGCGTAACGGATGTGCTGAGCCCGCGCATCGAATCGCCGGCGGAGATCTGCGATCTTATCCTCCAGGCGGTAGAATATATTCCCTTATCGCAGTTAGGGACGACGGACGACTGCGGGTTCTCGCCCTTTGCGGATGACCTGTCCACCAGCCGGGATATCGCGTTTGAAAAGATCAGGGCGCGGATCGAAGGCACCCGCCTCGCTGAAGCGGAGCTCGAGAAAACACAGATGGCAATTTAAACACTAAAAAACCAAGTATATGGCACATATCGCATTGAACAATGAAAATCTTCCCGGTATTGTCGGGCTGCTGGACTACAGCCATGCCACGGCGTTACCCCTGACTGACCTGGCCAACGTGCTGCTTGTGGAAGACAATTCCTTAACCCGCACTGAAAGAGAGATCATCGCCGCCTCTGTCAGCTATTGGAATGGTTGTCATTTCTGCCATACCTCCCATGCTGCCATTGCCATGGCGCATGCGGGGGCGGGTATTTCTTTTATTGACGACGTCAAGAAAGGGGCTAACGCTGAAATAACGGACAAACTTCGGGCGCTGCTTACTATTGCGCAGCACGTACAGCAAGGCGGAAAGAAGGTTACGGTGGGAGACATCGAGGCGGCCCGCAGGGTCGGCGCAACCGATAAGGAGATCCATGATACCGTGCTGATCGCTGCCGCCTTTTGTATGTATAACCGGTATGTGGACGGGCTGGGCACCTGGGCGCCGGAGCAAAACGAAGCGTATGTCGAAATGGGTCAGGCGATCGCGCAGCATGGATATGGTGTTGCGGTCGCGGAACCGCAGCCATGATACCAACGCGGAACCGCAGCCATGATACAACGCGGAACCAAAACCAAAACCAAAACAACTGCATAGCTAATGAAATCAGCTTTATTGAACCGAAGGATGCTTGCTGTATTGACATTGACCATGATGGGCTGGGGGCTGCGGGCGCAGACCGATGACGATGCCCTGATGATGGCGAAAAACAATCTTTGTGC
>DATJMG010000058.1:0-9085 GCA_035508835.1 Puia sp.
AACAATTTCCTGCAGGCAGAAGAGGCGAGGGGAGTGGGTTCGGTTGTTCCGGGCGCGACTTTCACCAAGGGCAAGAACGAATATTATCCGATCCCGCAGCAGGAGATCATTTTGAATCCTTCGCTGCAACAAAACCCGGGGTATTGATATGTTTAAGGCTTGGTTAGTTGGGGGCTTTTGTTTGGTGGGGTTGTACGGTTGGGCGGCGGGTTTGTCGGGGTCGGCGAGGCTGGTGGGTTCGGCGGGTTTGTCGGGATTTTCGGGGCTGTCGGGCCGGGGAGTGGGTGGAGGGCATCGATATTATGTGAAGACGGTGGATGAGGTCAATCGGTTGTCGCTTGAGCCGGGGGATTCGGTGTTTTTTCGGGGCGGCCGGGTGTTTGTCGGGACGGTGCGGGTTCGGGGTGTTGCGGGAAGTCAGCGGCATCCGGTATGGATCGGGAGTTATGGGGGTGGTGAGGCGACGATCGATGGCGGGGACTCGTCGGGGATGGTTTTGTATAATGACCGGTGGGTGGTTGTTCGCGGGATGCGGCTGGCGGGGGCGGGCAGGAAGACGGGGAATGTCAAGGATGGATTGGAGGTTAACGGGTGCGAGCACGTTCGGGTGGAGCAGGTAGATGTCAGCGGTTTTCAAAAGTCCGGAGTGTTTGTGTATGCGTCGGGGAATGTGGTTCTGGATGGTGTGGATGCGCATGAGAATGGCGCGGCGGGGATCGGGGTCGAGGGACCGTATAGCAGTAAGACGGCGTGCCGGGATCTGCGGCTCGTAAATTGCCGGGCGGATGATAATCCGGGTGATCCGACAAACCTTACCAATCATAGCGGGAATGGGATTGTAGCGGGGCATTGTACTCATTTGCTGATCGATCATTGTTCGGCGACCAACAATGGCTGGGACATGCCGCGGATCGGCAATGGTCCCGTCGGTATCTGGTGTTATGAAGCGGACAGCGTGACGATCCAGCATTGTCTGGCCTATCGAAACAAGACGTCTCCCGGCGCTGCGGATGGCGGCGGGTTCGACCTGGACGGCGGGGTTACGAATTCTGTCATTCAATATTGTTTGTCGTATGGCAATCAGGGCAGTGGGTATTGTATCTTTCAATACTGGGGAGCCAGTCCCTGGCATCATAATGTGATCCGGTGGAATATCAGTGAAGATGATGGGTTGGTATCTGATTCGCGGGCGGGGATCTATGTCTGGAACAGTTCCGGTGATTCAACGCAGTTCTATGATTGTCAGGTATACAACAATACAGTATATAATACGCGCGAGGCGGCGCTGAGTTTTTCGACGACGAGTGCGAGGAGGGGATTTGTTTTTTCGGATAATATCTTTGTCGGCGCGGATAGTTTGATCCGGGGCAATCGGGGGGCGGATGTTTTCAGGGGGAATGACTGGTGGGTATTGGGGTCGGGTGACGGCCGGTCGCGGTTTCCGGGGGATGCGGGGTTGCCGGGGTTGTTTGTGAAGCCGGAGTTCAAGGATCCCGGCGGGACTGCGGTGACGGATGTGCGGGGATTGGCTCATTATGACAAGTATCGGGTTGTGGGTCCGGCGGAGTTGAGGGGGAAGGGGGCGAGATTTTAAAGGATGAAAAATCTGCGAATATTATTCGGTTTGCTGGCAATCAGCGGGGTTACGGTTGCGCAGCCCTGGCCGGCATTGGACAGGCTGCGGTATGGGGCGGCCTATTACTATGAATACATGCCGCAGGAGCGGTTGGCCAGGGATGTGCAGCTCATGAAAGCGGCGGGGATCAATACGGTCCGCATAGCGGAGTCGACGTGGGGGGTATGGGAGCCGCGTGACGGGGTGTTCGATTTTACGAAACTCGATAAGGTGTTGGATGCGATGGAGGGTGCGGGGATCGGGGTCATTATCGGGACGCCGACGTATGCGATCCCGACGTGGCTGGCGAAGGAGCATCCGGAGGTGCTGGTAGTCACCAGCGGGGGGCGACGGACTTATGGGGCGCGACAAAACATGGATATTGTCAGTCCGGTCTTCCGGTTGTATGCGGAGCGGATCATCCGGCGGCTGGTGCTGCATGTGCGCAACCGGCGGTGCGTGATCGGGTATCAGGCAGACAATGAGACGAAGTCTTACGGCAATATGGGGCCGACGATGCAGCGGATGTTCGTGGAATCGATGCGGCGGCGTTGGGGGAGTACGGCGGGCGGTGGTGCAGGGGGAGGTGGTGCGGGAGGCGGCGGTGCGGCGGGCGGTCGTGCGGGGAGCGGCCTTGCGGCGATGAATCGCGCGTATGGGTTGAATTACTGGAGCAATTCCATCAATGACTGGAGTGCTTTCCCGTCGATGGTCGGGAATGTCAATGCGAGTCTGGGAGGTGCTTATGCGGCTTTTCAGCGGCAGATGGTAACGGAGTACCTGGCCTGGCAGGCCGGGATCATCCGGGCGCTCAAACGGCCGGATCAATTTATCACGCAGAATTTCGACCTGGAATGGCGGGAGTCGTCGTATGGGATACAGCCGGATGTGGATCATTTTGAAGCTGCGAAGGCCTTCGATATTGCGGGGATTGATATCTATCATGCGACGGCGGACCGGTTGACGGGGTCGGAGATTGCGTTTGGGGGGGATGAGGCGCGGAGCATGAAGCGCGGCAATTACCTGGTGATGGAGACGCAGGCGCAAAGTCTGGCGGGTCGTCAGGAGCTGCCTTATCCAGGGCAATTGCGGCTGCAAGCCTATAGCCATCTCGCCTCGGGCGCCGATATGGTCGAGTATTGGCCGTGGATGTCGTTGCCGAATGCGGTGGAGACATATTGGAAGGGGGTGCTGAGTCATGATGGCGAGCCAAATCCGGTATATGAGGAGGTCAAGCAGGTGGGGCAGGAATGGCGGCGGATCGGGGATCGGCTGATCCATTTGAAGGTCCGGAATAAGGTGGCGGTCTTTTTCAGCAACGCGTCGCTGACGGCATTGGGATGGTATCCATTCAGTGATAGTCTGGGTTACAATGATCTTCTGCGGCGGGAGTATGATGCGCTGTATGACATGAATATCGGCTGTGACCTGGTGAATGAGACGTCGGCGAATTTGTCCTCCTATTCGCTGATCGTGGTACCGCCGTTGTATTGCGTCAGTGATAGCGTGCTCGAAGTATTGAATGCGTATGTGCGTCGCGGCGGCCATATCCTATACAGCTGCAAGAGCGGGTTTACGGATGAGAATGTGCAGGTACGGAGCGCGGTGATGCCGGGACCATTGAGGGAGGCGGTGGGAGCGTCGTACCAGTTGTTTACGAATATCGGGCATGTGCCATTGGCGGGCGACCCGATGGGGGTGGGTTCGGCGGCGAATGAAGTACATGACTGGGCGGAGATGCTGGTGCCGGAGGGCGCGACGGTGGTGGGCCGGTATGATCATCCGGTTTGGGGGAAGTATGCGGCGATCACGCATCATGGGTATGGGAAGGGGGCGGTATGGTATCTGGGGACGATCCCATCGGCGGCGGTATTGCGGCGGGTGATCGGGTTGGCGGTGAAAGAGGCGGGGGTTGAGACGGAACTTGGGTTCCCGCTGATTGTCAGGGGCGGGGTGAACAAATATGGGCGCCCGGTGCGGTATTATTTTAATTATTCGGGGTCGGAGAAGGGTTTTGTCTACCGGCATGGCGGTGCGGTGGAATTGTTAACGGGGAAGAGGGTGGAGGATGGGGATTCGCTGACGCTGCCGGCGTGGGGAGTGATGATCATGGAGCAAGGGGGAGGAGATGGAGGGCGAGGTGGAGGGGGAGCGAGTGAAGGGGCACGGGATGGATCGGGAACGAGTGAAGGAGCAGGGGATGGATCGGGAGCGAGTGAATGGCTGGATACGGATGGTCATTTTATCAATGCGCATGGGGCAGGGGTGATGAAGCATGATGGAGTTTATTATTTATATGGGGAGATCAAGAAGGGGAAGACCAGGTTGGTGCCGGGGCAGAATTGGGAGGATTACCGGGTGGATGCGGGCGGGGTCTCGTGTTATTCGTCGCGGGACCTGGTGCATTGGAAGAATGAGGGGGTGGTGCTGGCGCCGAGCAGTACGGATACGGCCAGTGATCTATATATTGGCCGGGTGATCGAGCGGCCGAAGGTTATTTATAATGCAGTTACGCGGAAATATGTTATGTGGATGCATATTGACCGCGATGATTACGGGTATGCGCGGGCGGGAGTGGCGGTGAGTGAGCAGCCATGGGGGCCCTTCAGGTATCTCGGCAGTGTACGGCCGAACGGGCAGCAGTCGCGGGATATGACCGTTTACCAGGATGATGATGGAAGGGCTTACCTGGTGTATGCATCGGAAAACAACAATACGATGCAGGTTTGTTTACTGGCGCCGGACTATCTTTCACCGACGACGGTTTACAGGCGGATATTGGTTGACCAGCGGCGGGAGGCGCCGGCGGTTTTCAAGGCGGATGGTAAATATTATCTTATTACCTCGCTCTGCAGCGGGTGGGATCCTAATGCGGCGCGAATTGCGGTAGCGGATAGCATGCTGGGAAATTGGGTGATGGATGGCAATCCTTGTGCGGGGTCGGATTCGGCGACGACTTTTCATTCGCAGAGTACGTTTGTGTTGCCGCTCGGTGGGGATCGATTTCTTTTCATGGCGGATCGATGGAATAAGACGGATCTGGAAAGGTCCGGGTATTTGTGGCTGCCGTTTATGGTGCGGCATGGGAAGGTGGAAATTTCCGGGCCGGATCCCGGGGTGAATGTGCGGTCACAACGGGTCGAGGTTGGGCAGCTGGCGTTGGTCAATTACAGTGTGAAGGTGATGGGGGCGGGGAGTTCGTTCATTCGCTTCTATGATTCGGCGGACCGGTTGTTGTTGGAATACAGGGTGCCGGTGTCGGATACGGGGAAATGGGTGGAGACGGGTAATTATGTCGAGACGCCGGTGGGAACGAAGTATGCGGTGATCGGGGTAGAGGGGGCGCTGGAGGCAAAAGATTGGAAGATCGAGCCGAATATCGGGGAGACTTCCGGGCGGCATGCGCCGGAGTGTAATTTGCAAGAATATTTGAAACCGTTTTGGAAATCCGATACGATCTATAATGAGACGGTGTTGATGTATTCAGCGGGTGGGGGGATACCGGAGGGGCGGCTATTGTTTGAGCCGGATCGGGTTTTGTCGGTAAGGAGTTTTGGGCTCGATACGGTGTATCGGCCGGGAGTGGATTACCAGGTCAGCGGGCGGCGGCTGGTGCGGTTGGCGGGTTCGCGGATGCCATTCCGGGCCGATAGTTCGTTCGACCGGTCGAAAGACCTGGCGTGGTACGATCTGCAATCGCAGTGGGTGGTGGTGACGTATACGCATCATGACAGATGGGCGGGGCCGGTGCCGGCGTATAAGGGGGAACGGCTGCCCCGGGTGCTGGGGCGGTTGCGTTCGGGGAAGCCGGTGACGATTGTGGCGTATGGGATGAGTATTACGCGGGGGTTTGATGTCAGCGGGTATGATGGAGTGAGGCCTTATATGCCGACGTATATGGATCTTTTTGATTCCGGTTTGCTGCGGCGGTTTCCGCAGGCTGCGGTGGAGGTATATAATGCCGGACTGCCGGGATCGACGGTAGATTGGGGGGCGAAGTATGTCTCGTCCTATGTGACGCCGCTAAGGCCGGATCTGGTGATCATCGACTTCGGGATGAATGATTTCTGGCGGATGAAGCCGGCGGAGTTCGGCGATTCCGTGCGGAGTATTATCCGGCAGGTGCGGGCGGTGCAGCCGGAGGCGGAGTTCGTGTTGCTGGCAAATATGAAGTTCGATCCGGACTATGTGCTGGTATCCGATAAAAACAAATTATTTTATACCGGGAATATAGCGGGGTATCGGGATATGCTGGCGGGCATGGAGGGCGCGGGGATTGTGATGACGGACATGACGACACTGAGCGATGCGGTTTACAAACGCAAGAAGGCCAGGGATTGTACCGTGAATCCGCTTCATCCGAATGATTATCTTGCGCGGTGGTATGCGCAGGCCATGCTGGCGACCGTTATAAAGATTCGATAGACAGTCTCGTTGTCTTTTCTTTTCTGTTGTATTCATAAACCATCACCGAGCCTTCTTTCGCAGGGAAGACGGCAATCGAGCCGGTTGCATCCTCGTGTGGAATGGTGCGGGCTATCTTCTTCTGATTTACGTTGTAGATAAAGATATTCCGGGTGTCGTCGATCACGATATAGTCCGTCCTGGTATCGGAATTGGTAACGGGGTAAAAGGAGGCACGGTCGGGATATTCCGAGAAGGGGATCTTACCCTGGACAGAATGGTATTTGCTGGTCGGGATCGTATTTTCCAGGGATAAGCCGCCTTTACTATCCAGTTTTAGCAGCAATGCATCTTTCAGCGAGCATTTCTGTGTCCCCCAGATCATCAGGTAGGCGGGGATGAGGACCGTAGGGGCTGTAACGATGGAAGCCGCGACGATACCCCAGCGGGTTTGGCGGGTCACGCCGGAACCGGTGAACCAGGTATTGCCTTCATAATCTTTGAAGCAGCTTTCCAGCCGGGCATAGGACTGGGGAGCAGTGAAGAGGCCATATTTATCGACAAAGCTTTTTGAGCCGTCAGCCCAGTAAGAGAAGTTGGTCTGAATATCCGCCCGCTTGTGGCCGTTGAGGTTGATCGTGAAAACCCCCACATAAGGCCCACGGGAAAGTTGTTTGCCATTCAGAATATCGTTTCCTTTATTCGGGTCGATGATCATTCCGGAGACATAGGGTTTCCCGGTAACGGGGTCGTTATCGAATGCCAATACTTTCAGGGAATTTCCTTTTCTGTCTTTCAGGATCAGTCTGGGATAGGCGGATGAGTCGGCAGAGTTGTAGCTGAGTAACTCAAATCCTCCTTCCACCATTTGGTCTTTTTTCTTCAGCAGCAATGAAACTTCGGGGCCTGATGTCAGCAAGTTGAAACCCTCTGCGTCGTCATGGACGACTTTTTGCCAGCCGACGGTGCCGTTGGTGTTAAGGACCAGCAGGCGGTTTTTACTGTCGTCGCCATAGAAGCAAGCGAAGCCTTTGCCGGTAATATTCCTCAGCTGGACGGGTTGTTTCAGCCGGCCATTACCGATCATCTTACGCGACCAGCCGCCTTCCCACTCAGCATCGGGTTTTACGTCCATCCGGAAGTTGCGGCCGCCGATGATCTTGCCGTTGAGGCCGATGAACTGGGTGAAGAGGCTCGTACGTGCTGCTTCCGTTGCCTGCCGTACCTGGCGTGCGGTACGGAATTCCCTGCCGGCGAAATTGCTTTTAATATAGGCGAGACACAGGACGTCCCCTTCGAAGGCGACGGCTTTCAGGAAAAGCTTTTCTTCTTTGAATTCGACCGAGCCGATATCGTTCAGGTTTTCGTCCATGATATTGATCCGGTAGTGAAAGGAGTCTTCGCTGGATCTCTCCAGCTGGTTGAAGGCAAGATAGCCCACGAGGTTGCCATCCTGGCGGATCGTCTCGAGTTGGGTGGACATGTCTTCGACAACCTGGCGAAATACTTTCGTTTGAGCGTTGACGTTATCTATGATCAGCAGGAGAAACAGTACGTAGATAGTATTCTTCATAAAGGATATTTTTGTTTCAGGAGAGGCGGGTTATGAGGTTATTTTTTTTGGAAATTGTCGGCGAATTCGCAGTACATGCTTGTTGCATTATCGGTGGTGAAGGCATGGGCCGCTTTGGCAATCTGCTTCTCGTTGGATTCATCGGGGTCCAGCGCCAGGAGGCTTAGCAGGTCTTTGAGGTTGCGTTCGGCGCCGGGCAGGCTGGTCCAGAAGGCCTCCTTTCCGAATGTTTCGCAGGATTGGCGAAGGCTTTCGCGAGGCATTTGTTCAAAGAGCGTTTGCAGTGCATAATAGTCCCGGGAGATATATTCTTTCGGAATAATGCCGATTGCGTTAAAACGATTCAGCTGGCGGTCTGCATAATAGAGCCCGTAGAAAATATTGCTGACCATAAAGTCATACCACGGGTCTTTGGCGCCCCGGTCCTTTGCAAGCAGGATACGATAGAGGCAGGGGGTGAGGGTGCCGGAGCTATACAGATCCCAAATCAACATTTTGTTCGCTTTTTCCCGGATGGCCGGAGGGATGGGTGTAGATTGGGGATTGGCTGAAGTCCAGCGGCGGGTCTGCTCATACCGTTGCGGGCAGTCCGGGTGGGTCTTAACCGAATCTTCGATGGTTGAGCTATCCGAAAAATTGTAACTGCGGGTGGACAGGCCATGAGAGCGGCGGGTGGCCCAGGCGTCCTCATAGGGCAACTGGTAAGCTGCGAAGTAGGTCCGCAAGGGTTGTTGGAGTCGCTGCAGATAGTCATCGTCGGCGCTGTCGAGGTGCAGGAAATACCGCGCGTCGAAGGAGATGTTGCTTTTTTTCAGCAGAATGACCGCCAGCGAGTCCGCTTCGGATTCATGGTACCGTTGGTGACGGCTCCGGCTGAAGGTATAGCTTTCGAGGATCTGGTGCAGCCTGGTCAGGCGGTCATATTTGGAGTGCAGGACGTCGTTAAGGGACTTTTTGTAGTCGTCGGAAGTCAACCAGACTGCGCGTTCCTGCATGCCGTTCTGAAAATGGTTGAGGATGTCATGGGACATTTCATGGGCGATGGCAAGCGCCAGTTCTTCCCGGGTGCGGGAGAAGACGATGAGGCCGAGGTTGACGGCCAGCACGTGGCCGCCGACGGTATAGGCATTGACGGATGCGCTGCGATCGAGCAGCACCAGGTCTGCGAAGGGAACGAGTTGGGGATTGGCGGTCGTGATCTGCCGGACGATCCCGGCGATATAGGCATAGACTTCCTTGTCATGGACATAGTCATCGTGGGCAATGGCGTCGGTGATGCTTTCGGTGCGGTTGTCCCAGAATTCACGAAATTTCTTTTGGGTGTCGTGTTCTTTGAAAACGTCGGGGCAGGTCCAGGCTTTTTTGAGGGAATCCTTAACCGATTGGTAGTAAAGATGCGAGAGGTCCTGATAGCTGTAAAGGCTGGTTGTCTGGCCGTAGGCTGTCCTAAGCAGGCCGGGGACGAAGAAGAACAAAAGCAGGCTAACGCGGGT
>DATJMG010000059.1:0-15574 GCA_035508835.1 Puia sp.
CCCGCCACCACTATGCATGCAATACCAGCACCGCCTTGATCGACCGGGTCAGCACCTTATTTACCGTCGAAGTATTAAATAGCCGGTACACCAACCCATGATGACGCTTCACGAGGCACACGATATCCGTGTGACTCCCCGCGATAAAATTGATGATCCCCTCGATCGGGCTGTCTTCCTTGACATACCGGAACTCCAGTTCCGCATCAGGATATCGGGCTCTCGTCGCTTTCTCTCCCTCAGCATTCGTGGTCCATACTCCATCCACCACATTCACCACAAACAATTTTTTTGCCTCCACCGCTTTCAGGAGGTCCGTCAACGCCATTACATCCTCCCCATTGGGCGTAGACGAAAAATCCGTAGCCAGCGTGACTACCGGATGAACCGCATACTTACTCTCCAACGGCACGATGAGCGTCGGCACGTCCGTTTTTTCCACCATCGTAATGGCATTGCTACCGAAAATTCCGATGATCCCCGATGTTCCCATCGTCCCCATAACCAGCATCTCTACCGCGTTATCAACGATATATTTTGTAATGACCCCGCTTACTGACCCTACCTCACAACTCGTCGTAACCGGCACGTCTTTGAACGATTCCCGTGACGTAAACGTAGCCGCCCAGTTGATCAGCGCCTGCCGCTTACTGTTATGATACTCTTCGATCCATAAAGCATTATACGTATTGTTGAATATCCCCTCAAATGATCCTATCGCATGCACAGCGTGCACCTCAGCCCCTATCACCTTCGCGAGATCCATCGCATAATCCATGGCGTTGGACGCGCACGCGGAAAAATCCGTAGCAACTAAGATTCTTTTCATGTTATTGTGCTTAGAAGGTTAAACGAACAGGTGGAATATGAAGAACAGTACGAATGAAATCACAATCGAGACGGGCAAGGTCAGTATCCAAGCCATTCCGATGGCCTTTAACGTATTACTGTTCAGGTTCTTGGTCCCATTGGAAGCCACCATGGCGCCCGCAATCCCGCTCGACAGCACGTGGGTCGTACTCACCGGCAAACCGAACCCGCTGCTCAACCCGATCGTAGCTGCCGCCGTGATCTCCGCCGTGGCGCCCTGCGCATAGTTCAGATGCTCCTTGCCGATCTTTTCCCCGATCGTCAGCACGATCCGCTTCCAGCCTATCATCGTGCCGATACCCAGCGAACACGAGATGATCGCGATCGCCCAGACCGGCGCATATTCGGTGGTATCGTTCAACCCCCTGGACGCCGAAGCCAACGTCGCCCGATTAGCCTCCGGCAGGATGACACCCTGGTTCGCCAGCACCGCTTTTGCATCCTTGACGACTGCCTGAAGCTGCTTGCGGAAAGCAAAGACATGCTTGTCATCCCTGCTCATGCCGCCGGCGATCGTAACCTTCGCCGTATCTACCGCCGCATTCAGCTGATCGATCGCTGCCTGGCCCGTTTTAGTCGGATCCACTTTGGCAATTGCTCCCTTGATGCTATTTAAAGATACTAATATTTTACTGTCATCGGTATTCCGGTCGACCGCGAATTTGGCCGGCAGGAAGGCGATCAGGATCAGCATAAGCAGCCCCACCCCCTTCTGTCCATCGTTGCTGCCATGGAAAAAGCTGACCAGCGTACACGTCGTGATCAACAGAAGCCGGATCAGGATCGGCGGCCGGTCATTCTCGCCCGTCGGCGCATGGAAAAGAATAGGCGACTTGATCACATGTCTCAAGAAATACATCAGCAGCATCGCCGCACCGAATCCGAACAACGGCGACATGATGAGCGATAACCCGATCTCACTGGCCTTACTCCAGTTGACACTCCCCGCATAATACATGGTGAATCCCAACCCCCCTCCGATCATCGCGCCGATCATCGTATGCGAACTGCTGCACGGTATCCCCAACCACCACGTACCAAGATTCCAGACAATCGCAGCCAGCAGCACGGACAATACCAGGATGGCGCCGATTTTTACCGGCAATGCCATCATCTCGTTCAACGGCACTAGTTTCAAAATACCCATGGCAACCGCCACACCCCCCGTAAATACGCCCAAAAAATTAAAAAACCCCGACCACGGCACCGCCACCAGCGGCTTTAACGCTTTGGTATAGATGACAGTGGCCACCGCATTGGCCGTATCGTGAAACCCATTCACAAATTCGAAGCCGACCGTTGCAAGCAGACAGAAGAAAAATAGGAAAAGCAGTCCTCCGCCCAGATCCACCTCCCCGATAAAAGGAAGGCTGATGAAGTTCAATAGTACATGCATACCAGTAGTTTGATTGGGCTAAACCTAGCGAAAAACTGAACGCCGGGGCGGGCTGGCATGTTAAGTCATCATTAATTCAGGGCTTCCCTCACACCTGAATTCAGGTCCTCCCTCACACACTAATTCAAGGCCTCCTTATTGTATTTATTGCGGTAATCCACCGGCGACATCGACGTGACCTTCCGGAATATATCCCTGAACGCTTTGGTATCATTGTACCCCACCTCATACATGACCTCCCCCACCGTCTTCCGGCTTACCTCCAACTGTCGTTTGGCTGCTTCGATCTTCACCCGCTGCCAATATTCCAGCACCGTATTGTGCGTAGCCTTCTTAAACCGACGCTCGAATGTTCGCCGCGCGATCCCGAACTTCCTGCATAGCTCGTCCACCGTGATCTTATCCTGATAATTGGACTCGATATATTCCTGCACCTTCACGATCTCGGGATCATTGTGTACCTTCTGCCCCTTGAAGATGTGAAAGGGGGACTGACTTTGCCGGTCGATATCCAGCACGAAAAATTTCGCCGTCAGCACCGCCATCTCCCGATTGGTATACTTCTCGATCAAATGCAACAGCAGGTTCCAATACGAACAAGCCCCGCCGCTGGTATACAATCCCATCTGATCCGTAACGATCTTGTCATCCATCAGCTCGACCTCCGGAAAACGATCCCGGAACTCATTGGCGAATAGCCAGTGCGTCGAACAGGTCCTTCCATCCAGCAAACCGGTATCCGCCAGCAGGAACGCGCCCAGACAAAGACTCGCTACCTCCGATCCCTCCTTGTAACGTTGGACGATCCACGGAATAAAATCCTTATTCAGCTGCAAGGCCCGGCTCAGGTCGCCGCTCAACGCCGGGATGATGATCAGATCCGGCCGCCGCGCATCAGCCAGCGTCGCATCCGTGCTAATGGTGAACATCCCGTCCATCAACTTTACCTCACTCGTCAACCCTACCAGTTGAACGTGAAAGATCGGCACCTCCCCCATACTCTTCAGAAACTCATTCACCGCCGTAAAAGCATAACGCGGGTCGGCAACCGCCTCGACCACCGCTGTCTCCGGAACCAAGATGGTAATGTTTTTCATATCTCCTAAAGGTAAGGCCATTATTTGTCGTAAACAACCCCTTGAATTGACGGAAGAATACACCGTCTATCCCGTAAAAGGCGGTTAGCTTTACCGCACAAATTCTCCTGCCATGACACAGTTAAATCCCTACTTGAATTTTAATGGCCAATGCCGCGAAGCGCTCTCTTTCTATCAGGAATGTTTCGAAGGCGATCTCGAGCTGCAGAAGGTTGCCGAATCCCCCATGGCCGCCAAAATGCCCTCCGAGAAAGGCCCCTTTATCCTCCATGGCGCCCTGCTCAAAGATGGCCAGGTCCTGCTCATGGGCTCCGACATGATCGGCAACCACCTCCAGCCCGGCAACTCCGTGAATCTCTGCCTAAGCTGCACCAGCGACCATCAGATCAATACCCTATTCAACCGCCTCTCCGCCGGCGGCCACGTCAAAGTCCCCCTCCACCAAAGCTTCTGGGGCGCCACTTTCGGCGAACTCACCGACAAATTCGGCATGAACTGGATGCTCAACTATACCCGCAACTGAAGGGTTTGCCTACCAGTTCCAATTTCCTTATATGGAAACATATCCCCCGCGCATCTCAATTCAAAATCATTCCACCATGGCCGACATCCCCGCCCCCTACACCGCTGCGCCCTCACCGACATCACCCCCTGCGAATCCCTGCTACTGAAATCCCATCCCTATCGATAACTCCGACTCATCTTATACACTACCTTCCCCTCAGAATCCACAAACCGCACCCGTATACTATCCCCAAACAACGAAACCGCCGAAAACGCCGGCATCGACGCACTATATATCGTCTGCTCGATCCTTCCCGTCGGCCTCGGCTCCCCACCCGCACCCGTCACGATATAATCCACCGGCCCGCCGCGCAAATGCTGCAAGTCATGATCATGGCCCGCAAAATACACCTGTACATGATATTTGTCGAATAACGGCTTGAACCGCTCGATCAACTCGCGCGTACTCCCATGTGTCTTCCCCCCCGAAAACACCGGATGATGCCCGAATACCAGCTTCCACTGCTCCTTCGACCCCGCCAGAACCCCCTTCAACCATGCCAGCTGCGCCGCCGTATCCTGTAAAGGAATATCCGGCATTCCCGGCATCTGCACCCAGTCCATCTTCACCATCCCCGCCGCACTGCTACCGCCCCCCGTCACTGCACGATCAGCACCGTTTGCACAAAACCCCGCCCATACCCGAAAATATCGGGAATATGCACGAAATACACTCCCGGACCCAGCCCCGTAACCGGAACATCCGCACTGCCCGATCCCTCTATACGCCGGACCACATGTCCCAATATATCGGTGACCGACACATGATAAGACTGCGAAGTTCCCTCAACCCTCAAGGTGAACTGCCCATGTCCCGGATTCGGAAACAACGACACCGTTACCCCCCCGGTTCCCGAACCCGCCACCGCCCTGACCCCTGAATAAACCCACCGCCCACTGAGATCCTCCTGCCGAAGCCGGTAATAACTAACTCCCGTATAACTGTTCGTGTCCGTAAAAGCATAGGCGAGCTCCACACCGCTGTTCCCATCCGGCGCCCGCGAAGCCACATAACCAACAGCACTGAACACCGATGAACTATCCAATTCCCGCTCCACCGAAAACCCTTTACTGTTTTCCTCCGTCGCCGTCTCCCAATCAAGCGCCACGAGGGCAGGCGAAATCCGCTGCGCCTCGAACCCGATCAGCGTCACCGGCAACGGCGTCGACGTCTGCCCGATCCCCCACTGGCTGAACGCGGCAAGCCCATTCCGCCTCGCATACCCACCCGCCACCGTTCGCCCCGGATCACCTTCATCCGGCAGCGTGCTCCCCGATGGCACAGTCCAGTCCGCCGCATTCGACGACCCATCCGGCCGCTCCAGCAATGCAAACGAATTATCCTGCAACCCGCTGAACCCACCCAGATAACACAGCAAATCAAATTTACCGCCGGCCGGCTCCGCATCAGGAGTAAGGTGCCAGACGCCGGCGGTGTTGACGGCAGTATAAGGATTGCCGCCCTCTGTAACAATCAGCCCGTTGTCGGTGCCGGGTTTGCTGCCAAAGTATACATCGAGATATTGCGTCCCCGTGAGGGGATCGGCCGTGAGGTTCGCCAACGTGACAAGATTGCTCCCGCCGCCGCCCCCGACCGGAAAATCATAACTGTCCACCGTTGCCGGCGCGATATACCGCCGCACCGTTCCGTTGATCCAGCTGACCGAATAATTCGTATTCGACGGATCGGCCTGAATGGCCGTTGCCGCTGTAGAGCTGGCCACCACCTTGAAACCGTTCGTTGTGATCACTCCGGTTTTCAACAGCCAGGAACCGGACGTGACATCACTGCCCAATACCAACGCCGCCGTACTCACCGTAACCGAACCAAACCCATTTGGACTGCTCACCGTCTGTGTCGCCGCACTGTTAAAGACCGTCAACCCGCTCCCATACGTATATGCCGTCGCCGTATTATCCGTCCAATCTGCCGTACCCGAAGACCCATATTGATTGACCGTGATCGTCCCGCCCTGGTTGAGCTTGCTGCCGTTATCCAGCGTGATCCCGCCGTTCAATGTCAGCACCGCCCCGCTCTCCACCGTCAGGATCGCCCCATTTTGCACCCTTATCACCTCCTGCGCCCTCGCGATAGCCGGCACCACAAGCACAGCCAAAACTACAACCCCCTTAAACAAGCCCTTCATTTGATTAGTGTTGAATTTGTTTCTTTAACTCCTCCACCTCCTTCTGCAATTCTTCGATCATTTGCTGCTGCTCCTGCACCGCCTTCACCAGCGGCGCCACGAAATCCCCGTACCGCAGCCCATAAAAATCATTCGCATTCTTCGGCTTGTCCACCCCGCTGAAATTGTAGCCCGCCGCAGCCGCCGCAGCCTCTACCTCCTGCGCCGCAAATCCCGAAAAGACTTCCGTCTCCCGCGCCGTGATCGATTGCTGCGTCCCCGCATCGGTAGGCGCCTTCTCCCTCAGATGATTCCTTATCCCTGTAACGTCCAGATTATAGGTGATGGGCCGCAAACGCATAATAAAGTCCAACCCCTTGACATTCTCACGGATATTCCGCTTGTACCTCCCATCCGAAAAATTCGTCCAGTTCGCATATCCCCCGATCGAGTTCGTCGCCGGATTCCCGATCCGCGCCTGATCCGATGCTGTGCATATCACCGCCTGCCCGATCGCGATCACATTGTAATATCCTGCCCCGTTCACATCATTGTTCGCGCCCAAAAAGACATTATTGTATCCGTTATCATAGGCCTCACCGGAATTATAGCCCACCGCCGTATTGTACCACGCCGTAGTCGAGTTATTCAGCGCCATGCTGCCGACCGCCACATTCGCCTCGCCCGTTGTGTTGTTTAAAAAAGATGTTTGACCGATCGCGATATTATCGGACCCGGTCGTAGTTTTGTTTCCGGCCTGGGTGCCAATGCCTATATTGTTGTCCGCGCGACTATTCAGGAAGGTCGCATAGCCGAGCCCGACATTATATGCTCCCTTCTCCTCGCCCAGGGCCTCATCACCCAGGGCTATGCAATCATGACCGCTTGCTTGCGCCATTGCCCAATATCCGATCGCCACATCATAAAAGCAGGTGCTTCCGCCGCCAAACAGCGAAAGTGGCCCCAGGGCGACACAAGCACTTGCCCCGCCCTCCATGGATTGGTACCCCAATGCGACATTGCCCGAGCTGCCGGGATACGGTTCCGAAAGAGCGAGCGGCCCGAAAGCGACATCATACGTATCGGGATTGAGTATTCCGAAAGATTTTCCATTGGCCATGAAATTTATGGGAGTATTATCCTGCGTCCCGAACCCCCGGCTCAGTCCTCCGGTGTTTCCCCCAAGCACCCAACCGGTATTATGATCGATTGTCGCCCAATTGCTCTGGGCAGGCGTACCGATATTGACAAGCAGCCGGTTGTAGGTGGTGTCGAAGAACATGAGCCCCTGGGCGGGGTTTTTGAGGGTATATACGGCGTCGTAAGGCATTCTCGGTATCAACAGTCCACGCGAACTGCTGCTGATATCCAGCTGCGCTGTGGTATCCGGCGAACTCGTCCCGATCCCTACGCTTTGCGCATCAACCGCACACCAAACCGCCAAACAGAATAATGTAAACATCCATCTCATAAGCTGCTCATTTATTTTTTAACAATTGTTGGATCAATTTATCCTGCTCATCCAACCGTTTCTGCATCGCCTCGATCGCCGACCGCTGATCCCCGATCATCTTCTCCTGCTCCTGAACCGCCTTCACCAGCGGCACCACAAAATCCCCATATCTCAACCCATAGAAATCATTTGCATTCTTCGGCTTGTCCACCCCGCTGAAATCATACCCCGAAGCCGCCGCCGCCGACTCGACCTCCTGCGCCGCAAAACCTGAAAATACCTCCGTCTCGCGCTCCATGATCGCCTGCCGCGTCCCGGCATCGGCAGGCGCTTTCTGCCCAAGATGCGCGCGTATCCCCATCACATCCAGATTATACGTGATCGGCCTTAACCGCATAATAAAATCCAGCCCCTTCACATTCTCACGCATATTCTTCTTGTACCGTCCGTCTGAAAAATTCGTCCAGTTCGCATACCCGCCAATCGAGTTTGTCGCCGAATTCCCCAACCGCACCTGATCCGATGCCGTGCATATCACCGCCTGCCCGATCGCGATCACATTATAATACCCCGCTCCATTCACATCATTGTTGGCACCCACAAAGACATTGTTGTATCCGTTATTATATCCCTGTGCCGAATTAAAGCCTACCACCGTATTGAACTCGGAAGCGTTGGTATTTTCCAGCGCCGCCGCACCGATCCCGATATTATAATTACCCACATCATTATTGGTTAGCGCATAACGCCCCATGGCGATATTGTCAGACCCTGTGGTCATTCCAAATGCCGCGTCAAATCCAATGGCTATATTATAATTTCCATAGTTTTGCCACATGGCATTTTGACCGATCGCAACAGACGAAGTGCCCCACCCCTGGTATCCGGCATACGACCCGATCGCCACATTGTTGGTGCCTGTACCATTAGTTTGGAGGGCATTGTTGCCAAACGCAACATTGGTCCCATCCATCCTCCCGCCAGGCTGGCCTGCAACCACCAGAGATAATAAGCTGCCGGTTCCCAATGTGCCGAGTTCGCCACTGTTGTAGTTTCCGTTAAGACTCCATCCACTGTTGTTGATGATGTTTTCCCAATCCGGCACCGACGCCGTCCCCATGTTCACCAACAACTGATTCCGCGTCGAATCATATACCATCAACCCCTTTGCCGGACCACTGATCGCAGATATTGCCGTCGTCGTCATCCGCGGGATCAACAACCCTCGGGACGAACTGCTGATATCGAGCTGCGCCGAGCTATTCGGGCTCGAAGTGCCGATCCCGACACTTTGCGCTTGTCCCATCAGCGCCGCCAGCAATAAAGCAGTCAAATGAAACAGGGCGTTTGTGTTTCTCATGCCTCCAAGTAACCAAAAAAGAAAAAATATTACTACCGCATTCTAAGGATCGGCACCCTTGCGGAAGTAATCGGCGCCAATGGCCTAACGACCGGCGCCATTCGCCGGTCCCCTCCAAAATGACTGGTTTTTCTTGACACCAAATTGTAACTTTAGCCATGCACCGACCCCTCCTATCGCTGATTTTTGGCCTTTGCCTGTGCTGCAGTTCCCATGCTCAATGGCAGAAAGGGACGGGCTTTACCCACTACACCCGCCATGAAGGACTATCCAACAACTTCATTTCCGGCCTCGTTCAGGATTCTCTCGGCTACATCTGGATTGGCACCTCCAAAGGCCTCAACCGCTTCGACGGCCGCTTCTTCACCAGCTACTACCCCGGCTCGCCCGACCTTCCCCTTCTTGGCAATAGCATCAGTCAGCTCAAGATCATGGGAGAAGACATCATCGGATCTACCGATGGCGGCGCATTTAGCTACAACACCGCCAGTCACCGGTTTACCACCTTCGTCGTACCCGTTGACTCCCTCCTTTACTTCTGGGCCAACCAGGTTTTCGAAACTAGCCGCGATGGAAAAGGCAACTACCTGCTCTCCACAAAGACCGGTCTCTTTGCATTCGATTCCACCGGCAAGATCATCGACCGGTACGATTACCACCATACCTCGGATGCCGGCCGCGTGGAGCTGATTTTCGGCGGGTCCCTCTACCTCCCGGGCGACGGCACCGTCCTTCAGGAAAATGCCAACGGCTTCGCCCGCTATAGCCCCTCTACCAATCACATCGACACCGATTACCTCGCCGCCGCCCCCGCCCTCAGGAACGTCGTATTCGACGAACATGGCCATCGCCAGCTCACCTTCACCGAGTTCCATAATCAACTCTATCTTTTCAACCCCGAACGCAATGCCCTCCAGATCTTCCGCTTTCGCGACCATCGCCTCCTGTCCTTTCCCCTGCCCTTCGACGGCAACACAGAGATCAACGGTATAAAGCAGCAGATCTTTGTCCTGAATGACACCTTGCTGGCTATACTCGGCAGATCGACAGGCTTCTACCTGATGAGCTGCGACCTCGCCGCACAGCAGCTTCGCCCGCTCGGTGGCAAACGCTTCGACTCACTTGACGTCACTACCGTTCTGCTCGATCGTGACGGCCGTCTCTGGGTCGGCACCGACGAGGGCCTCTACAAACAAAATCTCTCCAATCCAGTCTTCAAAGCCTACTACCTCGCGGATGATCTGCCCGAAATAAAAAGCTGCGACATCCGAACCATCTACGCCGACAGCAATAAGCTGTTCGTCGGCCTCTGGAATCGCGGCGGCATCCTCGTGCTGGATAAAACTACCCTCCATATCGAAAAACACCTCTTTCTTGTCAATAAGGATTCCGTGTTTAACTATATTGATTTCTTTATTCCCTATAGCCCCGATACCCTCTGGGTGGGTACCGCCCGGGGCCTCTTCTGGCTGGACCTGCACAACTACAGCAACGGCCACGTTTCCACTACCCTCCCCCGCCTCCAACGATCCAACGGCCTGACCTACATCGAAGACCACACGGGCCATATCTGGCTTTCTTTCGGCGGCCTCAACAGAATCCAACTGTATGATCGCGCCACCCGGCAGTTCACCGAACTGACAAACGGGAAATACCCACAGATGCGCATTACCCACTGCTTTTCAATGGCAGTGGATAACGATAATAATTTGTGGCTGGCCGGCGACGGAATTTGCCGCTGGAACTGGAAAAAAAAGGATATCGATACGCTTATCCCCTTTCCCCGCAGAACCCCTCTCCTTCGCAACTACCTGGCGATCATCGGCCAGGACAATGACGATAACCTCTGGCTGTATTCCGCCGGTAACGGAATTCTCCGGTTTAATTGCCACAGCGGCCAAATGACCCTGGAAAAGCAGGAAAACGACCTGACCGATGGATTCGAGCTGGGGAGCATCGGAATTATCCGGGACACCCTCTGGATCGGAACGGAAAACGGAATGCTGGCCTTTAACATCAAAGACCACAGCGTTCGTCTGTTTGCCTACGGCGAAGGAGTTCCCCAATTGCCGCTGACAGGCCTCCCCAAAGGAATGATCTATGACCGGGGATCCAACTGCTTCTATATTGCGAGCCGCCACGATCTGATCACCTTCCGCCCTCAACTGGATGTGGCGCCGTCGAAAAAACCGCGGCTCTTCGTTGACGCCATCCGGACCACCGAAGGGATCCTCCCGGTTAATGACGACCGCGCCGAACTGCACTACCCCGATAACAGCGTGACCATTAGCTTCAATGCAATCGATTATTCCAATCCCGAAGGCAACCGCTTTGCCTGGCAGGTCACCCCTTCCGCCGACTCCGGCTGGCACCTGCTGAACGAACAACATAGCGTTAGCTTTAGCAACCTTTCCTCCGGCATCTATCATGTCCGCTTAAGATTGTTCTCGGCGAATAACCGCTGGCCCGAACAATATAAGGATATCACCCTGGCTGTCTATCCCCCATTCTGGAAAAGCAAATGGTTCGTCACCCTCGTCGCCCTGTCCCTCCTGGCCCTGACTACCCTGGCCTATCGCTATCGCCTGAAAAGGGTCCGCGAAAAACTCAACCTCGACAAACAAGTGGCCGAATATGAAATGAAGGCCCTGCACGCCCAAATGAACCCGCATTTTATTTTCAACGCCCTCAACAGCATCCGCGAAATGATCCTCCGCGACGACAACCGCAACGCCTCCCGCTACCTCAGCCGCTTCGCCCGTCTCATCCGGCTGAACCTCGAACACTCCCAACAAACCTTTATCAGCCTGCAACAAAATATCGAATACCTCGAGTCCTATCTCGAAATGGAAAAGCTGCGCTTCCCCGACTTTTCCTTTCGCATCGAGGTCTCCCGCGATCTGGACCTCAACGAGGTTCGCCTGGCCCCCATGCTCATCCAGCCCCTCGTGGAAAATGCTATCTGGCACGGTCTGCTCCCAAAAGACACGGATAAATGGGTATTCATCCGCTTCTTTCACGACAGGGGCCACCTCGTCTGCGAGATCGAAGACAATGGCATCGGCATCCGCCAGTCGATCCGCGACAAGTCAACCGGACACCAGACACACCGATCCGTAGGAATAAGCAATATCCAGGAACGCATTGCCGTCCTGAATGAAAAATATCGCATCCGCTGCTCGCTGGTCATCCGCGATAAGACCGATATCACCGGATATACCGATACCGGAACCATCATCACCCTGGTATTCCCTGCCCATGAAGAACAACAACAATTGATCCTGTAAACAACAGTGCTATGATCAAGACCATCCTCGTGGACGACGAACCCCGCGGCCTCAGCGCCCTCAAAAAACTGTTGGAGCTCTATTGCCCTGACGTTAAGGTCATCGGCGAATGCCTCGATACCCGCTCCGCTATCGAGCACGTCCAGCTCCTCGAACCCGACCTTGTATTCCTCGACGTCGCCATGCCCGATAAGAGTGGATTTGACCTCCTCAACGAGCTGACCCCCGCACACTTCGAGATCATCTTCGTCACCGCACACAACGAATACAGCATCCAGGCTTTCAAATACAGCGCTATCGATTACCTCCTCAAGCCAGTCGAAGAAGACCTCCTGATCGAAGCCGTTCGCCGCGCCGCACAACGGATCGCCGACAAAACCTCCGCCAACCAGGTCGAAACCTTCCTCTATAACCTGAATAAGCTCCAGACACCCGGGGAAATGAAACTCTGTATCCCCGACATGAAAGGATTCCGGGTTGTTGAGCTATCCGATATCATCTATTGCGAAAGCGAAAGCAGCTATACCATCTTCCACCTGCAAAACCGCCAGACCATCACCGCCTCCAAATCCATCGTGGAATATGAAGCCCTGCTGCAACACAACGGCTTCTGCCGCATTCACAAGTCCTTCCTCGTGAACCTTCGGCATATCCGCGAATACCTCCGCGGCGAAGGAGGCTCCGTCGTCCTCTCCAATGACAAGACCATCGAAGTCTCCCGCCGAAAAAAAGAAGTTTTCATCGCCAAAATGAAGCAGCTGTTCAAATACTAGTCGTACCCTTCACCGTCGCATCCCGCCCACGCCTGATTATCCTTACCTTCGCCCCATGTCAATCATCGTCCGCCCCGCCACGCCCGCCGACCTCCCCACCCTGCGGCGCTTTGAACAAGGCGTCATCAGCGCCGAACGCCCCATGGACCCCACCATCCAGGACGGCCCGATCCACTACTACGATCTCACTAAAATGCTCGCCTCCCCCCATATCCACCTCGTCGTCGCCGAAACCGCCGGCGACACCAACCAACCCGCCGATACCACCCAACCCACCGATACCACCCACCCCAACGACCAACCCATCCTCATCGGCTCCGGTTACGCCCGCATCGACCCCTCCCGCCACTACCTCAAACACACCCACCATGCCTACTGCGGCTTCATGTACGTCGAACCCGCCTACCGCGGCAAAGGCGTCAATCAACTCATCATCGACGCCCTGAAAACCTGGGCGAAATCGAAAAACCTCACCGAACTCCGCCTCGACGTCTATACCACCAATGACGCCGCCATCCGCGCCTACGTAAAAGCCGGCTTCACTCCCTATCTCATCAATATGCGTATGGGGATCTAGTCGCCGCCCCCCTACCTCCCCACATCAAACTCAATCCCCTCCTGACACGTCCACCTCACCGTCTCCCCATAAAACGTTGCCGGCACCCACTTCGGCGACAACCTCATCACC
The DNA here is from genome assembly GCA_035508835.1 of Puia sp. Lineage (GTDB taxonomy): Bacteria > Bacteroidota > Bacteroidia > Chitinophagales > Chitinophagaceae > Puia. Next base: position 13,615 of record DATJMG010000059.1, read on the forward strand.
CGCATCGCTTCCTCCGCCAACCGCGGATTCACCTCATTCGGATTCGCCACCCGGATATCCGCCACCGTCCCATCCTCCGCCACCGAAAATTCCAGGATCACCGTCTCCCATGCCTCCTTCTCCCCCTTCGGAACGGCAACATACCGCCGGGCAAGCCGGGGATTCACCACCGAAGCCACCCAGGCCTTCCACGCACTATCCCCTCCCGGAAACCGCGGAAAAAGGATCCGCGGCGCCCCGAACAACGCCGAGATCGGCAGGTCCGGCAACCGAAACACCGCATCCGGCACCCGCCGCCGATCCACCCGGATACAACTATCTACCTCTATCGCATAGGGATAATCCGTCCGGATCCACATCTTCAACCCGCCACCCGTCTCCGTCGCATACAACTCGGCCTGCGCCAGCATGTCATACTGGTCGTCATCCGGATTCGTCCTCATCGTCGTGGAATAATAATATTGCCGCGAGACCTTACTCGTCTCGATCGTGATCCCCTTGCACGGATACCCTCCCACCATAACGACCGAATTGCTCCGGACAATACCCGTCACCCGATCCGTATCCGCATCGAAATTCAGATAGAACACTGTATCGATCTTGCGGAATTTGATGTACTCTTTCCGGTCATTTTTGACAATATAGGTATCCGCATACTCCGTCGACAATTTGTAATTACCATCCTTGACCGTCACCGTCATGACATCCCCGACCGTTAACACCTTATGAATATCCCGGTCACTCAGATCCGCCACCTTCGACTGCACCGCTACCCGGTACACACAACTCCCCTCAAAAGATCCCTGCCCCCGGACCCCTTGCCAAATAAGCAAAAAGACCATCACCATCGGCGTCCGGCACACCCGGCGTCCCACCCCCCGCAGGGGCAATTTATCCACATTATTTTTGCGTATCATATACTAACCCCCTCTATACCCGCGTTTTGCGTCTGGCAGGATTTTCGAATCAATATACTTAAAAACCACTTTTTATGAAGCACACGATAAAAAACGTGCTGAGCTTGGCTTTGTTTCTGCTCACCATAACTTTTGCCTTGACCAGTTGTTACACGGGATACGAAGGCCGCTATTACCATCACTACCATCACCACCACCGGGAATGGTATGCAGCCCATCACCGCCCGGAGCCTGCCGGCATCAACTGGTCGGCCGACGTAGACATTCGCTAGGCACGACCAACTACCTTACATACCTGGTGACCCGGATTCCCCGGGTCATTTTTTTATATCTTCGCAGTTCAAAGCCAGCATAATTGCCCACTCTCCCGGCCAAAAACAAATCCACCAGCAGGAAGATCCTCCTCCCTCTTCTCTGCGCCTTCCTCATGCCGGGCATCAGCCTCCTCAATACCAATATTTACACCAACGGCGTCGAACCCCGCCGTATCATCGGCTCCTGGCTCTCCGGCTTCATTTTCCTCCTTCTGCTCTGGGCCGTCGACCAATGGATCGCCGACCGTTTTAAGAACCGCCGCCCCGGCGCCATCCGCCTCACGATCCAAACGCTCGTCAACCTCATCCTCATCATGGGCTTCATGCGCCTCATCGATCTGCTCGACTTTCACATAAACGCCAATACCCCGCCTGTCCTCTCCTTCATCAAGCTGGCCCTCGCCTCGCTGATCATCCTCTCCATCCAGGCCACCCTGGCCTCCCTCGCGGAAAAAGAAGACATCCTGCTCGCAAACGCAGAGCTCCAAAACGAAAACTTGCGCACCCGCTTCGAGGTACTCAAACAACAAGTGAACCCCCACTTCCTCTTCAACGCCCTCGGGACCCTCCGCATCATGATCCGCGACAAGGACGACCGCGCAGAACCCTTCCTCCTGAAACTATCCGACCTCTACCGCCAGCTGCTGGGCAAAAACACCAGCCAGACCATCCCCCTGGACGAAGAACTCGAATTCCTCCAATCCTATATCTATATGCTGCAAGCCCGCT
>DATJMG010000060.1:0-27952 GCA_035508835.1 Puia sp.
TCCTTGTCAAGATCCAACCCATCGACCATGACCTTCCCGCTGGTCTTCTCGCGTAAGGTTTCGATGATCTCCAGGGTAGTGGACTTGCCTGCTCCGTTCGGTCCCAGCAGCCCGAAGATCTCTCCCTCCCGGACCTCGAAGCTGATCCCTTTGACTGCCTGGAAATTACCGTAATTCTTGGTGAGCTGACTGACGGAAATAATGATCTTCTCTGTCATGGGAAGCAAGTTACGGAAAAGGCCGGGATCGCCCTCTCACTTCACGAATATCTGGGTAAAATAGATCATCCCGTTCGACGCTTCCGCCACCCCTATCCCGGTCAGCCGGAAATCACCCATGATGTTGCGGCGGTGACCCGGACTGTGAAGCCAGCCGTCGACCACCTCGCGGGCATCCATCGGACCCGAAGCCACATTCTCCGCCGCGACATGCAGCTTGCCGAGCTTCCCGCTGATCCGGTCGATCCGCTGCCGGAACCCGTCATGACCAAATGGGCTTTTTCCCGTCAGCATATCCCGGCTGTGCCCCAACGCAACGGAAGAAATATAAGAATTGGCCTCTAAGGCAGGCAAGCCTTTCGACCGGCGAAATTCGTTGACAAAGAACAGGATCTCCCGGGAAATCCTGGTACTCGAGGCCGGTGGCTTTGGCGCCACCAACCCGGGCGCAACCCGCCCAGTCGCCCACCCGGGCGAAATCCACCCAAAGATCAAAAGAAAAGAAACGGCTCGAAGTAACATAGACCCCGCGTAAAGAACATCTTTCGTGCCAGCTTCTCCTTACCCCTTGTTAAGAAAGCCCTCGAGCTCTTCCATCATTAACCGGCTGCCGACAAAAAAGGGGCTGCGCTGATGCAATTCGGTCGGCTGGATATCCAGGATCCGCTGCCGGCCATCCGTCGCCTTGCCCCCCGCCACCTCGACGATAAAGGCGAACGGGTTGCACTCATACAACAACCGCAGCTTGCCGCTGGGCCGGCTGACTGTCGCCGGATACATAAAGATGCCTCCTTTGATCAGGTTCCGATGCACATCCGAGACCATCGACCCGATATACCGCTGCGTATAAGGACCGCCATTATCTTTATCCTTTTTCTGGCAGGCATCGATGTACTCCTTTACGCGCTCGTCATATTGAAAGAAGTTCCCATGATTGACCGAATAGATCTTCCCCGATTCCGGACATCGGATATTGGGATGGCTCAACGTGAATTCCCCGATCGACGGATCCAGCGTAAATCCATTCGCCCCGCGCCTCGTGGCATATACCATCATCGTCGAAGACCCGTAAATGATATAGCCGGCTGCGACCTGCTTGCTCCCCGGCTGCAGGAAGTCCTGCCGCGTACACGGCCCGCCACGCTCGCTGACCCGCCGGTAGACCCCGAAGATCGTGCCGATCGATACGTTGACGTCGATGTTGCCGCTCCCATCCAGCGGATCGAACAGGCAAACATATTTCGAATTGTTGCTGATCTCATCATTGAAAACGACAAAATCATCCAGCTCTTCACTGCCGATGCCCGCGCAGCTGATCCCATGCCGCAAAACCCCCATCAGTTGGTTGTTCGCATAGATATCCAGCTTCTTGACATCTTCGCCCTGAACGTTCACTGAGCCCGCATCCCCCAGGATATCGACCAGCCCGGCTTTATTAACCTCGACATTTACCCGCTTGGCGGCCAAACCGATATCCCGAAGCAGATTGCTCAATTCTCCGGTAGCATTGGGGAACATCCGTAGTTGCTGAAGCGTGAACTCGTCGAGCGTAAGCACTTTCCGATCGATACTCATATGGGCTTTCCGTTTACCCGCAAAAGTAAGTGGATCGGCCGATATCATTATATTTGCGGGATGAACATTTTCAAATTCGGCGGTGCAAGCGTCAACAGCATAGAACGCATCCAACGATTGCCCGTCATCCTTCGTTCGTACCAGGAAGAGCCGCTTCTCGTCGTCGTGTCGGCCATGGGTAAAACGACCAACGCCCTGGAAAAAGTAGCCGAATCCTTTTACAATGGCGCCCGTGAAGAAGCCCTCCGGCTCTTCGGCCAGATCCGGGACAGCCACCTCACCACCGCCAAATACCTGTTGGTCCGCAACTACCTCGCTGCGGAAGCCCAGCTTAAAGACTTTTTTACGGAGATCGAATGGCTGCTTCACGATAAGCCCGTGAAGGACTACGACTACTATTACGACCAGGTCGTCTGCATCGGCGAACTGCTGTCCACTTCCATTGTCAGCGCCTGGCTCGCCGAAGCCGGGATCGGCAACCAGTGGATCGATGTCCGCGACATCTTCCGCACGGACGCCAATTTCCGCGACGCCGCCATCGACTGGAATTACTCCGACGAGCAGGTCCGCGAACAGGTCCTGCCGCTTTTTCAGACCGAAAAGATGGTCGTGACCCAGGGATTCATCGGCGCCACTTCGGACAACGAGAGCACTACCCTCGGCCGTGAAGGGAGCGACTATACCGCCGCCGTTTTCGCCGCCATGATGAAGGCCGAAAGTCTGACGATCTGGAAAGACGTCGAAGGCGTCATGAATGCGGACCCGCGACAATTCCCGGATGCCGTCATTCTTGGCGAGCTCAACTATGATGAGGTCATCGAAATGGCCTATTATGGCGCACAGGTGATCCATCCCAAGACGATCAAGCCGCTTCAGAATAACGACATCCCCCTTTATGTAAAATGCTTCCTCGACCCTTCCCTGCCCGGAACGGTCATCCATAACCAGTCTGTCAAACACCTTCCGCCGATCATCGTGCTGAAACAGGGCCAGGTACTGCTGCACCTCCATTCAAAAGACTTCTCATTTGTGGGGGAAACGGGCGCGGAACGGCTTTATCATCTTTGCGGGCGTATCCGGATCAAACCCAATCTCATCCAGACGGGCGCCGTCAGCCTCCAGGTCTGCCTGGATGACCGGGTGGACAAGATCGAAAAGCTGGCGCTCGCAGCCGCGGAATTTTTTGATGTGCAGGTAGAGCGCGGGCTGACCCTGCTGACCATCCGGCATTATAACGAAGAAACCGTCGAAAGACTAACTGCAGGAAAAACGGAGGTGCTGAGACAACAAACGCGCGAGACCGTGCAAATCCTGATGCGCTGAACCCGCGGAGGGGCCGGGGTCGTCAATTGGCCCCCACCATCACCGTTTGCTTTAACTTCATCGCCACCGGGGTCCCGCCATGCGTAGCCGGCTCCCATTGCGGCATCCCCAGGAAAGCATCCTCGATCTTCTCATTCATGACGTCATTCCCCCCGCGGATCGCCTTTGCATAGACCGGTTTGCCCGAAGAATCGATCACATACTCGACCATAACAAAGGCCTTACTCTGGCCCCCCAGATCCTTGACACTCTCCTTACATAATTTATTGAGGAAAACCTGGAAAGCGCTGTTGCCCCCCGGATACTCGGGGAGTTTATCCACCGCGGTAGCCAGCTGGCTCTCGGGGACCGGATCGACCCGCTCCGGCCGCGCGCGTACCGGCTTCTTCCGGGCCGTGGACGCAGCCACCGGCTCCAGGTTCGGTACCTTTACCAGCGCCTCGGTGGCGGCAGCCTCCTCCGTTACATACTCGCCTTTCCCGTTGACCATGACAAACGGAACCTCCCGGTATTTCTCGAAGTATTCAAAGGCGCTGCGCATGCTGCGGGCAAAGGGCGCATATTCCGAAAACGTCTGAAGATACTTGTTCAGATATTCCACGCTCCGGGGATTGTTGAAGTTCACCGGGAAGATATGTACCGGGATAAAATCCTCCCCCAGGTCCTTTGCATGGACCGCCAGTACGTACAATTCTTCGATCTGGGCATCCGTGATGGGGATACAGCCCGTCGTCACGCAGCTCCCGTGAATATAGATATCCCCGCCCGGCTGTACGCTGTCACTGAGAATATGATCCGATGCATTGGGATAATTCAGCCCCAGGGAAAAATGATATTCGCTCTTCGGATTGAACTCGTCGATATAATAGAACCCCTCCGGGACCTGGTAGTCGCCCGCCATTCGCTTGGGCCCCAGGGTTCCCGCCATCGCACAGATCTTGTACGTCTTGAAAAGCCGATACCGCTCCTCCTTGCTGTTCTTCACCCAAACCTCCATCTCGCTGTCATATTTGAAAGACCGGATATAGACATATCGCGCCGGCCAGACCAACCCTTTTTCCCGGAACTGCTTCCGCAGGGTGTCCTCTTTCCGGTTCATGAGGTCCTGGACCCTTGGAATGGACCGTTGATAATCGATAAAATGAAGGGATGAGACGGCATTCTGGGCGGATAGAGTACCGGTGGATGTGATGCCCGCGACAAGGATCAAAGCCCTCAAATAGGTTGTAAAAGACATAGTTGGGATACTCCCACAAGGAACAAAAAACCTGCCACATTTCCAAGTCGGGCCCCGTCGGCCCCGATCGGGGTACCCGCCTACAAATTACCCCTCGCAGACTGCTCGCGCTCGATCGCCTCAAACAACGCCTTGAAATTACCCTTCCCGAAACTTTGTGCGCCCTTGCGCTGGATGATCTCGAAAAATAAGGTTGGCCGGTCTTCCACCGGCTTGGTGAAGATCTGCAGCAGATAGCCTTCATCATCCCGGTCAACCAGGATACCCAGCTCTTCCAGCGGCGCGATATCCTCATCGATCTTCCCGACCCGCTTCAGCAAGTCCCGGTAATAGGAGGAGGGCACCTTCAGGAACTCTACTCCCCGGTCCCTCAGTTGGGTAACCGTCTCCACAATGTTGGCGGTAGCCATCGCCACATGCTGAACTCCTTCCCCCTGATAAAACTCCAGGTATTCCTCTACCTGCGATTTCTTTTTCCCCTCCGCGGGCTCATTGATGGGAAATTTTACGAATCCGTTGCCGTTACTCATCACCTTGCTCATCAAGGCGGAGTATTCAGTGGAGATATCGTTGTCGTCGAAAGAAAGGATATTCCGGAACCCCATGACCTGCTCATAGAAGCGCACCCAGGGATCCATCTGGTTCCAGCCCACATTCCCGACACAGTGGTCTACATACAACAAACCGGTCGGCGACGGATTATAGGCCGGCTTCCACTCCCGGAAACCGGGCATGAACACTCCCTGGTAATGGTTCCGCGCGACAAACAAATGGACCGTTTCTCCATAGGTATAGATACCGCTCAACGTCACCTCCCCGGATTTGTCCGTCAGCGTGACCGGTTCCAGGTAGCTCCTGCCGCCCCTTGCCGTGGTTTCCTTCCAGGCGCCGGTGGCGTCATCCACCCGAAGCGCCAGCGCCTTGACCCCATCTCCATGACGATGGACATGATCCGCCACGTGATGGTCCGGCCGGAGCGCCGTAGTGAACACGAAGGTTAATTTATGCTGACGTACGACATAACTTACCGTCTCACGGTTGCCTGTCTCCGGACCGCAATAGGCGATAGGCTGAAATCCAAAGGCGGATCGGTAATAGTGGGCGGCTTGTTTGGCATTGCCGACATAGAATTCGACATAGTCCGTTCCCTGCAATGGCAGGAAATCGTTATCGGCAGCATGTGAAGCGCGAATATTGGTAGCAGCAGCACCAGGCATATAATTTGGTATTTAGAAATGTTAAAAAATAGAAACCTTAAAAATGTATCACCCTATAGGAACCAGGCTGACGCGGAGGCCCGGGCGAGCGCTTCCTGAAAGAAAAATTGATGCATTCGCTTGTCGTCGAAAATTTTATGAGAGTAGTCCGGGCGCATATATATTTCAGAAAAAGGTCGTAAAATAAAGGTAACCAATATTTTGAAAAAAGGTCCAATCGGAAACGAGTTTTCTCTATCTTCGGCCAAATATATGGACATGGTAAAAGCGGGCATTCTGGGCGGAGGACAATTAGGGCGAATGCTGCTGCAGGCGGCCGCCAATTATCCCGTGGAGACCTGGGTCCTGGAAGACGACGAAAACTGCCCCGCGGCACATCTCTGCCATCACTTTGTCAAAGGGGATATCCGGAATTTCGACGACGTCTATCAATTCGGAAAAGACCTCCACGCGCTCACGATCGAGATCGAATCCGTCAATGCCGACGCCCTGGAGAAGCTGGAAGCCGAAGGGGTAAAAATCTATCCCCGGCCTTCTGCACTCCGCACGATCAACAATAAGATCACCCAAAAGCGTTTCTATTCCGAACACGGTGTTCCTACCGCGGAATATATCGTTACCGACAACCGCTCCGCACTTCGTGACCGCGCCGACTTCCTTCCGGCCGTACACAAGATCGGCGCCGGCGGCTATGACGGCCGCGGCGTCCAAATCATCCGGACAAAGGACGACCTCGAAAAAGGCTTCGATGCCCCGGCCGTGCTCGAGAAAATGATTACGATCGACAAGGAGGTCGCACAGATCATCGCCGTCAACGATAAAGGAGAGTGCGCCCTTTACCCCCCGGTGGACATGGTCTTCGACAACCGGCTCAATCTGCTGGACTATCAGATCTGCCCGGCCGATCTGCCACAAAACGTCCTTTGGAAGATCGAAGCCATCTCCCTTCGCGTGGTGAAGGAACTGAAAACCCCGGGTATTTTCGCCGTAGAGCTTTTCGTTACCCGCCAGGGCGAAGTATTTGTCAACGAGACCGCGCCCCGGGTGCATAACAGCGGTCACCATACGATCGAAGCCAATTACAGCTCCCAATTCGACATGCTATGGCGCGTGATCCTCGGTTACCCGCTGGGCAATACCGACCTCATCCTGCCCGGAGCCATCGTCAACCTCCTGGGTTCCGAAGGCTGTGAGGGAGAGGCACAGTACGAGGGATTGGATGAGGTGCTCCAGATGGATAACGTCTTTGTCCATATTTATGGTAAGACCGATACGAAGGCAGGCAGAAAAATGGGCCACGTCACCATCATCAGCCGCGAGAAACAGGACCTCGTCCATAAGGCGCACAAGATCAGGAACACCCTTAGAGTGGTGAGTAAATAACAGATTATGAGCACAGCACTGGTAGGTATCATCATGGGCAGCGACAGTGACCTGACTGTCATGAAGGCGGCGGCGGAAATGTTGGAAGAGCTGGCAGTCCCCTGTGAAGTGACCGTCGTTTCGGCACATCGGACTCCCCGCCGGATGGTCGACTATGCCACCAGGGCCGTGGAACGCGGCCTCAAGGTCATAATCGCCGGAGCGGGAGGCGCCGCGCATCTTCCCGGCATGGTTGCTTCGCTCACCCCGCTGCCCGTGATCGGCGTCCCTGTCAAGTCGATCAACTCGATCGACGGCATGGACTCGGTGCTGTCCATCCTGCAAATGCCCGGCGGCGTGCCGGTAGCTACCATGGCCCTCAATGGCGCCAAGAATGCGGGCATCCTGGCCGCCCAGATCATCGGCGCATTCGATCCTATCGTTCGGCAACGGGTAATCGAATACAAGGCAAAGCTGGAGACCGACGCGCTGGGCAAAGTTGCCGCCCTGCGCGAAGAGGGCTGGCCGAATACCTTCGACCCCCCTACACCAGGTTCTCTTTAAGCGCCTTGACCACCGCTTCCGTCATGCTGGCCACGTGCAGCTTCTCATAGATGCGCTTGATATAGGTCTTGACCGTCTCAAAACTCACCTGGCAGCGGTCGGCGATCATTTTATAGCTATATCCGTCCACCAGGTATTTCAATACCTCCTTTTCACGGGCGCTTAGCTTGTAGTCCGCATATTTTCCCCCCGGCTGAAAATGATCCCTGAACAACCGGAGTGTCTTGCCGGCAATCGTAGGCGACATCGCCGCGCCACCTTCATATACATCCAGGATATAAGGCAGCAGGACGTCCAGATGTGCCGTCTTCAGGACATAACCCGACGCGCCCGCGCAAATGGCGGAAAACACCTTGCTGTCCTCATCAAAAACCGTCTGCATCAGCACCTTTACGCCGGGATGCTTCCCGATGATCCACCGCGTTGCCTCGATACCATCCAGCGGCGCAATCCCGATATCCATCAGTACGACATCCGGATCTGCTTCCGCCATCTTGCCCGGCAGATCACTCGTATCCCCAAACGACCCTGCAAGCTCCAATTCCGGCACGGAGCCGATAAAGATCGAAAGGGCGTCCAGGAATTTTCTGTTATCCTCGAATAATGCAACCCGGATTGACATGTTTAAAGGTAAAGAATGGATTGTTCCTATGATGACCGAATTTTCGGGACAGCCAGCCGCAGCTCGACGATCGTCCCGGGCTCTCCGGGATTGATCTCCAGCGATGCCCGCATTTCCGCCGCCCTTGACCGCATATTACTTAGCCCGTTTCCTGATACCTGGCCGTTCGGATCGAACCCCTTTCCGTTATCGGCGATGGTGACGTGGATAAATCCCGGCGGGGCGTCGAACAATGCGAAGATCCGGCTGCATCCGGAATGCGCGACAGCATTGTGAACCGCCTCCTTACAGATCAGAAATAGATTCTTTCGGGTACTCATGGACACCGACTGATTGACGAAATCGTTCTCCAACTGCAGGGAAAAATGGATCCCTTTTTCTCCGCAGGCTTCGGTGCTGTAAGCCTGTAACCGTTTGACAATATTCTCCAGGCTATCATTCGCCGGGTTGATCGCCCAGACAATATCCCGCATCTTGTCCACCATATCCCGCGAATAAGTACTGATCTTCTCGAGCATGGGGAAACTCTGCTGGGGACTTCCCCGCTGGATGGAATTCCTGGCGATCTCACTGAGTACGGCAATACTCGATAAGGTCGCGCCAAGATCATCATGCAGGTCCTTGGAGATCTTGTTCCGCATCGTCTGCATCGCCAGGATCTGGCCGATCCGGTATCGGTAGAACGCATACAGCAGGCTCGCGATCAGGACAATGACGAGGCCGTAGAACCATCCCGTACGCCAGATCGGCGGGACGATGATGAGATGAAGGAAAGTGACCTGCCGGGAAGGGACCCGGTCGGTATTCTCGCATTTCACTTTGAACAGGTAATGCCCGTCCGGAAGGTTGGTGTAGCTCGCGACCCGGCTGTGCCCGGCACTGACCCAGCCGGGGTCGATCCCCTGCAGCTGGTAATAGTATTTTGTTCCCGGCTCGGTAAAACTCAGGGATGAATACTGGATGCTGATGAAGTTCTGGCGATACGAAAATATCGCCGTATCCGACCCGTGCAGGACCGAATCCACGGACAATGGCTGCTCGAAGACCCCGATGCCGGTAATCGTCACATCACGGGGAGGGGCATGCGCGAACAGGCTGTCCGGGTTGAAGGCTACGATCCCTCCCTTATACCCTGCCAGCAGCCGGCCGTCACGCAGCTTGTAAAACCTGAGCAGGTCGGAAAAATCGTCCCCGGCGATCCCGTCCTCCAGGCCATAGGTGGTCACGTGCCGGGTTGCCAGGTCTACCCGGCAAAGCCCCTGGTCGGTTGCGGCCCAAAGGCTCGAGGGCGGCTGGAAATACAAGGCGGTTACGTTGTTGGTAGGTAACCCGTCTGCGGCGGTGATATAAGACCAGCTCCGATCCGGCAGATGGCACAGGTTGATGCCGGCATCCGGCGTCCCCATCGCCAGAAGCGTATCCCCAACCCGGATAACAGATTGCAGCGCGGCGCTGGAGATGCTTCCGGGGCCGCCTTTTGGCGTATCGACCGCGACGAACTTGCCTGCCGCCGGAAGGAAATCCTGCAATCCATGATCGAAAGTGGCCACCCGGATGTGATGTTCCCGGTCCTCTATCATGTCCAGGGCTACCGCCGAAGTATCGCCGCGATAAGGAATGAAGTCGGAGTAATAGCAAAAACTGTCTGTCCGCCGGTCCCATTTGCCCAGCCCACGGTAGAGGGCCATCCAGACGTTGCCGCCCGTATCGGGCAGCATGTTCACAATCGTCAGCCGGTGCAATCCTCCCGGCTGCCAGCTGTGGAAAGTCCCCTTCACCGGGTCGTATATGGAAAGCCAGCCGCGCTGGGAACCGATCACGATCCTGCCGCCTGGCTGCGGAAGAAAGGACCACGCCGCTCCGACCGGAAGCCGGTGGGGGTTGCCGGGGTTTTTATCATCGGCAAGATACCTTGTCTTCAGGTGCAGGGACTTGTCGAAGACAAAGATGCCGCCGAAGTAAGTGCCGACCCAGATATCGCCATTGTCCCGTTGCAGGAAATTCAAAACACTGTATCTCTTCACGCCCGTTGCGTCCGGCGGGATCAGCGGAACGGAAATAAATCGTTGCACGCCCGGGTTGATGATATCGATGCCCGCATCCGTGCCGATCCATACATCACCCTCGGGATCCTCGTATAGACAATTTATGTTGCCGCCGGAATGAAACCCGTGATTATCTGCAGCGTTCTCATGGATTGCATCCAGCAAGGGAGGGCCGTCCAGGCGCACGTGCAGGAGGTCGCCGCCGCTGCCGAACCAGAAATTCCCCCAGCGGTCTTCAAGCATCGGCCCGACCAAAATCTTTCGCGGCCCCTTCTTTGGGCGACGTCCCGCAGGCGCCGGCTCGCGCATTAAAAAGCGGGTAACCTTCCCCGAAAGCAAGTCGACCCTGAACAGCTTGCCGGAAAAGGTATTGGCCCAAAGCCCGTTTTCCCGGTCCAGGAGCAGCGTGCCGACGGGGTCTGCCGGCTTGAGCAGCGGCCACCCGTTGGGGTTACTCAACCGGTAATAGAATTTCTTTTCCGCCGGATCAAAGATGCAGATCCCGTACTTGCCGCTATTGATATAGAGGCGACCGGACGACCTGTCAAATAAGATAGACTTGTAAAAGTCAATGTCAGCCGGCAACTGATGCCGGAAAGAGATCACCCGCCCCGTCGACCGCTGGTATTCATCAAGGGAACGGCCCGAGACCAGCCACACATTGCTATCCTTATCCATACACGCGTTGAGCGCGTTGACCACACCGGGGACAACGTCCCGCCGGAATTTTTCCGTCCGGGGATTGAAAACCGTAAAACCCAATGGCCAGCTGCAGAGCCAAAGGTTCCCGTCCACGTCCTGCAGCTTGCAGACACTCGCATCGGTAGGCAGGCTGTTGGTATCGGCCGGATTATGATGCCAGGTAGTAAACGAATTGCCGTCGTAACGCTGCAACCCGTTCTGCGTGCTGATCCACATAAAACCCTTGTCGTCCCTCAGGATGCCGAATATTCTGTTTCCCGCCAGTCCGTCGTCCTGGGTGATATGCCGGAAGATATGTGACAATGGCGCCTGCGCCATGATCGGACGACCGGGTGCCATCAGCAAAATACTTGCCGTCATTGGTGTTATCAGCCTGGACAGCGCAGCCAAAGAGTTGAGGGATTGAAGTGCCATAAAGCTACTCATAATAATCCCAATACGAAAAGTTTCATCCCCGTTCTCCGGCTTTCGCCGATGTCCCCCTAATTCGGTATTGCCGGCCCCCCGGATCCGCGCTACTTTTGTCTCCGCTTCACTCTCAGTCCGTCATCTTATCAAATCCGACGGCTTCACCTCACCACCGAATGTGCCCTCGCTGTTCTGCATCTGCAGGGCCCCGCAGTACTATGCCATTAATCAAAACATCAAATATGAAAAAAGAGATTTTTACCCTATTGATCTTCTGTCCGCTCGTCCTTTGGGGTCCCCGCGCCGCCGCCAGGATCTGGCGGGTGAACAATAATGTCGGGATCAACGCCGATTTCGCCGACTTCCCGGCAGCCGTTACCGGCGCCAGCGCCGGTGATACGATTTACCTGGAATCATCCGCGACAACCTATACCGGCGCCAGCCTTTCCAAAAAGCTGGTCATTATGGGGACCGGCTATTACCTGTCCGGCACCCATCTCAACCCGAATACCCAGGCCAATACAAACCCTTCGACGCTCAGTTACATATATTTTGTCTCCGGAAGCGCGGGATCGGTCCTCTCCGGAATGACGATCGGCAGTAATCTCTTGTTGGGCGATAACACGATTACGATCGAGCGTTGCAACATGGGCACCACTTACTTGTATCTGGGCTACACCGGCAATAGCAACAACGACACGATCCGGCAGAATGTCCTTTACATCATTTCCGGCTATTCCGCCAGCTACGGCGCCACCAACACACTCATCTACAACAATATTATAACCTATGGGATTAATTTCACAACCAATATCGGTGGGATAAACGGCTATCTGATCAACAATGATATTGGATCGACCACCTACGGCGCGGCCTATATCAGTGCGTCGAATTTCACTTTTCAAAATAATATCCTGTATGCCCCCTCTTTGGGAACATACGCCTCAACAAACGTCTATTTCAACAATATCATCTCTACCTCTTCCGCTACTTCCGGCATCCCTGCCGGGAACGCCAACGTCTTCAGCGTTACGGATTTCACCACCGTCTATGTCGGCTGGGGAGCGGACGCCTCCAACTATTCCCCGGATGGCGACTATGCGCTGGCCTCCGGGTCTCCGGCGCTTGGCGCCGGCGCCCTGAACAGCACTACCGTCGATTGCGGCGCCTTTGGCGGACCGGCTCCTTACGTCCTGTCGGGAATGCCCGGCATTCCGAGCATTTACGCCCTCACGGCGCCGTCGCAGGTCAACACGGGTACGGCGAGCATCAATGTCACGATCAGCGCCGCTTCGCATTGAACTCATCAAACAAGACTCGTATGCAACGATCCGCATCGCGCCTGACCCCGGGAATCGTGGTATGTCTGCTGCTGGCCGGCTTGCAGGGGCAAGCGCAGGTGTCCTTTAACCTGCCCGCCAATCCCGGTACGGTCAATATCACCGGCGCTGAATATTTCTTCGATACGGACCCCGGTCTTGGCAAGGGCGCCTCCCTGTCGGTCACGGCAGGGAATCCCATCACGATCTCCAACACGTCCATCCCCGTCAACAGCCTGGCAAACGGTATACATCATCTCTTTCTCCGGACCGTGGACGCCAACGGCCATTGGAGCCTGACCAACACCCAGGCCCTCTTCATCGTCACGCCCGTGACGATCGCATCCAACCCGGCACTCGTTAATATGACCAAGGCCGAATATTTTTTCGACACCGACCCCGGTATCGGCAAGGGCACCGCGCTCAGCGTGACGCCGGGGCTCACCACCAACATTAACAGCGTTATCCCGATAAACAGCTTGTCAACAGGCGTCCACCGGCTTTATCTGCGCACTGCCGACGCGAATGGCCACTGGAGCCTGACGAACGAATCGGATCTCGCTATTCTCTCCACGTCGCTGATCATACCCTCCAATCCCACACCCGGCAACATTACCCTCTTGGAATATTTCTTCGACACGGATCCGGGTTTCGGCAATGGAACACCCGTAGTGATCACCGGGACGACCAATCTCGTAAACTATACCTTCCCGGTAGACGTCAGCGGGCTGAGCGACAGCAGCCACTACCTCTTTGTTCGGGTTCTGGACGGCTGGTCACAAACGCTCGCTACCGGCCTCCATTACGGCACTCCCCTGCCGATCACGCTCCTGTCCTTTGCCGCCACGCTTCAATCCAATCGAACGGTGGGGCTGAACTGGGTCACATCGAATGAGGTCAACAACCGGTATTTCGCTATCCAGAGAAGCGGCAACAGCGTTGACTTCGATTCGATCGGCACCGTTCCCGGCGCCGGAACTACCGATATCCAGCAACGTTATTCGTATACCGATGCTGCCCCGCTCGACGGCGTGAATTACTACCGGTTGAAACAGGTCGATCAGGACGGCCACGCGAGCTGGTCCCCGATCGTGAGCGTCCGGACACAGAATCCATCCTTCATCGCGCTGTCCCCAAATCCCGCCCACGACCTAGTGACCGTCACTCTCGGCAACGCGGCAGCGGAGAAGGGTGTCTTCCGGATCGTTGACATGCGGGGCCGCATCGTCCAGTCGGCAAATGCAACGGCCGCCAATGTCCAGCAGTTGAATGTCCTGGCCCTCGAGCCCGGGACCTACATCCTTCAGTATCTGACCGCATCGGGCAGCACGACAATATCATTTATCAAATTTTGACAGGTAACATAGAAGGTTGACAGTAAGCCGCCGCCGGATGACCGGGGCGGCTTTTTTGGGAAAAAAGCCCTAAATTGTCACTTCATTTTCAATCTCACTACTATGCTACAATTAGCTTGCCCTACTTTTCGCCGGGCGATCTTGCTTTCCATTCTTGGCCTGCTGACAGGCATGACTGTCGTCCGCGCACAGAACCCGAACGACACGATCAAAGATCATCGTACCACAGAGGTCTATTCACCTGTCCCTCCGGTTGTAACGCCGGGCGCAAAATGCGGCGACGCGCCTTCCGACGCCATCATCCTCTTCAACGGACGGAACGAAGACGAATGGGTCAAGGTCTCCGACGGCTCTCCTGCCACGTGGGTCGTCGCGAACGGCATCCTGACCGTTGACAAGAAGACAGGGAATATCCAGACCAAACGTACCTTCACGAACTACCAGCTCCATCTGGAATACCGCATCCCTTCCGACATTACCGGCTCCGATCAGGCTCGCGGCAACAGCGGGATTTTTCTCGCTTCGACCGGGAAAGGCGACGGCGGTTACGAACTACAGATATTGGACAACTACAATAACCCGACCTACGTCAACGGTCAGGCAGGCAGCATCTACAAACAAGGCATCCCGCTGGCCAACCCCTGCCGCCCGCCCGGCCAATGGCAGAGCTACGACGTGGTCTGGACCGCCCCCGTTTTTAACGATGACGGCAGTCTCCGCGATTCGGCCCGCGTCACTGTGTTCCTGAACGGCGTGCTGGTCCAGAACAATTTCGTGCTGAAAGGCCAAACCCGCTACATCGGCCTGCCTTACTATAAAGCCCATGGCGCCTGCCCCATCAAGTTACAGGCGCACGGCGACAAGAGCAAGCCCATCAGCTTCAGGAACATTTGGGTGCGTCCGCTATAAGCTGCCTTGCAAGGCCTCGATCGCGCCCGCGAGATAGACAAGGGGAGCGTTCCAATTGATGGCGATCTCATTGGAGGCGTATGCCGCGTCCTGATCGGTATAGGACGTTTCGGGCTCCGCGTACGCATAGCGCTGATGATCCTGCCGACCGGGATTGGGGCCCCCTGCCATCAACCCCGGCACGGGGGGGATGATGCCGTCTGCGACCGATGGCCGGTGATGCGGATGCATGGTTGAATGCGTTCCGATACCTGTCACAAAACAATACCCTGTCGCATTACGACCAAGCAGATAGTCGAGATTACCCAGCGCTGCGTCAAGGTAACGGCGATCCTTTGACAGGAGCCACGCACTGACCAATAGCATTCCCTGATTCGCTGCGACAGAGTTGCTACCCCAAACGAAATCCGTTTTGCTTGCACCCATCACTGTGTGAAAAGCGGTGCCGCGTCCCCGCTCCACCAACTTATTTGCCAGGTTCAATACCCCCTGTTGCAACGAGTCAAGCCACATCTGATATTTCCCGGACATCGAGCCTCTGTTGCGGAGCAAGGTAAGGTCTCCCATCCTCGCTACGTTAGACCATGCAGGCACCGCCGGCATATCGCCCGTATGCTTTTCCAGTTCCGGGTAATAGCGTGCATCAAGCGTCGTAATCCACAATTCACAGGCAGCCCAGAACCATTCGTCACCGAGATGCCGGTCACCGTACGCGCCGGTTGTGATGCGTGGCGAGAATACCTTGTTCATCGCGTCCTGGTCATAGATCTTGTCTGGATTTGCAGCCGCCCATTTCCAGGCTTCTACGGCCGCATGCAGACAGGAGTCGGAAAGGCCGGGCAGGGAAGTCCGGAAATGACGCAATACCCGCGCAGCCTGCGCCATCACCGCCGCAAAATCAAGCGTGGCGGCCGTCCCTTTCGCCACCACATAACGCGGGGCCTTCGTCACACCCGGCATCACCATCCCGTCAAAAGCAGCGTTTGTGCATTTATGATAGACCCCGCCGTCATTGGGGTCCTGCATTGTCAGCATCCATCGAAGATTGTACAATACCTCGTTGAGCAGATCGGGTACGCCCGGCATGGGCGGAATATTCGTATGGAGCGTATCAAAAAAGCCGGGGAAGTCTTCATAGGCATCCAGCAGCGTCCCCATGGTTATGCCGGAATTGACAACGTATTTATTATAATCGCCGGCATCATACCAGCCGCCCGGCGTGGAGATCACCGTTCCTGCCGGCCGCAACGCGGTCGCCGCCGACGGATGGACCAGCACCTGCGTATCGGGATGACCTGCCGGCCGGCTCCACTGCCCCGCATATTCCGGGGTCAGCGCCATCCCGGATCGCTGGTAATAATATCCCTTCAACGCCGCCCTCACCACCGGGTACAATACTCCATCCCCGATCCTGAAAGGATATGAACGCTCCATTCCCGGCACCAGGACACAATAAACTCCCGCTTTCTGCAGCCCCGTGAAATCCGCCAGCCGGGTTGACAAAGACGAATTCGTCGAAGCCGTCAACGGGCCCAGCCGGCCTGTAAATACCGTGTCTCCGCCGCTTACTCCCACTACAAAGAACCGGTCTGTAGCCGGCGCGCCTGCGCCGCCCGCCGAAGCTTCAGCGGCGCCGACGGTCACCACCGCCATTTTGGGCGCCAAGGGGTAAAAACCCACCTGGTTGAGATCGATCATCGGCGGCGGCGTTGCCGGGCCCCGACCACCCGGCCCTGTACCTGATCCCGCACCCGGCGAGTCGCCCGGAGCCGTCATAACCGATCCATCCCCCGGACTGATCTTCGCCACCCAACCCCCGCCCGGCGCCAGATGAATATTCAGCCTACTGTCCTTTGTCACCGCCACGATTTCCGTCTTATAGTCCGTCCCATCCCGGTCCGCATTGACCCCATCCCGCATGATCGATGCCCGGTAGGATCCGGCCGCCAGGAACGAAAGATCGAGGGTCAGATCCCGGGCCGACCAATTGGTCATCGCCCCCACATACCAGTCTTTTCCTTTCCGGCGCGCCACCACCGCATATTCCCCCACTGATCCGTCCAATGCCCGCGTTTCATCGAACACGGACGGGACCCCTGTAATGAACTGCACGCTTTCCGGCTCCCGCTTGTAACTGGTCGGATTGTCCGACAACATGCTGAACGGGGCCTCATAAACGATATACATCGCCAGCTGATGACAGCGCGTTCCCTGGCTCTCCGGCTCACTGAAGATGGGTCTGAAATTAACCTTGTTATAGTTCTTCATCGCCCCCGGGGTATAATCCAGCGGCCCGGCCAGCATCCGGATAAATGGAATGCTGACATCATATCCCGGGAAATCGTCGTTCGACCATTTCTCGTTTTCCATCCCCCGCACTCCCTCGAAGTTGAGGACATTGGGATAGGTCCGCTGCAGGCCTGTAGGCTTGTAGGCCCCATGGAAATCCAGCATCAGGTGATGCGCCGCCGCTTCTTTGGCCGCACGGTAATAAAATTTGACCATCTCCTGATCATCCCGATTCATAAAATCCACCTTGAATCCCCTGATCCCCATCTGAGAATACTTGCCCATGACTTCCTCCATATCCCGATCCAGCGGCATCATCCCCGCCCATAGCCAGACACCGACGTTGCGCCGGCGGCCATAATCGATGATCGCTGCCAGATCGATCTCCGGGACGATTTTCATCAGATCCGTCGGATCTGACCAGCCTTCATCCAGCAGGATATAACCAATATGGTTATCCGCCGCAAAGTCGATATAATATTTATAGGTATCCGTATTAATCCCCGCGCGGAAATCGACATGGGAGATATTCCAGTCATTCCACCAGTCCCAGGCCACCTTGCCGGGCTTGATCCAGCCCGTATCCGTTACCCGCGACGGCGATGCCAGCCGGTACACCATATCGTTATCCATGAGTTCGCGGTCATGGTCACTGCACACGATGATCCGCCAGGGAAAAGATCGCGTACCCGCGGTGGCTGCCAGAAAATCCGCCCGCCGCGTCACCAGCATCTGCAGCCCGTTATGCCCGCCCGGCCGTTGCGACAGCGGATACGGCGCAAACCGCCCTGTCAGACCGAAGGTCCGGCCCACCCCGTCCCCGCCACCAGTCCCGGCCCCGGCACCCACCCCGTCCCCGCCGCCAGTCCCGGCCTCCACAAACATCCCCGGATAATCCTCCAGATCCGCCTCGAGGATCGCCACCTTCCGGCCGCCCCCCACATCCACCAACACCGGCAAAAAAGCCAGCGTATCCTTTTTGAACTCCGACAGTCGCATCTTCCGGTAGAAATTCTCGAATGACGTCGTATAGATATCCGGACTGGGGTCATTGACATACGGTATCCACGCCTCTTCATCGGCCGGAAAATTGAACTCCGCCTTCTCCGACCGGATCGTCAGTGAGTCCTTCCGGGTGGTAACCCAGCGATAGGCGGCCCCGTCATCATAGGCCCTGAAGATAACACCGTAGCGCCCCTTCGGGAAGGTCAGGGTCAGCTGATCATACCTGTTACGGATGGAATCTTTTTTGTAATGCAGCGGCAAGATCCATTCATCCTTTGTCTCCCGGCCGACCCTGACCGGGCTGCCATGCCCATCCAGGGTTTCCCCGCCCTCCAATTGCAGCGCCAGCGCGGATGGCGCCAGCACCGGCTGCCCCCCATGCCGGACCGACCACGTTATCCCTCCGGCGCTGACGGTCACCGAGACCGCAGTGGTCCCACCCGGGGAAATCAGATCATATACTTTCTCTTTTTGAGCCAAAACCTGCCCGGACAGGCAGAACAAGAGCAGCGTGGCAGCAATCGCGGCGGTAATGCGCATAGAATTAAACATTTAGGTGAACCCGGTTCCCCCGGTTTCGAGCCAAAGTTAATGTTGGGGTTGAAAAAAATAATTTGTAAATTGGGAAAAGCCATTCCCACACCAAAAAACAGGCTATATGAAAAAAGTTTCGCATATCCTTGCCCATAAAGCAAGAGCGATCATCTCAGTTTCTCCCGATACCACCGTCCTGGAAGCGTTGCGGATCATGGCAAACCAGAACATCGGGTCAGTAATGGTCATGGAGGGGGATCAATACCTCGGGATCATGACCGAAAGAGACTACTCCCGGAAAGTCATCCTGCTGGGCAAATCTTCCACAGACACTCCCGTAGAGGAGATCATGTCCCGGGACTTCCCCGCGGTTACCCCGAACGACACCGTGGAATTCTGTATGCAGCTGATGTCCGACAAAAATATCCGCTACCTGCCGGTATTTGAGAACGATACGCTCAGCGGCATCGTCAGTATCAATGATGTCGTGCGGGAGACGATCCTGACCCACGAAGAGACGATCACCCACCTCAAAGACTACCTGCATTCCGGCGGCTAACTCCGCATGGCCGGCCGATGCGCAACCTCCTGCGGCGCGGCACACCCCGCTGTGTTGGGTCAATTGCTGAAATGCTTGTTCAGCAGTCTTTCCAGCCGCCCCTGATTCAGCGGCTTATGCTCGAATCCGGAGACCTCGGGGATCGCAAGCGTCCTTTTTTCATCGTCGGGATTCAATGATGCCGTCAGCATGATGAGGACCGTATCCGCCTTCTTTTCCTGCGGCAGTTCCCGGTATTTCTCCAGAAATTCCCACCCATCCATAGCCGGCATATTGATATCCAGGAAGATCAGATCCGGTCGCAGATATTCCCTGGGATTGCCGCGCAGATAATCCAGCCCCGCCTCACCGCTCGGCGCGATCCGGATATACCTGACACAGCCCGACTGCTCCAGGGTCAGCTGGTTGAGGAAATTGGTCGGCTCATCGTCGTCGATGAGCAGGATGCAATTCAGTTGTTTCATCCGTACCGGTTTCGTGACCACCTTGTTAAAAGAGCCTCACAACGAAGATACAAGATTCACCAACCATTAACCGAATTGGGTTTCAAAAGTGCTAAATTTGGTGTATATGAAGGTTCATAGCAGTATGCCCGCGACATCGGCGCCACCCGCGACACCTCAAAGGGATGAGATCATCGTCAGGGACATCATTGATACCGCCCGGAGCCTCTTCAAAAGATCCGGGTTCAAAAAGACCACCATGGGCGATATCGCCCATAGCCTGGGCAAGGCGAAGAGTTCGCTGTACTATTATTATCCGGGTAAGGAAGACATCTTCGAAGCCGTCCTCCACGCGGAAATGGATGAGCTGCTGGACCAGATCCACCAGTCTATCCGCCACGCCGCTACCTCCAAGGAAAAACTGATCATCTATTGCCGCTGCCGCCTGATCAAGCTGAACGAACTATGCAACCTGAGCGACGCGCTCAAAAGCGAGATCGGCGAATTGCACGAACTGCATTGCATCATGACCGACCTCAAACGCCAGTTCGATACCACCCACGTCGAACTGGTCCGGCAGATCCTCGCCGAAGGTGTAGCCAATGGCGAATTCAAAAAATTGAACGATCAGAACATCGAGCTGGTTGCGTATCTCATGGTCAGCGCTTTTCGCGGCCTGGCGGCTCCGCTGATGGTCTCGCAACGCTTAAGTCCCAGGCTCGACCTGCAGATCGATTCTATCGTGGACATCATGGTGGAGGGCATCGGCGCCGCACCTAAGGCTGCAACGCCTGCGCCCAGCCTTTCACCAGCCGGTTGAACCTCCCAACCTTCGTATAGAGCAGATTGAACAGCCAGATCCCTGCCAGCCCGCAAGCGATCCCCGCTATCACATCCAGCACATAATGGTGACTGTTATACACCGCCGCGAACCAGATACCCGCCATGATCAGGGCAAACAGGATATTGATCCGGCCAAGCCGGAACTTCATCCCATAATACAATACCGTCAGCGGGTAAGCCGCATGCAGCGAAGGCATCGCCGCAAACACGTTGGAGCTCTTGGAATACAACGCGGAAAAAACCGCAACGTGGAAGAAGCTGTCGAATCGCCCCAGCCCGGCCACATTGCCCGGCGTATGCGGATGGAACACGAAACCATACTCCTGCACATACCAGGGCGGAGCAGCCGGGTAGACATAATAAATGACAAAACCCAGCAGATTCACCAGCAAAAAGCTAAGTGTATAACGAAACAGCCACTCCTTATTGCGATAGAACAAATACCCCGCGAATGCCAACGGCAGCGGTATCCAGCACAGATAGCAGATCCCGGTCAGCACATCCAGGAAAGTTGTCCGGTGCCCCAGCCAGTATTCATTGAGGGTCTGCCCCCCGATCCCGAACAATCTTTTTTCCAGCCGGTAAAGACTTTCAATTCGCACAGCGTTATACCGGTAGTTGGGAAATGCTTTCATGGAGTCAAAGAGGACCCAAAAAATAATAAAGACCGTAAATCCCAGAATAAACCGCCGGGTGACGCCGGAGAGATAAAAAAGACCATTGAAAAGGAGCACCAGCACCAGCTGATCAGTTTTGTACCCGGTCAGCCAGGCCGCCAACAGCAAATATCCAATCGAAAAACCGGTAGCGATCGCCGCATTACGAAGGGTCAGCGGAACCCCGGACGCGCCTGCCGGCGGGACTTCGGACGCACCCACCGGAGCCCCGGGTCTCAACGGACCACCTCCTTACCCGCACCCACCCCATTCCCCGGCACCGCGCCGTTGCCATTCGAGGCGAGAGCCCCAGCCTGGCCCGCTTTCGCAGCCGCTTCCCGCGCCTCCAGCGTCCGCCGTGCATCCCTCAATCGCCCGATCGCCGTCCAGTTGGCCAAAAATGCCATGAGCGTGAGTGGAATCGTAAAGATGGATATCGTCTCGAAAATAGGGAACCCCGCCGTATCCGGCAGCGTCACCTTGAAGTTACCCCCCATCCAATGCGACGCGATGCCGCAGGCCAGCGCCGATACCCCGATGATGATCACCCGCTCCGGACGTTGCATCAGACCATCCTTACACTCGATCCCCAACCCTTCCGCCCGTGCCCGCGTATAGCTCACCATCATACTGCCGATCATCCCGATAAAAGCAAACAGCGAGCTCAGGAAATAATGCTTTGCCACCAGATAATAACAAATGCCGAGGAACAGGATCAGTTCACTGTACCGATCCAGTACCGAATCATATAATGCGCCAAATGGAGAGCTCATATTGCCCAGTCGCGCTACCTGCCCGTCCAGCATATCGAAAAGACCGGCAAAAAGAATGAGCGCTCCGGCCCATCCGACATAGGAAAGATCACCGCGGCGGCCCTCTTCAGCGCCGGAAATGAAAATGATCGCCACTCCCACATTGAGCAGCAACCCGATCGTCGTGACCATATTGGGGGTTAATCCAGCCTTTATCAACAACCTGACCAGGGGGTTGATGATCTTATAGATGCCGAGCTGTAGTTTTTTCCGGGTGGTCATTTTTCCCTTGGCTTCTGAGTGATTGACAATCTGCAAAGATACTATGTTCATTCTGAATTTTTAAATACCCAACGCTTCTGAAGGGTATAGTTATAGACAATCGCAACAGTCGTCGCCGTGATGACTTTAGCCAGCATGGGTGGACATCCTGCCCGGCTGAGCAGATAAAGCCCGGCGACATTGAGGGCAAGATTACCGATCCACACCAGCAGGTATCGATTCACCTGACCCGCCCATTTTCCTTCCCGGGCATCGAACACCCAATGGCGGCTGATAGAAAAATGAGTAATACCACCGCAGATCGTACCTGTTGCGCCGTAGATCGTCACCCGCCCGCTGGCAGCCGCCGAAGGAAGTCCCGCCCAACGAAGCAAAAGAAAGGTCACCAGGAAGTCGACGCCTGTTGCCGCCAGGGAGGCCAGCTGCGCTTTGGTAAAGGTGATCATGCTATTTTTACAAAAGAAGCGACAAATACTACCAGCTGCAGAAGCAGGTTAGCATATACTCCCGCCAGTACATCATCCATCATAACGCCCCAACCTCCTTTCAGGTTCTCCATTTTCCGGATATAGAACGGTTTGGAAATATCGAAAAAACGAAAAAGCACCAACCCCGCCAGCAGATACGGCCATCTCACGGGTACGAAAAGCAACGTAAGACACATGCCCGCCACTTCATCGATAACAACCCGATAGCTGTCTTTCCCCCACTCCGCTTCGACCTTTCCGGCACTATGAACCCCTACAAAGAACAAACCCAGCGTCATCAGCAAGGGCAGCCAGACAGGCTCATTTCCGCCGCGCCAGGCAAAATACCAGCCGATGCAGCAAACAACAGCGGCCACCGTGCCTCCCCCTTTCCGAATATAACCAATTCCCAGGCACGTGCAAATGAGCCGGTAGACGTCCCCTTTATCGATCCGCGGCATCAAGCGGTTATTTCTTCCTCGGCATACGTGAGCCCTTCCGGATTCACCGGCTCCTCACCCATCAGCTTGCGCAACGCATTTTGCAGCACCGTCAACTGCTTGAAGATATCATGCTCGGGCCGGAAACCCGGCGAGTGCTGCGGTGACTTGAAGTAGAACGACAGCCACTCCTGTATCCCGCTCAGCCGGGCCCGCTTCGCCAGATCCCCGAACAGGGCCAGGTCCAGTACCAGCGGCGCGGCGAGGATCGAGTCGCGGCAGAGGAAATTGATCTTGATCTGCATCGAGTAACCCAGCCAGCCGAAGATGTCGATGTTATCCCAGCTCTCCTTGTTATCCCCGTGCGGCGGATAATAGTTGATCCGGATCTTGTGATAGAGCTCGCCATACAGCTCGGGGCTGAGATCGGGACGCAGGATATCCTCCAGTACGCTCAGCTTCGAGACTTCCTTGGTCCGGAAATTATCCGGATCATCCAGTACATACCCATCCCTGTTACCCAGGATATTGGTGGAGAACCACCCTTTGACCCCAAGGGCCCGCGCCTGTAAGCCGGGCGCCAGAATAGTTTTCATCAATGTCTGGCCCGTCTTGAAATCCTTGCCGCCGATCGGGGTTTCCGTTTGCCTGGCCAATTCCACCAATGCAGGGATATCCACCGTAAGGTTGGGCGCCCCATTCAGGAACGGAACTCCCAGCCGAAGCGCGGCATAGGCATAGATCATGCTTGGAGCGATCCGCGGATCGTTTTCTTTCAATCCCTTCTCAAAAGCGCCAAGGCTTTCATGGACTTCCGCCACCTCCGTGTATTTCTCCGTCGACCCGCACCAGACCATTACGAGCCGGTCACAGCCCCGGGTGTCCTGGAATTGCGTGATATCGTCCATCAGGGCTTTCGCCAGTTCATATTTCGTGGCCGCAGTTTTCACATGCGTGCCATCCAGGTTTTTGATATAGCTTTTGTCAAAGACCGCCTTCATCGGCTTGAGCGCTTCCAATTGCGGCCGCAGTTGTTCAAGCGTGTGAGGCTCCAGCACCCTCGCCCGGCTTGCCGACTGGTAAACATTGTCCTCATAGACGTCCCACCCGCCAAAAACGATGTCATCCAGGTTCGCCAGGGGAACAAACTCCTTAATTTTCGGGTAATTATGTCCACTCTTTCGGTTCAAATGAATATTGCCCATCTGGGTAAGAGAGCCGATCGGTTGTGCGATCCCTTTTTTGACGGCCTCAACACCCGCAATCAGAGTGGTTGCTACGGCGCCTAAACCGGGGATCAGCACGCCCAGCCTGCCAGTCGCTTCTTTAACTTCCATGTTGAAAATTTTAAGGTTGAATAGTTCGATAAAAACTTAACAAAAATATCAAATTAACATGTTTTCGAACAAAATTGTTTCTTGGTCGAAAAAAATTACATGCATGTGACACTGAGTTAATTGCAATATAGCGGTCGCCTGAAAACGGCGTTAGCCAAAGTCGGTAAACTGCCCGATTTTGCGGATGAATAGAACAATCGCGAAGGTAAAGTGGACAGGGATCGAAGCCCTACACAGAAATTTTCCGATCTCGCGCTACATTTTTCCACTCCCCCGTGGTCCGGCCGCCCTCGATCGTAACGGCGCGTTCATACAGCGCCACGGTCGGACAAATATGATAAGGGACGCCATAGAGCACATCCCCGATCCGGTAACCATGGCCCGCACCGGCTTCTACCACCAGGTGCTCCTCGCTCTGGCCTACAGCCCGCAGTTCCGGGCCATTTAAAAAGAACACGCGGCGGCCCAGTTCATTCTCCGCGGCAATGGACTTATGTCCGAGGTCCAGACAAAGCCGCGTGTCACCGCGAAGGGAAATGACCCGCGCGACCACCAGCGCGTCCGGCGTGAAGGGCTGTCCGGGAAACTGATCTCCATATCCCTTATCCCAATAGACAAACGTTCCCGGACTGCACTGGATCTCTGCCGCCCGGCCCGCATGGACAGGGAAGGTCGGCGAGCCGCCCGCAACGATGGTCAGATCCCGCCCGTCCCAAGCCGCGTCGCCCCCGTCTTCAGCCGCCGGCAGCGCCGCGATCGCGGCCCTCAACTCCAGCACCGGCGCAAACGCCACATCACATTTCGCCTTCAGGGCCGCCGGATCCGTATCCCGGATATGGCCGTCATATACATGCAAGCCGACAGGATCGATGCCATCCAGGCGTGCTGCAAGTTCATAGAGCGCTACCGCTTCCGGCCCCGGCGCAATCCCCGTCCGGTCCATCCCCACGTTCAGGTCCAGATAGACGGGCACTGCCAATCCCGCGGCGCTGAACACTTTGGCCATCGCTTCCGCTGCATGGGGATGATCGATCAGGCAGGAGAACATCGTCGCCGGGAATTTCCGGATCAATTGTACCAATCGATCGACCTTCGGCCCTACCGGCTGATAGGCCAGCAGCACATCGGGCGCCCCTTCAGCCGCCAGCATCTCCGCCTCTGCGATCGTCGCGCATTTGAACCGCCGGATACCCGCTTCCAGCATCAGCCGCGTCACAGCCGGCGATTTATGCGTCTTTACATGCGGCCGGAGCCGCGCGGCATTTCCGACCATGGCGATGGCGCGGGCGATGTTTTGGCGCACCCGTTCCGGATACACCACCAGCGCCGGCGTATCCAGCTCGTCGATATTGTCGATTTGAAACCAGGAATTTGACATGCGGATAATTTGTAGATAGACCCAAAATTTAATACAACTCAAATAACACTTCCACCTCAACCGGGATATTCCCCGGCAACGAACCCATTCCCACCGCGCTCCGCACCCCTACCCCATTATCCGGACCCCACACCTGCGCAAACAGCTCGCTGCACCCATTGATCACATAGGGATGCTTCTCGAAGTCGGGCGTACAACCCACCATCCCCAGCGTCTTGATCACCCGCCTGACCTTGTCGAGACTTCCCAGATGCGCCCGCACCGTCGCCAGGATCGCCAACCCGACCTGCCGCGCCGCCAGCTTCCCCGCATCCGCATCGAGATCCTGTCCCACCCGGCCCTTGATCAATGTCTTGTCCTCCAGCAGCGGCCCATGGCCCGAAACATACAGGTATTTCCCATCCTGCAAACAAGGTTTGTAAACCCCCATGGGTGCCGGCGCCGGCGGGAGCGTAAGACCGAGGGCGATGAAATTTTGTTCAGGGGTGTTGTTGCTCATTAGTTGTGTTGTTATCGTTTGAGCGCGAATTTACTGTAATAAGCATAATCATCTTTTCCTTCTTTACGGGAATTTTGTTATCTTTACTGCGCTAAAGAGTTTTGAGCCTGCATATCTCATCCCATGATGGGTGCTGCCAGTACTGGCACGGGGGCAAAAGGATTTTTTAGCTTTTTTATTTGTCCTCATCATCATAGAGTTCCAAGACTGTTCCATATTTTGATCGTAAGGCGTCGAAATAACGGCTTTCGCCGGTGAGTAGTTTTCTTTGCACAGCCCAGATGAGGTAATCAACAATGCTCAATTCAGGCATTTCTTTACTTGGGACGATTTCCAGATGGCATTTAACATTATTAGGTTAATTAGGTGCCTTTGCAGCTAAAGCTTTGTCCACCGCCGATTGAAACCGATACTGTTATATAACTTATCCATCCTGATCTTTTCCATAAAAGCCAGCACGGCTTTCCGTAACTCCTTTCTATTGAACGTCTCTACCATCCCGGTCCCCCGCCTTATCCGGTTTGGGAATTGGATCAAGTTCCTGCAAAAGATCGGGTGACAGCCGACGTCGCTAATATGTCGGAACCACCCCGCTCTATTGTCGGATTCAAGTATTGTCCCGGCCCGAAAGAGTTTCTACTTTTGAGAAAGCCATTCAAAACAAAAAAATATAAAACCATGCAAACGACAATCGTCACCACTGAAAAATCTCCCTCAAAGGCAGTCCTCTGGACCGGCCGCATCCTCATGGGTATCTGCATCCTCTTTCTGCTCTTTGACGCCATCACCAAGATCTTTCCGAATAAATACGTGCTCGATGCCAGCGCCAAGATCGGCTGGACGATCCATACGCTGCGCCCGCTGGGTATCGTACTGCTGCTGTCTACGATCTTGTATGCGATCCCGCGCACCACGATCTTCGGCGCCGTCCTGGTGACCGCCTGGATGGGAGGAGCAACCGCCAGCGACATCCTGGCCGGCTACAATTTCATCTTCCCGATCATCTTCGGCATTCTCGTCTGGACCGGCCTGGGGCTGACACACACCCATCACCGGAATGCTATTTTTTTAAAGTTCCGCTGAGTACCCGGAACGACCCATCGATCGGTTCCGAAATCCTCAACCCCAGAAGATGTGCGATCAGCGGATAGACATTCACGTTCTCAAACGCAGGGATCTTTTCCTGGCGAAAGGCCGGCCCCCAGGCATAGAACGTAGCGCCCATCTCCGGCAACGCATTGTCGAAGCCGTGGGCGCCCGGATTGATCCGCCGGCCGCGCACCGCAAAGATCCTCGGCGCCCGCGCCACCAGCAAAATGTCTCCGATCCGGCCGTATCGGTCATCCCGGGTGGAATAATGCCAGCGCGCCGGAACCCCGGATGCAAGATATACATCATAGCCGGACATTGTCGCCTCGCCGGCTTCTTTTTTTAACGACTCATATTCCGCCCGGACATCGCTCTTATCCTTCGCGTATAGATGAATCATGGTTTCGCCGAAGGTGACCTTGAATCCAGCGGTATCCAGCGCTGCCGGCGGATAGATGCCATGAAGCGTATCGACCTCTTCCATCCCATGGTCGCTGACAAAGACGAAGTTGACCGGCAGCTG
>DATJMG010000061.1:0-7203 GCA_035508835.1 Puia sp.
CTCCAAGACGATGACTAAGACGATGAAGGTAAGGGTATTATTGTTTGGCATATGTTAAGAATTTCTGTATTGGAATTTATTGTCTTATCCGGCTGAAAGAACTTGATCGGACATGAACCGGCTTGAACAGCCTGTTTCCCTTTCCCCTGCTAGCTTCCTTTGCGGGCAAACCCTGCGTCAAACTGGATGGGCATGAGGTGGGGTATAATTCGCTCGGCAGGCTGCAGCATCAGAACTGGGGGTTTGTCGCTTTGATAGGGAACCAAGGTCGTTCGGTCCCGCTCACCTGATGTATCGAAACCGGACAACGGTATCGTCGTCCATCTGGTCGAATACTTGTCTGTCAATGGATTGGCTGTCTGGCACTTGCTTTGTTTCCATCCGGCAAACACGTGAGAAATGCTTAAAACTTACTGGCTGATTGCTTTCCGCAAAATGCTCCGCTACAAGATCCAAAGCATCATCAATATCCTTGGCCTGACGATCGGCATCACCACCTGCGTGATCATCTTCTTGCTGGTCCGGCTGGAATTTAGCTACGATACTTTTCACCCCAACAAGGACCGCATCTACCGAGTTGTAGCGAATATGAGCAATGGGGACAATTCGGGAAAATTTGGATTTCTGCTCGCTCCGCTGCCGATAACGCTGCGCGACGAATTAACGGGCGCCAGGCATGTGGCCGCCTTTTACAACTATTACGCAAAGGTCAATATCCCGGAAAGCGGCGCGAAAAGGATAAAGATCGAGCCTGGAAAATTATTTGACGAACCGGACCATGGAACGCCCAGTCCGATAATCGTAACCGATTCCCAATATTTCGGGATGTTCCATTATCAATGGCTTGCCGGCAATGCCGCTACCAGCCTGATCAATCCCCATTCGGTCGTGCTGACGAAAAATGAGATGAAAAAATATTTCGGCAACATCATGGCTGATCAGGCGATTGGACGGACGGTGATCTATGCGGATTCGCTCGACATGACCGTCACGGGTATTGTGGAGGATTGGTCCGGCAATACGGATCTAAACTTTAAGGACTTTCTTTCGCTTTCCACCGCCTCCGGCAGCTTCCTTAAAAATACGCTCGGGCTGACGCAGTGGGGAGCGTGGTACAAACGGGCACAGGCTTTCGTCGAGCTTGCTCCGGGCGGCACCGTCCAGCGGATAGAACGGCAATTCCCCGCGATCCTCCACCAATACTGGCAACACGGCAAGGGTGATACGGCCACGCTCGCTCTTCAGCCGCTGCGGGATCTCCATTTCGATGCCGATTACGGTGACACTTATTCCCGAAAGGCCCATCTCCCGACGCTTTACGGCCTGATGGGGATTGCCGGTTTTATTCTGCTGCTGGCGGCCATCAACTTTATCAATCTTTCGACCGCGCAATCGCTTCAAAGGGCCAGGGAGATCGGGATCCGTAAAGTACTTGGCGGCCGCCGAAAGGATATCGCCGTTCAGTTCCTCGGCGAGACGCTGCTGGTCGCGATCCTGGCTGTTGTATTTAGTGTGCTCATTACGCCGGCCGCCATCTCGCTGTTGCACGACTATTTTCCGCCCGGCGTCCATCTCGATATATCCTTACCTACCCTGACCTTCCTGGCCCTGATCACGGTCTGTACCGCGCTCCTTGCCGGCTGGTACCCGGCCCGGGTGATCTCCCGGCTCTTGCCGGTCCTCAGTCTCAAAGGGCAAACTTCGAAATCAGCTACCCCGAACCGGTATCTTCATCGTACGCTCATTGTATTCCAGTTCACGATCTCGGCCGCCTTCATCTTATGTACCGTCATTGTCGCGCGTCAGCTGCACTATGTGTTGAATACGGACCTCGGCTTCTCTTCGGATGCGATCCTGACCTTCCGCCCGGCGGACACCGATCCGACGGCCAGCCTGGAAGCCTTTGCCAACAAACTCGGGCAGTTGCCTGAAGCAGACCTGGTCACCCGGCACATGGAGACGCCAATAGCAAATGTTCGTTCCGGGACCGGATTCGACTTTGAAGGCCTAGGCGGCAAAAAAAGCGTAGATGCCGCCTTTGAGCTGGCCGACACCAACTACCTGCGGCTCTTCGGCCTAAAATTGGTTGCCGGCAGAAATTTATTCGCGTCCGATACCATGCGTGAAGTACTCGTCAATGAGACGGCCGCCAGGCAAATGGGCTTTAACCGTCCCCAGGACGCACTGGGCACGGTCATCACTACCGGCGTCAACCACGGGGGAGGGCCGATCGTCGGCATCATCAAGGACTTCCATTCCCGGGACCTGCACTCGGCGATCGCTCCCTTCTTTGTCAGCACGAACCGCGATTGGTGGTCAGTCGTCAGCGTCCGGCTCGCGCCGGCCGCCCGCAATCCTGAGTCCATTCATGCTTTCCTGGGAAAAGCGGAGAAGGCCTGGCAGGAGGCCTTTCCCAACGAAACCTTCAAATATACGTTCTTCGACGAGTCGATCGCCGCGCTCTATTCCAGTGAGCGGCATATGTCGAACCTGCTTAGACTGGCCATGGTGATCGCTATTGCTATTTCCTGTATGGGGCTGCTGGGTCTGGCCAGCTTCGCGGCGGAGCAGCGGAGCAAGGAGATGAGTATCCGGAAGGTACTGGGAGCAAGTGCGGGCCAGATCATCGCCCTGCTCACGGGAAGTTTCCTCTGGCCGGTTGCGTTGGCGTTTGCTATCGCCATACCTGTCGCCTGGTATTTTATGAATCAATGGCTGCAAAGTTTTGTCTATCGGACTACGATGCCCTGGTGGATCTTTGCCTGCTGCGGCGTTGCGGCCGTTGCGATCGCGTTGCTGACAGTGGGCTATCAGGCATTACGCACTGCGACTGCCAACCCCGCGGAAACTTTAAGAACGGATTGAATTATTCTGGCGGCTATCCATTGCGCTTTCATCGCCTCCCTCGCTCTTCGTAGATGCCGATCATCAGGAGCCATGCTCCGGAAATCAGGAACGCGAATAGGGCGACGATCCCGATGGCTGCGATGCAAAGCCCTGAGCTATAGCCGAGAATAAGAAAAATTGCACCAATGACCTGAGCGACGTAGCATATTGTGCCGCCTGCCAGTCGTGGCAAGTTCAACCCGATAAAACTCATGCCCGCCCGGAGTGCTACAACATAGCCCCGGATGAAGATGACTGTGCCGATGAGCCAGAGAAGAAGCCACTCAAGGCCGAGCGCTTCAAGATGTTGATCTCCGATGAGTGCAAGACCGCTTGCCATGAAAATCGCCGTGAATCCCGACAGCATGTTAATTGCCCGGTTCTTGTGTGTCGTGTTTCGGAAAATGATCTCGTGATTGATCGACATCGCGACGAAGATCAGACCTGCCAGTGCCGCTGCGCCGCTACCTACCATGACAAAAAAGTTACTCCATTGCTCCGGCATAAGGCGATGCACTAAATTGTTTTGTACTCTTCGTTCCTTTTGAACGCATCGAAAGCGGCGTGTGTTTCCTGCAGGACATCATCCGGCAGTCCGTTCACTTTGAGCCGGTCCCAGGAAATTGATTCCGGGAGAAATTGTGCGAGGCTTTGGTGATGATTTCTGAGATGATCGTGTTGCTCAGACGGCCAGCGCGGTTGTTCTTTTTTGAAAAAATCGATAAATTTTTCTTCAACCTGTTCAAAGTTCTTTTTCAAGAGTTCGATTCCTGTGACTTTTTTAATCATGTAAAATATTATAGTTAAAGTAGATATGCCTTGTTCAAGGGTCTGATCCTTCCGTGACTGCTTCAGTATGGTTCCGATGGGGCCTCGCTTACAGAAATGACCTTTCCGTCAAGGATCGTCTTATCGAGAGAGACTATTGCCTGCCTGGCCTGCGTCGGTATCGGCATGCAAACCTCTCCACTCTTCAAGGATCGGCCATTCAATGAGTTTCTACACACTTTTGCATATTCGACATTGCCATATTGAAAGAACAATTTTCTTAATTCCGAGTCGGTTGTATTCAAGCTGATATTGGAGATCTTGATATTCATGCGTATTGGGTTGACAATGCGTCAGGCTTGACTTTTTCCCGACAGCTTAACGAATTCCTGGCCATTAAAGATCCTGGACAGGTTGATATCCTTCGATTTCCCGTATTCTTCCATTTTGTTTACAGTCACGATGCGCCAGAAATTCTTTTTCTTTAATTCCACAAAGTCGGCCGTCCTGATAAATATGCCTTCTACTGTTCTTGACTTAAGAAAGATCCTGGAGAAGCAGTGTGGCTCGGTGCCAATGAAACGCTCAATTTGCTCAATGGTCATAATGAAATTTTTTTTGTTCATTGAAAGGCCGCGTAGATAACGATGCAAGGTACGCTTTATTTGGCGGATCGCGCGATATACATGGTAGAAAGAAGGTAGAACCCGCCACCAGAGCGGATTTTTGCATTTTTCGGCCGGTTTGCAGTCGGGGCTTACTTATTCGCTACCGGAATGGTGAAACCAAAGGTCGAGCCTTCACCGGTCTTTGACTGGACCCAGATCTTCCCGTTATGCCTTTTTATGATCTCGGAAGAGATATACAGGCCCATTCCAAGGCCCGCTATATGTTTGGTCTTGGAGTCCTTTGTCCGGTAAAATCGTTCGAAAATGGCGTCCTGGTCTTCGTCCTTTATCCCAAAGCCGAAATCCCTCACCGTCACGGTAACGGCGGGGCCCGGCAAAGAACTGCCTATCTCGAAGAAGGACCGGACGATCACCTTGTCCGCTTCCGGCGAATATTTTATTGCATTAGACAAGAGATTGATGCACACTTGTCCGATCCTTTCCATGTCGGCCGAAACCGGTGGGCAAGGTTGCAGGGCGGTCTCTATTTTCATCCGGGTCGTTAATTTGAATTCTTCGACGATCCGTTGCAGGAGCGTATTGATATCGAAGCTGGATAATAGCAAGTCGAGCTGGCCCCCCGTGATCCTTGTCACATCCAGGAGGTTCTCCAGCAGCCCCGAGAGCCTGTTGACCTGGTTATTAAGTTTCGTTACGAGGCCGGCAATTTCCGGATCGTGAATATCCGGGAGCCGGCGTTGAATGATCTGCGTGTAGCCCCTGATGCTCGTTACCGGTGTTTTCAATTCGTGGCTGGCGATGGCGATAAATTCTTCCTTTTGCCGCTCGAGCATCTTTTGCCGGGTAATGTCCCGGTAGGTGGCCACGAGCCCGTTTAGAAAAGGATTATCCAGGAGATTGATACAAACAGCATCTATTTCTTTATAGGATCCATCCTTGTGCCGCAGCCGAAACTCTGCCGATACCGGCTGTCCGGGACTAGCAATGCAGCGCTTCAGAAAATCCCTTTTCTTTTCCACGTCCGCGGGGTGAACGATGGGGTTTGAGAACACGTTCTTGCCGATCCTTTCGGCGGGAAGGTAGCCCAGGACGCGTTCGAGTGATTCGCTTTGATATTTAATCGTCCCGTCCGCCGACAAGATGGTAATGATATCGGAGGAGTTTTGTACCAGCAGGCGGAAATGTTCCTTGCTATAGTTAAGTTCCTTGAGCGTATTCTTCTGTTGGGTAATATCCTGGATCACCAGTAGATACCGTCTGTTCCTGCTGTTCTCGGGACCCATGCGCAAGGCGTTGAACAGCAGAACTTTTTCGCCGACGGCCGGGAAGTTGACGGGCAATTCGAAGTGATCAAAACTGGTATCCGCATGGATGATGTCGTCAAGCCTGTCTCGCAGCTCGCGGATATTCCACTGGGCATTGCTGGTCTCGTAGAAATAATGGCCCTCGGTTTCCGCCGGTCGGACCCGGAAGACAGTGTAGAAGGCCTTGTTGGCCGTCCGGATGCGTAAATCCGAGCTCAGCACTACCAGCGGCTCGTTCATCGTCTGAATGATGGCGTCCGAATATTCTATCGCATCCTTTAATTCATTATTGCGGCTCAGGAGCTCCTCGTTTATCGTATTCAGCTCTTCGTTGGAAGATTGCAGCTCTTCCTTGGATGTCTCCAGCTCTTCATTTATACTTTGTAATTCTTCGTTGGAAGAGAGGATCTCCTCGTTGGCGGATTGCAGTTCCTCGCGGTTTGCCTCGGCTTCTTCGGAGATCAATCTCAATTGCTCCCTGCTGAAACTCACTTCTTGTTCCAACAACCGTAACCGGTGGTCCTTTGACTTCCTTTTTTCAGCGGGGTCCGCGGGTTCGGGAGGGCGCGACACGTTGCCGGTCGTACTTCCGGTTTCGCTGAACAGGATCAGGTAATGTGTGTCCGGACGCAGGGGACGCAGCGGGATCACCTCAATGCTGACTTCCCGGCCGTCGTTCTCCCCGGACAGCGGGATTCCGTCCTTTTTAATGGCCAGGCGTTCCTGTTTTGCCCGATGGAGGAGGGTCCTGACGTCCAATATCAATTCCTCGCGCACCATTTTCAACAGGTGAAGGCTCGCCTTACCGGCGGCGGGATGGAGATAGTTCATGGTAGACCCGTAAAATTGCAGTACCTGGAGGTCCTTGTTGATCGTCACGCTGGCGGGTACGTAACGCCTCAGCAGGATCTTTTCTGCTTCCCTGTCGATATCGATCTCCGGAAGCTGCTCAGCCCCTGTTTTTTCCTGGTCCGGGGCGGTTAAGTTCGCCCGAAGGGGGCCGGGGGTGAAGAAATCATAGTGGGGGTTCTCCATCTCCTTTTTGGTAAATAGCTTAAAATCCTTGCTTGCCGGCTGAAAGAGCTCCGAAGCCTTGCCGATGCTCTCCGATTTACCCAGCAGCAGGTAGCCGGACGGTTTTAAGGCATAGTGAAAGGATTGGAGTATCTTTTTTTGTGACTCGGCCTCCAGGTAGATCAATACATTCTGACAGCTGATCAGGTCCAGCTTTGAGAAGGGCGGATCTCTCAGGAGATTGTGGGTAGCGAAAACGCAAATATCTCTTATCGGCTTTATGATCTGGTATTGGTCCTCGATCTTGATAAAGAACCGGGCCAGCCTTGACGGGGAGATCCTGGCAACAGACGATTGGCTATAGATCCCCGCCCTGGCCTTTTCGATGGCTCCTTCGCTGAGGTCGGTCGCAAAAAGCTGGATGGAGGTGACGATCGAGTGCTGCTCACTGAGATATTCAAAAAGACAGATCGCTATGGAATAAACTTCTTCGCCCGAGGAACAGGCCGGGACCCAGATGCGGATCGTGTCGGACGGCTTCTCCCGGCTCAGCAACAAGGGAAAGATGCTTTTGGAAAATTCATCGTACAGTGCCGGTTCTC
>DATJMG010000062.1:0-12667 GCA_035508835.1 Puia sp.
GCTTTTCCTTCCCGTATTTGTGGCGCTGGCCTTTCTGATCTCCATTGGGGTGGGCTTATTCGTAACGGCCTTGAATGTGAAATTCCGGGATTTTCGCTATATCATTCCGTTTGTCGTTCAATTTGGAATTTATGTTACCCCGGTTGGATATAGCAGTGCCGTCATTGCCCAAAAGTATTCGGACAGGGCCCGCTTCTGGTTCTCGCTTAACCCTATGGTGGGCGTAATCGACGGTTTTCGCTTCTGTATAGTCCGGGAGCCCATGTATTGGCCCGGCTTTTTTTTATCGCTTGGGGTCATGCTCCTTTTTTTATGGTTGGGGATCCGGTATTTCAGGAAAACTGAGAAATCGTTTGCCGATCTTATATAGCCGGCCTCCGGCCGGCTCGACCGACAGGTCAGACATTAGCGCACATATATAACGGTTGAATATGTCGAATTCGGTCATAAAGGTAGATTCCCTTTCGAAGAAATTCCTGATCGCTCATGAGGCGCCGGAACGGTATACAACGCTGCGGGATACGTTAACCCGCGGCGCCAGGAAGCTCCTGGCCGGCGGGCGTGAAGAGAAGGGACAAATAAGCGGTAAAGAAGAGTTTTGGGCATTAAAGGATGTCAATTTCGAAATCCAGCCCGGCGAAAGGGTAGGGATCATTGGGCGCAACGGGGCGGGTAAAAGCACCTTGCTAAAGGTCCTGAGCCGGATCACGGAGCCCACCCGGGGAAGGATCAGCATCCGGGGAAGAGTGGCCTCGCTGCTGGAGGTGGGCACCGGGTTCCATCCGGAGCTCAGCGGCAGGGAAAACATCTTCCTAAATGGAGCGATCCTGGGTATGAGCCGGACGGAGATCAGGAAAAAGTTTGATGAGATCGTGGCTTTCGCCGAAGTGGAGAAATTCCTCGATACGCCGGTCAAACGTTACAGCAGCGGCATGTATGTCCGGCTGGCTTTTGCCGTGGCAGCTCACCTGGAGCCGGAAGTCCTCGTGGTAGATGAAGTGCTGGCTGTCGGCGATGCCCAATTCCAGCGGAAATGCCTGGGCAAGATGGAAGAAGTCAGCAGCAAAGAGGGCAGGACGGTGCTCTTTGTGAGCCATAATATGGGAGCGATCAAGTCCTTATGTACCTCCGCCATCATCCTGCACAAGGGGGAGAAAATATTGCAGGGCGACGTATTCGAATCCCTGGCCAAATACATGTCTTTCGATCAATTGCAGCTCAATACGGAAACAACTTACCGGCGGGAAGGGGTCCCTGCGGGGAAAAAGATGTTCATCAGGGAAGCCCAATTCGTCGATGATCAGAAAAAGGATCTTTTTTCCATCCGGGTAAACCTGGTCGTTCAGTCTTCCATTTCCGCCAGGATCGGGATCAACCTCCGGCTGAAGGATGGCATGGGCTTCCCGGTAGGGATGGGATGTTCCCATTATTTCGCGCCGGACCTGACGCAGATCAATCCGGGGGAGACCAGGATATCTCTCGATACCCAGCCCATGAACCTGGCTACGGGTACTTACAAATTGAGTGTGGAATTGGTTTACCCGGGAGTGGAGTCTCTCGATCTCGCCGAAGACTGCATCCTGTTCGAACTTTCAAACGATGGTCTGGCCAACAGGAAATATGGGGTGATGCAGGCTTGGGGCTATGGAGCAAACGAGATAAAAATAAATTCAATTTCTTAAAATTTTGCGATGAAGATATTAAGAAAGATAAAGCGCAAGCTGCTTCGCCCGGTCGGCGGGAAGGTTGTACCTCCGCCGTATGAATTAAAAAGGGAGATCCTGAATTCTTATAAAGAGAATTATGCGCTGAAAATTTTTATTGAAACGGGTACCTTTTTCGGTGATACCGTCGAGTATTTTAAGAACAGTTTCAAAAAGGTGTACTCCATTGAACTGGCGGAAGAATTGGCGAATAAAGCCAAGCAGCGTTTCGAGAACGATCGCCAGGTTGAGATCATCCAGGGGGATAGCGGCACCATTTTGAAAGGAATTTTGAAGGACATCGGGGAGCCGGTCCTGTTTTGGCTGGACGGGCATTACTCCTCCGAGTTTTTTGTAGGCGATGAATTCATCAAAACGGCAAGGACCGACAAGGATACACCCGTGGTGGAAGAATTGGACACGATCCTCAGCTCCCCCATCAATCATGTGATCCTGATCGATGATGCCCGGGGCTTCGATGGCCTGGGCGATTATCCCAGTATCTCGAGTATCAGGCGCAAGGTTCGAAAAGCCAAAGGACCTGCTTACAGCTTCAAAGTTGAGAACGACATCATCCAGATATACCCCAAAATCGGTCAATAGGGTGGAAAAGATCAGAGTGAAGTTTGTAGATTTCTGGACGGATTTGGACAAGCCGGAGGGCAACTATTTTTATGAGCTGCTTTCCCGGCGATATACGGTCGAGTTTTCCGATGACCCCGAAATTGTCTTTTATTCCTGCTATGGCAAGGAATATCTGAAATATAACTGCCTTCGCATTTTTTACAGCCCGGAAAACTGTCGCCCGGATTTTACCGGCTGCGATTATGCCATTACGTTCGATTATAACCAGGACCCCCGGCATCTTAGATTTCCCTTGTGGGCCCTGTATTACCTGGGATATTTGAAGTGGTTCCGGGTAGAACCGCTGGAGACCCGACTGCCGGACGAGGAATTGCTGAAACGGTGGAAGCAAAAGAGCAAGTTTTGCTGTTTCATCGTGTCCAATCCGAAGAGCCGGAAGCGCGTTGATTTTTTCCGGAAATTGGACAAGATCAAGCGGGTCGATTCTGCCGGCCGTCATTTAAATAATATTGGCTACAACCTCAAGGGAGGAACGATCGAAAAATTGAAGTTCATCAGGGATTACAAATTCGTGATCTCTTTCGAGAACACTTCCCATGCCGGGTATACCACCGAAAAGATCCTGGAACCTCTGCTGGCCGGATGTATTCCCATCTATTGGGGTAATCCGTTAGTGGACAAAGAATTCAACACCGCGCGGTTCATCAATTATTTCGATTTTGCCACGGAAGAGGAGTTGATCGGATTTCTGATGACGGTTGACCAGGATGACAATCTGGCCTTGAGGATGTTAAAGGCGGGCTGTTTTACTGAAAAGCATACACCTGTAAGCCGGATGGAACAAGACCTTTATGAGTTCCTTGTGAAAATAGTAGAAAGCCGGCATGAACAGCGGCTTGTCGCGGCCAATAAAGTCGTTTCGCTGGAGCATGCAATAAGGGTCCGGACGAACACGTTTGTAGCCAAACTGAAGCATTATGCCAAAATCGGCAGTTAAGCCGGACCTGCACGTAAGAGAAAACGATCTGCATGAATATCATCAGAAAGATTTACCGAAAGCTGCGTTATAAGGACCCCTTGCGGGAATTGACCAGGAACGGCAACCTGAAATATGGAGAGGACTGTGATCTGAGCAGAATGTATTTGCAGGTATTGGGCGCTGAGCGGGGAGTATTAAATGTGGAAATAGGTTCGGGCTGCTATTTGATGGGCAGCATCAACATCTACTCGCCGCGGGGCAAGGTAAAGATCGGGAATAATGTATTTATCGGCCACGAGACAGTACTCTTCTGCTATGATGAGGTAGAGATCCAGGACGACGTGATGATCTCCTGGGGATGTACATTGATCGATACGAACGCGCATTCCCTTAAATCGCATGAAAGAATAAATGATGTCCGGGAATGGAAGCAGGGATGGGCGCACAAGAATTGGTCGGCCGTCGAAAGCAGCAAGATTCTTGTTGAGCAAAAGTCATGGATCGGGTTTAACAGTATCCTGATGAAAGGGGTAAAGATCGGAGAAGGTTCTATCGTTGCGGCAGGCAGCGTTGTGACCAAGGGCTGCGATCCCTATACGGTAATAGGAGGCAACCCGGCGGTGTTCGTTAAAAAAACAGTCTGATGAGCTCTTTAGTCGAGAAAGCCAAGGGCTTCTATAACCGAACGAGATGGTTTTTCAAGCACTACGACGATTTTGACAATTATTCGAAGTCACAGGCAGCGTATCTTTACGGTCCTGTCACTTATTACGCTGACGGCCTGGCTACTTGCTTGAATTCAGACTTCATCAGTCACCCAAGATTTATGGCGGCCTATTCAGCTGCCGCGGCAACCAACCCCTGGTCAGGGTTTACGCTTCAATGGCGGGTTTATATCGTTTGCTGGTTTGCCAATCAGGTCAGGCATCTCGAAGGGGATTTTGTGGAATGCGGGGTGAATACCGGCGCATATGCCAAAGCCATCATTAAATATATAGACTTCAACAATCTGGGGAAGGTATTTTACCTGCTGGATACCTTCAGCGGACTGGTGCCTGAGCAGCTGACGGAAGACGAGCGCCGGGCCGGCCTCGCCAAATACCTGGATCAATATCATGAGCGGGACATATATCAGGAGGTGAAGAAGACCTTTGAAGGAGACCGGGTACGCATAATAAAAGGTGCGGTTCCGGATACCCTGGTCGAGTGCAAGGCCGATAAGCTGGCCTATCTCTCCATCGACATGAATTGTGTAGCTCCGGAAATTGCGGCTGCCGAATATTTTTACGACAAGGTAGTGCCGGGCGGCGTGATCATGCTGGATGATTATGGATTCCCCCAGCATATTCATCAAAAGATCGCTTTTGATGAGTTCGCAGCCGGGAAAGATATCCAGATCCTCAGCCTTCCTACCGGACAGGGAGTGATCATAAAAAGATAGAATAGCAAAGACCCTTATTGCCGTTATGAGAATTGCTTTTATCGATAACCTGCAGGTCGGCGGCGGCCTTTCGCGGTTTTCGCTTTTATTATGTAAAGGGCTGATAGAGCATTACCCCGCCCTCAAGATCGATTATTATATTCATTATGACAATCTCAGGCATATTCCGGAAATTAAAAATATCGATCCGAGAGTAAGCGTCAAGGTGCTCGAATGTAGTTTACCGAAGAGCTTTCCCGCGAGGTTTGCCGAAAAGGTGCTTTCAAAGGTCATTCGGGGTAATCCGAAGGTAGATAAGGGGCTTTTGGAAATCGAGCGGCGGATCGGGGCGGATTACGATCTAGCCTACTTTCCCTCCGCACACATGATGAGGCGACCGGATATCAGGACAGCTGTTGTGGGAACGCTTCACGATTTCAACTGGAGATATTTTTTCGGCAGGCAAAATTTTTCAATGTCTTTCGTGGAAATGATGGATGTGGAGATCTTGAACTGGATGAACAACGGGCTGAATATTTGCTCCTCACATGATGTTGTGAACGAAGCAAGGAAATTGTATCCTGCTGCAAAAAGGTTCCCGGAAGTAGTTCATATTGCCCCCGTGGTAGTAAATACAGGAATTTCCGACGAACGGGCAGTTCAGATATTGAAGGAACTGAACATCGATTTTCCTTATATAATTTTTCCCGGCAATTTCACTGCACACAAAAATCATCTGAATTTATTCACCGCTTTTGCAATTCTCAGGGAACGGAAAGGATACGATCAGTACAAGCTCCTTTTAACCGGCATGAATTCCGACCAGGTAAGAAAAGGAATTGCCGGCCGAAGGGGAGTACAGTTATTGACGAGGAAAAGCGATTCGGATCAGTACGACGTGCTTGGGATCGGATATCAAAAGAAC
The DNA here is from genome assembly GCA_035508835.1 of Puia sp. GTDB lineage: Bacteria > Bacteroidota > Bacteroidia > Chitinophagales > Chitinophagaceae > Puia. The sequence continues at coordinate 5,613 of DATJMG010000062.1, forward strand.
GAGGTTATCGACGCCCTTATATCGAAGGCAAAATTGCTGGTGTCCCCGTCGATCTATGAGGCGATCTGCACCCCTGCGATGGATGCCTGGAATTTTGGAACTCCCACGGCAATTTCGGACATTCCCCCCTTCAGGGAACATGAAAAGGTCTGGGGTATAAGGTCCGCATTTTTTGATCCTATGGATCCGGCGAATATTGCCGACGTTTTGGATGGATATCTCACGGAATATGACAAGGCGATGGAAGATGCCCGGATATCCAGGGTGAATATGCAAAAATATGGCTGGAAGGAAGTAACAACAGGTTATATGGCTGTTTTTGAAAATGCGATACAACAAAAATGAAGGTATTTATACTCGGCTCCGAGGGTTTCATTGGAAGCCACCTGGTTCAGTTTTTCATAAAGAAAGGATATACGGTTTTTGGATGTGATCTGTATGAAAGCCCGCGAAACGGAAGGTATGCTTATTTTAAGGTATCCCGGTTGTCTCCTGAATGGGATGAGATCTTTTCCGCCAACACATTTGACTATTGTATAAATGCCTCTGGTAACGGGAACGTGCAGTTTTCTATCACCGATCCTGTTGCGGATTTCGAGTCAAATACCTTTAATGTCATCCGGGTATTGGATAGCATCAGGAGGTTGATGCCCGGTTGCCGGTATTTGCATATTTCCAGTGCGGCGGTTTATGGCAATCCGAAGACCCTGCCGGTGAAGGAAGCGGAGATGTTACATCCATTATCCCCGTATGGCTGGCATAAACTCGCGTCGGAGCAGATCTGCCGGGAATACCATGAAATATACAACCTGCATATCCTGATCGTACGTCCTTTTTCCGTTTACGGCAGTGGACTGAATAAACAGTTGTTGTGGGATGTTTGCAAAAAACTGCAGGAAGAAGATAAGGTCACGTTATACGGCACCGGGAAGGAGTCGAGGGATTTCATCCATGTGGACGATCTTTGCAACTTGCTGGATATCCTGTTGCAAAAAGGCAGCTTTGCAGGGAGTGTTTATAATGCGGCAAATGGGAAACAGGTTTTTATAGAAAATATCGTTGGCCTTTTGCATTCCTGTTTTGGATGTGGCAAGGAAATACGCTTCAACGGCGTGCAAAGAGCCGGAGATCCCTTGAACTGGGAGGCTGATATCACGAAGATCGCTGCCTTGGGTTATTGCCCCGGCGTGGCACTCGATCATGGGGTCCGGCAGTACGTACAGTATTTTAAAGGACAGGTATTGCAACAATAAACGGCCAGGAGATCAGCATGGGCAAAAGAATTTTTATCACCGGCGGATTCGGGTTTATCGGGTCGGCTGTTATTAAGCACTTACAGCATTGCGGTCACGAGATCTTTGTATATGACGATCTGTCTTTCGGGAGTCGTCAATTCATAGACATCCCGGACAGCCGGTTTGTCCGGGGAAATATCCTCGATGCCGATCTGCTGGGATCCGCGATGCGGAAATTTCGCCCGGAATGGGTGATCCACCTCGCGGCGGTTCATTTTATTCCTTTTTGCAATGAGCATCCGTTTGAGTCCGCCAATATCAATATTGCCGGGACGATGAATGTCCTGAAGGGCTGCCGGCAGATAAAGGGGCTGGAGAAAGTCCTTTTTGCATCCACTGCCGCGGTGTACCCGATCCATGAGGAGGCAATTCCGGAATCGCTGCCTCCCGCGCCTTCCGATATTTACGGGTTGTCGAAAATGACGGGCGAAGAGCTGTGCAAAAAGTTTCAGGCTGAAACCGGCATTCCAACGATCCTCTGCCGGTTCTTTAACGCTTTCGGCCCCAATGAGACCAATCCCCATCTTATCCCGGCTATTCAGCGGCAGGTGCTGGAGGGTAAAAGGACGATCCTGTTGGGAAACACCCGCCCCAAAAGGGATTTTATCCATACCTACGATATGGCCAGGGCGGTGGAGCTGTTGCTGAACAAATTTGAGGACGGGATCGATACGTTCAACCTGGGACGGGGGATCGAATATTCGGTGCTGGAAGTCATTGCGGCTTTTGAAAAGGCCCTTGGCGAAACCCTGACGATCGAGACAGACCCGGCCAGGATGCGAAAAAGCGACCGGCTGCACCTGCTGGCCGATATTGCCAAGCTGAGTGCGTTCGCCGGCTGGCAGCCTGAGATCAGCCTCGAGGAGGGAATAAAAACGTTGGTCCAGTCATGAATGCCGGGAAAATGCCGGGGAACGGGAAAATGCCGGGGAATGCCGGGAAGAAGCCGGAGATCGTCTTTGTCCTGCCGGATATCCTTGGGGGCGTCTCCTCATTCAACAGGAATATTATCAACAATTCGTCGCTGCGAAAAAAGGCATATGTAAAGGTGATCCTCGTCAGTGCGTCGGGCTGGCCGCATCCGAGGATTACGGAACCAATGGACGCCGATGAAGTAGTTGACTTCCGGTATGACGCTGCTGAAAACCAGTATGCGGTGTTGAAACGGCTTCATGGGCTTTTTGGGCCCGATCCCGGCGCCATTTTCTGCAACGAGGCGATTGAAATGGAATCCATCTACCATTATGGCACCACCAAGACCGTATACCAGTTCATCCATGATTTCTATAACATTAAGCTGGCGGTAAAGTACGGTGCTATTACCGACGTTTTTGTCACGCATACCCAACTGTTCCGGGATGTGCTTTTGAGCTCCGATCCCGGTCAGGTCAAGGCATTTCAACTGCTGCATGGCGTGAACATTCCGGAGGCCGCGGCCCTGGCCGAGCCGGGGGATCATTTGAAAATTGTCTTTACGGGCCGGCTGGTAGAGGGGAAGGGAGTGCAGGATATCTATTGTATCAACCGGCTATTGCGAAGCAGGGGAATAGAAGTGGAATGGACCATCATCGGGAGAGGTCCCATGAAGGCATTCCTGGCGGAACAATGGAAAGAAGAGACGAATATCCGGTTTGCGGCGCCGGATACGACCGAAGAAGTGATGCAAATCATGGGCGCCGGCGATATTTTCCTTCTGCCTACCCGCTTTGAGGGATCGCCCGTCACCATCCTCGAAGCGCTGAGTGTCGGGATCGTACCGGTCGTCAGCGATCTGCCGGGTGGCATCCGGGAGATTGTAAAGGAGAATATCGGGAGGACCATACCGGTGGGGGATAATGAAGGCTTTGCCGATGCGATCGCCGAATTGCATTCCGATCGCGCCAAATTGCAGGCGATGAAACAAAATGCGAGGAGGCTGGCCCTGGAAAAATTTGACATCCGGGCCACATCGGATCATTACTTCGATCTGCTGCTCCGGTTTGCCTCCTTTAAAAAGGAACGGGGGAAGCTGCCCCGGATACCCGTTGGATTCCGGTTGGATCAGAAGTGGTTGCCCAATGTGCTGGTATCTTTTATCAGAAAGGGATTTTCCTCATGAAGATCATTGCAAAGGCCCTTGCCGGCCTGGCCAATAAGCTGAGGGTTATCGAGTCCGTCGTTTCCTTAGCCAAAGACCTGGGTAGCCCGGTGGAGATCATCTGGGTGCCTGACTGGCAGATGGTGGCTCAGTACAGGGATCTTTTCGTGCCTTCCGAACTATTCAGCGTAGTCGATCACGATAAATTCAAATATTGCAGGAGCTCTTTTTCCCTGAAGAAGTATAAGCGGCCATTCTCTATGCTTATCAACCGGTATTACGGCATCGACGTTGCCTTTAATGAAACGGACATCTCCAGGCAGGTAAGGCCGGGCAACTGGAATATCCGGGCGTTGTCGGAGGGGAAAACGACGTATATCGATACCTGCCATAATTTCTATCCCTATCATTACAGGTTTTCCTGGGCGAATCCGGTCCCTGTTATTGCCGACAAGATCGGCAGCTTTGATGAAAAGATAAGCCAACGGAACTGCATCGGTTTGCATATCCGGAGAACCGACAACCTTTCTTCGGTGGAAAACAGCCCCGACTATTTGTTCGAGAATGCGATCAGGGAGGAGATTTGCAGGGACCCCGCCGCCGTCTTCTTTTTGGCGACGGATGATTATAAAACGCAATCCTATTTCACGGGACTTTTTGGGCCCGAGAGGATACTGGTGCATCCCAAGAAATTCGGCAGGGATTCAGTGGACGCCATCCGGGATGCCGTGGTAGACTGGACGTTGTTGACAAAGTGCAGCAAGCTGTATTGCAGCTATTATAGTTCATTTTCTGAAACGGTGATCGATGTTTCGAATGCGCCGGCGATTACGCTCAAAATCTAAATACCGATGGGAGGAATGAAACAGGCAATTAAATCCCTTATTGGCGAAGCCAACGTCTACAGGCTTCGGGAATGGAAAAACAGCATCCTGCCCGATGAATATTCCCGGAACGAAAAGGCGGACAGGATAAGGAGACAGGCGTTTTACTCGAAGTTCGTAAACGCCAATGACCTGTGCTTTGACGTGGGGGCCAATCTGGGCAACCGGGTTGTGGCCTTATTGGCGGTAAACTCCAGGGTCGTAGCGGTGGAGCCGCAGGTGTACTGTCAGAAAGTGCTGAAGATGCGGTTCGGAAAGAAAATAGCCGTGGTCCCGATGGGGCTTGGAGAGGCGGAGGAAGTGCGGGAGTTCTATGTTTCGGATGCCTCTTATCTTTCTTCCTTTTCAAAAACCTGGATCGATTCGGTAAAGAAAGACCGGTTTAAGGAGAATAACTGGAACAATGTCGGTAAAGTGCAGATGACGACACTGGACAAGCTGATCGCCAAATACGGAACGCCGGCCTTTATAAAGATAGATGTGGAAGGCTTTGAATTAGAGGTGCTGAAGGGATTGAGCTCACCGGTAAAAATGATCTCCTTTGAATATACGACGCCGGAACAGACAGAGCGCGCCATCGGTTGTATTGAAAGGATCCGTTCGGTGAACCCGCATATCGAATGCAACTATTCGGTGGGGGAAAGCATGGAATTTGAGCTGGCTGAATTTATAAAAGTGGATGACATGCTGCAACTCATCAATAGCAGCAAATTCATTGAGACGGGTTTCGGTGACATCTATGTGAGGTCAATATGAATGCTACACCCCTTGTCAGTGTATTGATGACTTCCTACAACAGGGAGAAATATATTGCAGAAGCTATTGAAAGCGTGCTGGCTTCGACCCTGGAGGATTTTGAGCTGATCATTACCGATGACTGTTCGAAAGACGGGACGGTAGAGATCGCAAAGGGCTATGCCGCGCGGGATCAGCGGGTGAAAGTTCATGTCAATGAAAAGAACCTCGGCGATTATCCCAACCGGAATAAAGCCGCTTCTTATGCTGTAGGGGAATACCTCAAATACGTGGATGCGGACGATTATATTTATCCCTGGGGACTGGACCTGCTGGTGAGCATGATGGGGAAATATCCTGATGCCGGCTGGGGGTTGTGTTCACTCGATCAATATGTGGGGAGGCCTTTCCCCTTTCAGCTGACACCGCGGGAAGCGTATGAGTACAGTTATCTTGGACCGGGACTGTTTCACAAGGCGCCGCTTTCTTCGATCATCCGAAGGAAGGTTTTCGAGGAAGCGGGCGGATTTTCAGCACAGCGAATGTCGGGAGATTACGAAATGTGGCATCGGCTTGCCTTACGGTATCCGGTACTCTTGATGCCGCAAGGGATAGTCTGGTACCGCGAGCACGGGGACCAGGAGATCAAAAGCTTTTTTCAGTACATCGAGACTTATGACCGGATCTCTCTTCAATACCTCACGCTGCCCGATTGTCCGCTGGATAAGCAGGTAGTGGCGAAAATATTACGTAAAAACAAGCGGGACCGGACCCTGGAGCTGCTAAAAGCGACGATAAAGCTAAGGCCCGGCGAGATCAAATCCATTTGGGCGAGATTGCAGCTGTATTATGCTCAATAGACTGAAATATTTTCTCCGGCGTCCGTTGCAGCTGCCTATAGTTCTAATCACCCGGCTGCCTTATTTCCGGTTTATCCGGGATACCGGAGATTATCAGTGTACGATCAATTTCGAGACCTGGTTCAAGCAGAAAGTGCTGAACTGGGGCGGGAATAAGAAGGCATACTGGCCGGTCCATTGGACGAGCCAGGTTTACGATCCCGAGAATATTTTGATCGGCATAGATGCCTATCCCGGCTATATGAAAGGCTGTTATATCCAGGGGAAGGGCACGATCAGCATCGGGGATTACACTCAAATCGCGCCGAATGTCATTATAGTAAGCGCCAACCATGATCTGTATGATAGCCGGAAGCACATTGGCGCAGCAGTCACGATCGGCAAATATTGCTGGATTGGCGCCGGCGCCAAGATAATGCCGGGCGTCGAACTGGGCGATTGGACGATCGTGGGCGCGGGCGCCGTCGTCACCAGGTCATTTCCCAAGGGATATTGTGTATTGGGGGGTGTTCCCGCGGTTGTCATTAAGGAACTTGAAGCGGAGAAATGTATCCCTTTCCGCAACGGCGTAGGATACTATGGGTATATCAGGGCCGACCGGTTCGGCAAGTATCGCAAGAAATATTTGAAGATCTGATGATATGCTGGTAATCGTGGACTATGGGGTGGGCAACCTGGCGTCCATCAAAAATATGCTGAAAAAGACGGGAAACGAAGCCCTGATCTCTTCGGACCCGGATCTGATCTCGCAGGCGGATAAGCTCATCCTGCCGGGGGTCGGCGCCTTCGATACCTGCGCGGAAAAACTCCGGCAGTCCGGATTGATCGCTATACTCCATAAAAAAGTGCTGGAGCAGCATACGCCGGTGTTGGGCGTTTGTGTCGGCATGCAATTGCTGATGGAGGGAAGCGAAGAAGGCATCCTGCCCGGCCTGGGCTGGATAAAGGGCCGGGTGATCAAATTCAGGCAGGAAAAATTGCCGCCCGGATGGAAGATCCCGCACATGGGTTGGACGGACATTGTGGTAAAGAAGCCTTCCCCGCTTTTTGAAGGAATGGATGCGGAGCCCCGATTCTACTTTGTGCACTCCTATCATCCCGACCCCGCCTACCAGGACGATGTGCTGGTAGAGGCGGACTATGGGTACAAATTCGCAGCCGGGATGGAGCACGGCAATATCTCGGGCGTACAATTCCATCCGGA
>DATJMG010000063.1:0-26156 GCA_035508835.1 Puia sp.
CTCTTTATAAAATACCATCGGCGTCGTCGAAGTGCTCAGGATCCGCAGGCTTGTCAGCTTGCTGACGGTCTGTTTGAGGTCGGACGATACGGTGTCCCAGTTGACCTTCGACATCAGCCGGAACATCCTGGGACTGATCGATACCACCGTGAACCGGTCATCATCGATATACCTGCCAAAAAATTTCCCGATCGCATCGTCCTGGGCAAAACCTGCCTTGCCGGCCAACAACAGCGACAGCAGCAGCGCCCACGTACGGAGTTTGACTTGATTCATAATTGTTTGTTTTGCCCGCCCCCGGCTAGTCACCGGTCGCAGCCCGCCAACTCTCACGGAGCCGGGTTATATTTTTTTGAGTAATATGCGTTCCTGTATTCATCCGCACCGACGCCACCAGCAGGGCTTTCCGGACCGCCGCCAGAGCCTTGTTCGGATCGGTATAGGTATCGGTGATCGTCATGCCCGCCACCATCGGTTCCGAGGAAGGCCCCCCAATACCCGGTCCCCCCGAACCTGGTTCACCTAAACCCGGTCCCACGGAAACTGGTGCCCCCGAACCCCGGCCCACCGAACCCGGTCCCCCCAAACCGGCCCCCCCCGGCCCCGGCGAGATCGCAGGGATCAATAGTCCAATCCCCAAACACAGGATGACCGCTGCCGCCGCGGCAAACCGGATAGAAAACCCCCGGACCACCCCATCCCGCGCCACTCGCGCGCCGGACGTACCCTCATCCTCCATCGCCCGGATCCGCTCCAACACCCGCCGGTCGAAATCCGCCCCCGGCCTTACCTCCGCTTCTTCATCCCGCCAAACAAATACTCCCCGCACCGGCTCGAGATCAGCCGGGATCTCCGCCTGCCGGAAAAACTCCGCGAGCTCCCGCTCCTCCCCGACCGTCGTCTCCGCGCGCCAGTACTTTTCCAGTAAAACCCTTATTTCAGCTTGTTCCATAATCCCTCCTCCATGATGATCGTTTTTTTGATCGCATGCCGTCCCCGGAACAGGTTTACCTTCACCTGGTCCAAACTGATATTCAACACCTCCGCGATTTCATTATAGCTGAATCCCTCTACCTCCCGGAGGTGCATCACCAACTGCTGATTCTCCGGAAGCGCCGCCATGATCTGCCGGATCCGGCCTGTCATTTCCTTGCTCATCATTTGTTCAAGTGGATCCTGCCCGCCGCCCGTTACCGGGATCGCCCCTTCCCTTTCCCGGCGATAATGCTGCTTGCGGATCCGGTCAATACATTGATTTCTGGTAGCCGTCATACAGTAGGCCTCAAGGCTCTTCCACCGCCCCCACTCCTCCCGCCGAACCCAAACCCCGGCCATCACATCCTGGATCACATCCTCCGCCTCCTGCACATTCTGCAACAGGCGCAAGGCAAACCGGAACAGTTTGTCCTTCATAGGCAAAATGCGCTCTTGGAAGACTTCAATAGACATGCTTACTGAAAATGACGGCGGCAGGATGACAATGTTACAGGAAGATAAAAAAAACGGGCAAAACCCCCGTTGGTCCGGGCGCCAAAAAAAACAGGCAGGAAAAGATTCCTGCCCGCCAAGTTCATCGGGTACCGTAGTCGGCATTCGGCCGATCAACCATCGGTCGATCAATCAATTACAGAATTACATCTTCTACATCTTCCCCATCATCTTCTCACACTTCTCTGCCTTCTCCAGGTGGACCCGCAGCGTATGCAGCGTACTGTCCGCAAAGGCCCGGATATCCGCATCAGAGCCATTTTTCGACTCATCTTCAAAGGCACTGATCGCTTTCTTGTGGTCCGACACCATCATCCCCAAAAAGTCCTTATCGAATTTTTCCCCGGTCTCCTGCTGCAGCTTATCCAAACCTTTCTGCGCATCCGGCGTGAGTGTCGTAGGTAACGTGATATTCTTTTGGGTTGCAATAGCCTTTAATTTATCTCCGGCTTCGGTATGGTCCTTCACGAGCTCTTTTCCATAATCCTTTACGTCCCTGGCCGCCCCCTTCTGCTCGGCCATCTGTCCGGCCTGGATCTCGGTCATATTCGCTATCGCGGTATTTACCGCAAAGTCCTGATCTGCCCTGGATACCGTGGAGGGAATCTTCTTTGCCGTACTGTCAGCCGCTGTGCTGTCCATCTTGGTGGCATTGGAGTCCTTGGCCGCCTCCGCACTGTTCGTGCCGTTGTTACAACTGACCCCTGCAAGGATGAAGGAACCGATCACCAGGTAGATTCTTAAGCTTTTCATATTTAGCGCATTTTGCCTTATCCGCTTCAAATGCTGTGCCACCGGCTCCCAACCGGCTTCCCACCGGCCCCCAACCGGCTCCCACCCGGGCTTCCCACCGGCCCCCGCCCGGCCTCCCATCGCCCCCTATGCCGTCATCGGCACCGGCGCATCCGCAATGTAGTAAGGCTTATAGCCCGGCCGCGTATGAAATAACCATTCATGCAGCTGATTGCGCAGATCCCGCCACCACTTTGCCGCCCGCGCCCCTTCCGGTGGCGTCTCGAAAAACTCCGCCTTGAGCATCCTGACCTTGATCAATACCAGGTGCTCGGAGGTTTGTTCGCGAATGTCGTCATGAACCAATCCATTGATCTCCTCCGGATCTGTTACGATGAACGCCTTCCCTGACACATGAAGGAAGAATTGCCGTCCTTTTTTAAAGAACTCCAACCGAACCGGGAACTCCCGGTCGAACTCCTGTAAGGCTTGCTGCGGCCGGGGCACAAAAAACCACATCTGGCCCAGTTCATCCATTTTCGAAAGGGTTACGATCGTCGTAGCCATTCTCAGCAAGGAGGTATTCTGACTGAAGAAAATGGCATGCTTCAAATCCTGTATCTTTTCGCGGAGAAATCGCAGGTCGGTTTGGTTCAACATATCGAGGTCGTTTTAACATACTTTTTCAAATCCAATACCAATCGCAATCCCACTATCATAATATACTATAGTACAAGAATTTGCAACCGGCCGCCTCCTGCCCCGGCTTCCCGCTTTCTGAGGAAAATATTGCACAAGGTTCCCGAACATCGTCAGGCACAGTTTTTTAGCATCCACATCTCAAGTCAATAAACCTGAAAGAAGAGCATGGAGCCCCGTTTCTACGGGGTTCTTATTTCCCCGCCACGCGCCTGTCACCACTAGGCATACGTGGCCGCCTGCGGCAGCCGCTCCAGCAGGATCCGGCGCCCTGCCCGGTCTTCCCATTCCATGAATGCCGAGCCGTCACTGAATTTGGCCAGCCGCCGGATCTTGAATTCATCCCCGTCGAGCAGGATACCGCAATAGTCCTCTTCCAACGTCAACGCATACCGCCCCTCCTCCGGTCGCCCGTCCCGATGCCGGACATGAACCTCCCTGAACAGCCGGTCATCACGGATCTCCATCCGCTCGGCTGTAAAAGAATAGGTATCTCCGTTATCCTTCCTCAACCAGTCCCCCGGCAAGGAAACTTCCAGTTCCCGGAAGTCCGTTCTATTGATCATGGCGATTAGGTTTACTTTAAATAGAAAATAGCCCATCCCGAATCTATTTGCCGGGATGGGCTACAAATCATCCTTTGTCCGGATTAATGCTTGTTTTGCATATTCGGGATCTTCTTTTTCGTTTCATCGGGATTATCGTCGATCTGTGTCTTTTTATCGGGCTGATCAGGCTCATTCATATCACTTTGTCCAGGACGCCGGTCGCGATCACTCTGTATATGCTGCTTATCCTGTTGCATTTGCGGCTGCTGCTGTTGCTTGTCCTGATCCTGCCTGGCCGGGGATTTCTGACCCTGCTGGCTCGTATCCTTGTCCTGCTTATTGCCCTGCTGGGGCTGCGGTTGTTTATTTTTTTGCTCGTTCATGTTACTCATTTTTAACCGTTAAGAATAGTGTTACCATCATACCCACGTAAAAAATCATGCCATGCCATTCCAGCCCTTCCCACTCCTTGAAGATCAATCCCTAGAACGGATACCCGATCGCAAGGTTGAGCACCATATCGCTGATATCTGTGGCGCTTTTGAAGTTCCACTTGGATCCTTCCGGCTTCCAGGGCGTGCGGAGAGGGACGGCCACATCAACGCGAAGGACCAGGATCGTAAAATCAAAGCGGAGGCCGGTACCGGCACCCACAGCAAAGTCCTTCAGAAAATCGGGAGTAAATACAGCGCCGGGACGAGCGGTATCGTTCCGTAACGTCCAGACATTGCCGAAGTCCGTGAAAACCGCCCAATGCACAAGGTCAAAAAGCTTCGCCCGGTATTCAATGTTCCCCTCCAATTTTATATCCGCGGGCTGATCGGGAAGAAAGGCATCCGTATTGGGGTCGCCGCCATAATATTTACCCGGGCCAAGGGCACGGGCCCTGAAGGCCCTGATATCATTCGTCCCGCCCGCAAAAAAGGCTTTGGCATAAGGCAGGCTGGTGCTGTTGCCGTAAGAGATGCCAACCCCCGCATCCGCCCGTGTGGCCAACATATTATCCTTGGTAAAGTTCAGGTAATGCCGGAACTCGGCCTCGAATCGCATATACTGGGCAAACGGCACCCCGAAGATCTCCTTTTGGGCGCCGGTTTTACCCACATCGGCGCCGGAAACAATTCCCAACAGGTTATTGGAGAAGTCTACATTGGCATTGAACCAAATATTGCTCGGGCGGCGGGCATTATGGGGATCCATGGATGAAACATAGCTGAAGTTCCAGGAAGGGCCGATAATGAACTGCGGCTCGATAGCATAATACAGGTTCTTGTTTTTATTGATGGCGACCTGAAAGCTGTCTGTGATATTTTGGGGCCGTACATAAGTTATTCCAAATAGCGTAATCCCGTCCTCCGAAGTGACGCGGTTCTTGAACTGATAACCAAAGCTGAGCCGGGAGGAAGTAAGCGTGTATAATGAATTGTTCCGATAGCTGTCATAGTCTGCCTCGATCTTGGTCTGCGGCACGAATTTCCCGCTCGTATTCAGGTTAAAGGGGGACACGATCCTCGGAATGGTGAGACTGACGTCGACACCTGCACGGCGGGTCAGGGAGTGGATATATTTGTGGGTAGCCGAGTCGAGGCCTACCGATTGACCTTCGATACCGCTATAGAGCCGAATGTTGAACAATTCTCCGCCCCGGAGGAAATTTCGATGCCGCCAATTGAGCGCCAGTTCGGTACCCGTGGTATTATCGCTGCGGGTGAGCGCGGTGACCTCGAAGCGCAGCTGCTTCTTTTGTGCGGGTGTCAGATAATAATAGAGGTTTAGCCTGCTGTTGGAATCGGCGGTTGAGGCCGGATTGAACCGGGCTTTTACGAATTGAAAGACGCCGAGGCTCACCAGCCGGCTGAGGGACGAATTGTAATCGGTTTGCTTATAAATGCTGTCCTGCTTGATCAACAGCGTCGTGCTGAAAACGCGGGGCCTTAGAAAGTGGGAAGGATCGATGATGTGATAGCCTTCCGGCGTCGTAAATGCCAGCCGGCGGTTGGTATCGGCAGCGGCGCCGGAATGGACATAAGCCGTAATACTGTCGATACGATACACCCGGCGCGCAGGATCGGGCATCTGATCCTTCAACCGCATGAACATATCCACTTGATGGTTGCCGGCGGCGGTGTCGAGGTCGACGATGAGGTAGTCAGGATTGAAATAAAAGAAGCCGTGATCCTTGAGCCGGCCATCGATGCGAACCCGTTCTGCCTTGATCGTTTCGAAATCGTAGAAATCCCCGGACTTTAGCAGCGAGGTCCGCTGCAGCCTGTCGATCCGGTTGCTGACCAGGTCCGAGTCATCCGGATAGTTGATCTTCCCGATCCGGTATCGCGGGCCGACCTGCGCCAGATAGCTCGCCGTGAGATGCTTGTCCCTGACCGATGTCGTGACGATAACCGTATCGTGAAAAAACCCCTTGTTCTCGAGATGGCTTTGCAATACCGCGACGTTATTGCGGAGGATCGCAGGACTGACCAGCACGGGAGGCTCTCCCACCTTGTATTTCAACCAGTGCTTGAACCCTTTCGTCTTATTGGTAGTCCCGGCAATATTATAGATCCACAGCTTCACGCGAATACCCAGGATCTTGCTGTTGAGCTTTGGCCGAAGATATCCCCGCATTTCCTCACCCCATTGCTTTTGCTCCTTTTTTGTCACGGGCACGGAAGATTCGACAGCGGTCTTGTTGGCCGTGTAAAGCGTCTGATCTCCTGTCAGGTATTTGGACTCATGACACGACGCAAGGGCCGTGAACAGCAGCCCCGTGGGTAAAAAAGATCGCAGCATACGTCGAAAACGGGTCATCATTTAGAGGTTGTGCTGGAGTTTGATGTTTTTTTCGGCTCTATCTGATACCCCTTCGCCCGATGCCAGATCTCCTTGAAATTGTCGTAATTGAAGAGAAAGATGAAGCCTACGCCCGACTCGATTATCTGCCCCAGGACAACGGGCTGGTATTGGTTTTGACGATAGACGCGGATCAGATAGCGGCCGTCCCTGGTGAGTTTGTAATCGGCCCCGACATCGCCCGCGATATTCGACGGAGCCTGCTGGGGGGCGCCGGTACCCACGACATCAAAACTGCTGCCTACGCTGACCCTGAGCCTGTCTTCCAGTAATTGCTTGGAAAGGGTGACGTCCAGTTCGGTATAGTCGATCTCGGTGCCCGTACTATAGTCCTGCTGGTTGTTGAGATCGAAGTGAATATCCACCTGCTTGATCAGGCTGGCCGCAACCTGGTCCAGCTGATTGGTCAGGATCTGGCTGGCGCTTGAGAAGGCCAGGTTACCCGGAGTGCTGCCGCCGCCTTCCGCGGAGGCCAAAGGATCGGCGCCGACAAACCGGCCTAGCAACAATAACGCGAAGACTTGCTCATTCATTTCGGACTGCTGGGTACGCAGCTGGGTGAGCCGCTGGTCGACATCCGGCCAAAGCGTGAGGATGGTGGTCGGCAGCGAGATATCGAAGGTGACGGTAGGCTTGAGCATGTCGCCCTGAAGTTTGAGCGTAACGAGGAACGGCAATTTTTGCTCGAACTTATTTTGCTCGTTTTGCGGTAGATCCGAGATCACGTTGGATACCAGGTCGATGGCAGGTGACCACGATGTATAAGAGGCGGAAAGATTGACCGTAGCCGTAGTGGGGTCGCCGGTCCAGGTGATAACACTGCCGGGATCGATGCTGAACTTACGTTTGAGTACTTCGAAGGAAAGGCTATAATAGCCGCCGCTCACCTCATAGGTACCGGTAAGGTCCATCTTGCCGCTTTTCTCCAGTTGGAAGACCAGGTTGCTTTGACCCCGGACGTTAAGCGCATCCCCGCTGCGCGGATCAATGACTACATTGAGCATCGCGCTCGTATCGGTGAGCAGGTTAAGGCTCACATCGAGACCTTTGATCGTCGTCTTCCTGGCCTGAAGGGCCAGCGCTTTCTTATCGACAAGCGTATCGCCCGTCTCATGATCGACGAAGCGTACCACCCCGACACGGTCGCCGACTTCCGGATTGTCCGCCGGCAGCACATAGTAGAAATTGGTGTGTTTATTTACCCGGATAGTCCCGTCGATCGCCGGCGCATCCATCGTGCCTTCGAGGTTGATCGCCGCATCGAGGTTGAGCTGGCCATAGAACTGCCGGCTACTGTTGACCGGTGCATTGACCAGCCGGAAATTCTGGGCATTGAGCGACATGTCGAAGCCAAAGCTGTGGTAGTCCTTCGTGAAGACGTTCCCATCGAGGATCAGCTTGTTGCCGGCAGAGTCCCGGAGCGTAAATTGGCTGAAATTGAAGCCGTCCTCATCGAAGGCGATCCGGTCCCGGGACACGTCGAGCGCCTCACCGGAAATAGTAGGGGCGATGACAGCGCTGTCGAAATAGAGATATCCGCGGACCACAGGCTTATCGAACGATCCCCGGATACTTAATTGGCCCATGAGCGCCCCCTTCATATGATCCACGATGCCCTCCGCCGCCGCGGCACCGGCAAAGGCGGCAAGGTTGATCCGTCGCAGATCGAGTTTAAGGTTCATCTCGCTGCTGTCCGGAAAATAATCGCCCGAGACCGCGATATCATTGTTCTTTCCCTGCAATCCGATTTCGGCCGTGAATGCTTTCGGTTTTTCGTTGCTTACCTTCAGGCTGAGATCGCCCAGGGTGTCGCTCTTGACAGAAAGGCCCTGAACCTTCAGGTTGGAAGTGAATAAAGGAGCGGTCATCACATTTTTGACTTCGGCAGTACCGTTCAGTACCCCGTCAGCAATTACTGAATCCTGGTTGGCAAGCCGGCTGATCGTGCTTAGCCGGAAATTGCCAAAACGGACATCGAGCGGGGCGGCGCCCGTTATCCCCGCACCCATAGTCCCCGAGCCCGTCGTCCCCGTGCCCGTCGTCCCCGCGCCCGCGGTCCCCGTGCTCGCGATCCCCGTGCTCGCGATCCCCTGACTGTTAAGCGAAAGCGAATCCCCATTGTTACTGATGGTAAGATCGTGTGCAATGATACCGGTGGAATCGTACCGGATAAAGTTGTCCCGGCTTACCGCCCAGCGGTCGTAGTTGAGCAGCAGGCTATCCGGGTTAAAGCTGAATTTTATAGCCCCGTTTTGCGGGTCGGCCGTGCCCGAGAGACGATAACGGTCTTTATCCTGCTTATCCTTCAGCAGGAGGCTCGTTGTGAAACGGTTATCTTTCGCAGCGCCATAGACTGCCGTTTTATAAAGTAACAGCCCGCTGCCATGGCCGTCGGCCAGCGAAAGGTCATAACGCAGGCTGCTGTCGGCGGTCCCGACGGCGACGTCGATACCATGGAGGAACTCGCTGCCGGCGACAATCCGCGGAGCGTGGAGCCCAAGCTGCAGGTTGCCCCGATCGCTGTTATAGGTCATGACCCCGCCGACCGTATCGGAACCCCGCAGCGAAGGCAAAAACGTAAGCACCAGCGGCGAGGTCCGCAGCTGGATGCGCAGGGTCCAGTCCTCGGCGGTAAAAGCCGTATCCCTGGATCCGTTGAGCCGATAATATTGATTGATCGTATGCTCCAACGCCGTCGGCACCTGCGTCAGCAGGTAATGTCCGTTTAGATCGAGATCCGCCATCTCGGAATGCAGCTGCAAATGCTCGGCCCCCGCATTGTTCGCGGCCAGAAGCACGATGCTGTCCGTCTTGAAGTGCCGCGATCCCTGAACCATTCCCACCCCGCCCACGGCAAGCCTGCCTTGCAGGGAGTCGGGATCGGTGTTGGAAAGATCCGCCACGATGTGTCCCTGAAAAGCCAGCGTATCGGTTACGAGGTGCAGCGCGCGCAGATCGACCGTATCGATATTCCAATCCAGTTGCACCGCCGGGAATTTGGTCGCCAGGTTTGCCGTCGCCAGCAAGTTGAAATGCACTGCCGCATCGTCGATGGCGGTCCTTAACCGCACCTGCTGATTCGCGATAGATCCGTCAAGCGTAAGCCCGGTATATCTATACCGGCGGACCATAGCCGAATCCACTCTACCGCTGAATCGCGCGTTCGCGCTGGCCTGGTCGAGCCCCTGTCCTTTCACCGTGAACGCAGCCGTCACTGCTCCCCATTGAGAACTATCCTGTAAGATGTATCCCAGTTGCAGCGCCTGTGTTTGCAGATCGATGTCATAGGATGCTTTGGCGGTCGACTGAAGATCCCTTATCCAACCTTTCACCCGGACCTGGCCCGAGGACGTAGAGAGCACAAGATCGGTTTGCACGTTGTCCATGCTCCCCGACAACCGCCCCCGCAGCTTGAACCGCTCGGGCAAGCGGATCGAACCCGGGACCACACCCGCAGGCAGGAGCTGTACCAGGGCATCGCGGCTGCCCGATAACCGTTCTATCTTCAGATCGGCCTTGAGCCGCCGGGTATCGAACGGATGGATCACCCTTCCCGCGACATCCGCCTGAAGATCCCTTATGCCGCTGACCTGCAGCATTTGAACGTCGAGGGCATCCAGACTTCCCTTTGCCCTCGCCCCGATCCGCCAGACCTCCCCCGGCCGGCTGAACAAGGGCTGCTTCCGCAGAAAAGGCGCAAAGGTCAATATATCCCCGACCTGCACCCGGCTCCCCGTCAGGTCAAGATCGACCTGCGTATGCGCGGCATCTTTGACCATTCCCGCAATGCTGTCATACCGCAACGCGATCGTCCGCTGCAAGTGCGTACCGGGTGTCTCCAGCAAAAGCCGGTCTAGTTCGGTCCGGTGACCGGAATAAAAAAAACTTGTCTGAAGCCGGTTCAACCGAAAACCTGATCGCTCGTTTAAGGAACCCTCGGCGATCGTCCCGCTGATCGAGTCGGGGGTATATTCTAAATTGCCGGCCCGCAGCCGGAACCGGGTCACCCCGAGATGCGCATAGTCCATCCCCGTCTTTTGCCTCCTGACCCGGTTGTCGTCAAACCGCGTGTCCGTACTATCGACCTGGATCTTTTTTAGTCGAATGATTTCCTTCCCGAGATCGAGCTGCGCTCCATTGGCCACCAGCCGCCCTAACCGAATAGCCGTTACCACTTCCGCCCGGCCCGCCGTTACCACTTCCGTCCGGCCCCCTCTTACCACCTCCGACCGGCCCCCCGTCACCTGCGCCAGCTGTCCCTCCAATCCTTCGATCTCCAGATCAGGTACGTCGAACCGCAATCGGTCGAGATCCATTCCCCGCACCTTTGTCGAACTATGCCTCACCCATACGGCCATATCGTTCCCTGTCACCGTATCGCGGTAAACAAAACGGATCTTGTCGAGATCCAGTTCCCTCAGGTCGATCTTCATGGGCTGCGCCGACGGTTCCGCGGGCTTTGGCGAAGGCGGGCCCGCAAACGCATCGATAATGAACTGGAAATTGAAGCCCGTGTCGGGGCGCTCCCGCCTGATCTTGGCCGTCACATCCGCCAGATGGACCAATCCGATATCGAGATGGTGGTGCAAGAGCGCGAGCATCCGGACCCGGACATCGATCAGGCCGGCCGATAACAATGTGTCCTGCTGCCGGTCGCCGATATATACGTTCTTCAGCCTGACCGAATGGAATAACCCGACTTCCAGATCGCCGATCCGAACCCGGGTCTTCAGCTTGCGTGACAGATAATTTTCCGCTTTCCCCCGGACGTAATTCTGGACAAAGGGAGTTTGGATCAGGAAAAAGAGGATCAGCAGGATAAGGAAAATAGTGAGCAAACTCCGCCCCACTATCCGCAGAAGCCGCCGGGGTAAGGATCTTTTGGGCTTTTGTGGTCGGTCTTTCTGCATAAATTATGATTCAAAATAATATTTAAGTTAAAGCATTACCCCTAATCTGTCAAAATACAGACCAAAGGACGGGCCGGTCCGGCCCTTTAGCACCCTTGTTCGAACACCTCCCCGGACAAAAAAGGGGATAATAACCACGAAATCGTTGTCCATCAAGGTATTTGTTCACATTTTTCCACAAGATCGTACCGTTTTTTCTACACGGGAGATGCGCTCATAATCGCATCCTGTCTAACGGCCCTGCCGAATTTTTGGCAACCGATTTGTCGTACCTCCCTTGCATTCATTAAAATGGGTACCATGCTGAAGCAAGTTCAAACGCAAAAACAGCAACATACTATTCTTCCTCAGCAGATCGAATTACTGAACCTCTTTCACCTGAATACCCTGGAGCTCGAACAACGCATACAAGATGAACTGAGCGAAAACCCTGCCCTCGAAGAATTATCCTCCGGCGACGATAACCCAACGGATAAATTCTCCAAAGAGACGATCCAGGATTTTCAGAACTGGGAAGAATATGGCTACGACGACATCCCTGACTACAAGACGGAATACAATAACTACATCAACACGGAAAAGGTTCCGGAAAAACCGATCGCTGAAATCACCGACTTCCGGGAAGAGTTGAAACGCCAATGCCGCTTCCTCGACATCCCCGAAGACCATTTGCCCATGCTCGACTTCCTCATCGATTCCCTCAACGAGAACGGTTTCCTCGAACAGGACCTCGATGAGCTCGCATCCGAGATCTCTTTCAAAAGAAAGACCTGGATCGAGCCAGAAGAGCTCGAAGGTTCGCTTAAGCTGATCCGCGAGCTCGAACCGATGGGCGCCGGCTGCCGGAGCGTTCAGGAATATATGCTTCTGCAGCTGAGGAACATGAACATCAAACGCCCCGACGTCCGCACAGCCATCCAATTGCTGGAGAGCCATTTCCAGGACCTCCGCACGTGTAATCTCGACAAACTGAAGCGGCAACTGGGCCTGGAAGACGATGAGATCCGGATCGTCCTCAACCTGCTGGCGCACCTGAACACCCGGCCATTCAATCCGGAATCCAGCAGCATCCAGGCAAACCCGTCCATCCTCCCGGATTTCATCATTTTCGAAGAAGGCGAGAACCTCGGCCTGGCCCTCTACCGACAACGGTCGTCCAACCTTCACATCAGCCAATCCTGGATGGAAATGGTCCAGAGCTCGACCCAGAACGCATCCCTGGATAAAGCGGCACGGCAATACCTCCGGAGCAAACTTTCCTCCGCTCAATGGTTTATCAACGCCATCCAGCAACGCGAATCCAATATGCTGAAGATCATGCGGGCCATCGTCGATATGCAGTACGAGTATTTCAAATATGGAGATATTCTCCTGCTGAAACCGATGAAGCTGAAGGATATCGCGGACCGCGTGAAAGTCGATATCTCTACCGTCTCCCGGCTGACCTGTAACAAATACGCCGAGACACCTTTCGGCACCATCCTGTTGAAAGACCTGTTCACCGAAGGCATTGTCAACCAGGAAGGGAACAATATCAGCAATAAGGTCATCCAGAACATCATCAGTGAGGTCATCCAGAATGAGGACAAAAGGGCGCCCTATACGGACAGGCAGCTGGTCACCATCCTCGCCGAAAAAGGATATAGCATCGCGCGCCGGACCGTAGCCAAATATCGCGAGCTGATGAACATTCCCGTGGCCCAGGTGCGCGGATTGTGGGACTGAACGGGGCGGAGCCCCGTTCGCAATTTTCGCCGGAAAATTGCAGACATAAACGGAAAGGAGAAAAAATTTATTTTTTCGGCTCTTTTTTTGCCGAAATTTAATATTCAATCGGAAATCTATGCGATCCATCTGGACGGGAGCCATCGGCTTCGGCCTGGTCAACATCCCCATCAAAATGTATAGCGCCACACAGGACAGTAACCTGGACCTGGATATGCTCGATAAGAAAGACCATGCCCACATCCGGTTCAAACGGGTCAATGAAGACACCGGAAAAGAAGTGGCCTGGGAGAATATCGTCAAGGGCTACAAGTTCGACGACCGTTACGTCGTCCTCACCGACGAAGACTTTGAAAAAGCCAGCCCCGAGAAATCGAAGATCATCGGCATCAATGAATTTGTCGACGAAACCGAGATCGACGGCATCTATTACGAGACGCCTTACTACCTCGAGCCCGAAAAGTCCGGCGCCAAAGCCTATGCCCTCCTGCGCGACGCCCTCGGAAAAACCGGAAAGGTCGGCTTTGGCAGTTTCGTCCTGCGCAACAAGGAAGGCCTCTGCCTGATCAAGCCGAAAGACAACGTTCTTGTCCTGAATCGTATCCGTTGGGCCCAGGAGATCAGACCTGCCGCCGAACTGAACATCCCCAAAGAATCAACTAAACCTGCGGAGATGAAGATGGCCATCCAGCTCATCGAGCAGCTCTCCGGTCCGTTCGATATCGACAAATACAAGGACACCTATGCCGACGAACTGATGAAATTGATCAAGGCCAAGGCGAAAGGCGTGAAAACGGCAACACCCACACTCCGGGTCGTGCACAAACGAGGAAAGGAAGACCTGCTGTCACAGCTGAAAGCCAGCCTTCAGGGCTCCAAACGCCGCGTGTCCTAGATGGAGTCACTCGTCCGGGATCGCATCGCTCTGCTCGCCGCCTAATTCCCGTGATTCCCTTTTTAAAATAAAAACCGCGTTATCATTCGGCCGGATACCGTCCCCATGCCGCAGCGCATAGGTCTTCGTAAATTCCGCCCCGAAATACAGGATGATCGAAGAATAATATACCCAGACGAGGATGATCATCATCGAAGCCGCGGCTCCATACATCAGCCCGATATTCGAATGCCCCAGGTAGACCCCGATCAGCAGCTTGCCCACCATGAACAATATCCCCGTAAACACCGCCCCGATAAAGGCATCCCGCCAGGCAATGATCGCATCGGGAAGGATCCGGAAGACGATCGTGAAAAGCAGGATCGTGACCGCCAGGATCAGCAAAAGATTGACGGCATAGAAGAAGTAGACCGTAAAATGCGAAAAATAGCGCACCAGGTAATCGCTTAGAAGGTCCATCAACGAGTTAACCACCAGCGAGACCATCGCAATGAACCCGAACGCGACGATCAGCGAGAAGGAGATCAGCCGGCTGATCAACAGGTATAGCCAGCCCTTCTTCGGTTTCGCCTGGATGGCCCAGATGTAGTTGATCGAGCCCTGGATCTCGGTGAATACTCCGGTCGCTGCGATCACCAGCACCGCCCCTGCGGTTATCGCTCCCGCCACCGTATGCTTCGACTGTTGAATGTACTTGATGATATCCTGGATCTCTAATGCGGCCGCGTTGCCGACCAGGTCCTTGATCTGGATATAGATCTTGCCTTCCACCGCCTGCTGTCCCCAGAAGATCCCGGCCAGCGAGATCACCACGATCAGCAGCGGCCCGATCGCAAAGATCATCGAATACGAAAGACTGGCCGCCAGCTTGAAGGCGTTGTCATTATTGAAATCGATGCCCGCTCGCCGGATCGATCGCCAGAATACTTTGGGGGAGGGGAGCCTGCGCTTCATTTCCTGAATATCAGCAAGATCACTGCCAGATTGCGACACCGCCCCAACCCGGTCGCGACGCCAGTTTGTAGACATTGTTCCCCAGCGTTCCCTGGTCTTCGCGGAATTAGGCTTACACAAAAAATTGGCAAGCATTTTTCAATACAATAACGAAGTAACAATTATTCCTGAGACTAAAAATTATTTTTATGAGTGGATTATTGTATTTGATCGCAGTCATCTTACTGATCGGATGGCTTCTGGGCGTTTTCGTATATAGTGTTGGCGGCATGATTCATATCCTGATCGTTCTGGCGCTGATCGCGCTGATCCTGGGCGTCATCAGGCGGGCCTGAACGGATCGTTGAATTGGTATCCCTGCCGGTCGATGACCGGCTTTTTTTTGCCGCATCGCAAATATTTGCCCCGCCCCTAATATTTGCCCCTGTTTGCCCCGCCCCTAATACCCGCCCCTAATAATTAAGCCATCCCGGAGACCCGGGATGGCGTCCATTAACCTAAACCTCTATCGCACAAAGTTTTTATAGTTGGATCGGGCAGCGGCCCATACTAACAATCTTATATACACAGTATAAAAAAATGTGCCACCCTAAATTGGCCTGAACCTTGTACCTTACCAGCACAACCCAAACACTCTGCCACCATGCCGGATCAATTCCTGGCGCAGTTCAACCGAGTGCCCGCCTATCTGTGGGATGGTATCCTGGTAGCCCTGGCGATCATCATCGGCCTGATCGTCAAATTCATGCTTTCCCTCCTGCTTCGCAGGAAGCCGCGGAACAACAACCCGGCCTTTTCCTTCAGCCGCAGCCTCTTCAACCGGCTCAGCAAACCCTTTAGCTATTTCCTGCCCCTCCTGGCTTTCAATTTCCTGCTGCCGCTCATGCGTTTGAGGACCGACGTTACCCAGTTCCTTAATAAAGCTACGGAGATCCTCCTGGCCATCTCCTTCGCCAATGTCCTGATCGCGCTGATCAGGGTATTCGAAGATTATGTCTACCACACCTTCGACATCGACAAAGCCGATAACCTCAGGGAGCGGAAGATCCGGACCCAGCTGCAATTCATCCGGCGCCTGGCCATCAGCCTCATCATGGTACTGACGGCCTGCGCCATCCTGCTGAGCTTCAATAATCTCCGGAAGATCGGGACGGGCCTGCTCACCGTCACCGGCGTGGGCGGCATCATCCTCGGTTTCGCGGCCCAGAAGTCACTGGGGAACTTCCTGGCAGGGTTCCAGATCGCCTTCACCCAGCCGCTGCGGATCGACGACGTATTGGTTGTCGAAGGAGAATGGGGCCGCGTAGAAGAGATCACCCTGAGCTACGTTGTGCTGAAGATCTGGGACCAGCGCCGGCTGATCCTCCCCATCAATTACTTTGTAGAAAAACCCTTTCAGAACTGGACACGCAACACCTCCGATATCCTCGGGACCGTCTTCCTTTACCTCGACTATACCATGCCCCTCCAACCGCTGCGGACCGAGCTGACCCGCTTGCTGGAAAGCAACCCGCTTTGGGACAAGCGCGTCAACATCCTCCAGGTGACCAATACGAGCGAGCGGACCATCGAAGTGCGGGCACTCATGAGCGCCGCCAGTTCCGGCAACGCCTTCGACCTGCGCTGCGACGTCCGCGAAGGACTGATCGAATTTGTTCAGGTAAATTATCCGCAATGCCTGCCGACGACCCGCCTCGCCACCCCGAATCCCCCGACCAACACCGCAAGCCTCACCACCCCGAATCCCCCGACCCGCCTCACCCCTCCCCCCCAATTTCCATATCCGGGTTGATATCCGTATCGTCTTCGTTTTTGCTGATACTGTAATCATTGTTCTCTTCATCTTCCTCACCCAATGCCTCATCCCGGTCATCATCATCCGCACCGGGAACATCCAGGTCGTCAGCAGAAATATCGTCATTTCGGCCCTCCCCGAAACTCTTCTCGTTAAGCGGGGTCCCATCCTCATCCGTGCTGTCCAGCAATCCCCTCCGCAGCGTCTCCTCATCCACGCCACCATCATCCCGGGCTGCAAAGGCCAGATCTGCCCGCTCCGCCGCCGACACATTGGATGACCGATCCATCCGCACGTCTTCGTCATCCTCGCCATCCAGCGGTCCAAGGACCTCATCACCCTCTTCGTCAGCCGAAGAAGCCGTTTGGTCCGCCAATTCACCCAAACGGGGCGCCCTGACGTGCTCCTGGCCCGGAATATCGCGGACCTCCGGCATGTCGATCGTGTTTTTATCCTTTTTGGCCATAAGTACTGGTTTTATCCTGGTAAGTTACCAAAATTATGTTGAACGCCGGCCGCACCCGAATTATGTTGGATCCCGGCCCCGCCCGAATCATGTTGGATCCCGGCCACTCCCGGCCCTCCCGGCGGCGGAGGAGGCCCGCCCAAAGCAGGCGGTTTCGGATGCTGCCTCGGCGGCGGCGGAATACAACCCGTTCCCCATATCCCGAGACCCAGCGCCGCCATGCAAAAGAAGATGATTTTTTTCATAGCCTCTCTTTTGCACCTACCATCGCAAGAAAAGTGCCTGCCGCAGGCCGCTCCCCAACACTCCCCAATTAAAAAAAATTTACAGCTAAAACGTATAAGCATTTATGAATGGCAAAAATCACGTTTCGTTAGTGAATATTATTTAATTCAGGCACGTTTATCATTAAAAATCAATCATTTTTCCATACACAATAACACTTATATTGTAGAATCATTTATTTTCGCTTCGGATAAGGTCTAAATTCGAGTCGACTCACAAAACCTGGTATGTTCATATCGGGTTTTTTTGTTCCAAAGCTAACGGCTGGCCCCTATTTCGAATTCGCAGCTGGCCTCTATTTCGGATTCGCCAACGCCGGCTGAAAATTGAAATACTGCCGGGCATTATAATAACAGATATCCCGAATCACCTTCCCGATCCACTCCAGGTCATCCGGCAACTCCCCATTCGTCACCTCCTCCCCGAATAAATTGCAAAGAATGCGGCGGAAATACTCGTGCCGCGGGAACGACAGGAAACTCCGCGAATCCGTCAACATCCCGACGAACCTGCTTAGCAACCCCATATTGGAAAGCGTATTGATCTGCCGCGTCATCCCATCCTTCTGATCCAGGAACCACCACGCCGAACCGAACTGCACCTTGCCCGCAACCGAGCCGTCGTTGAAATTCCCGATCATGGTGGCGATCAGTTCATTGTCTGCGGGATTCAGATTGTACAGGATCGTCCTGGCCAGCTTGTCCTCCTTATCCAGCCGGTCGAGAAACCGCCCGAGCGCCCGGCCCTGCGAGAAATCCCCGATCGAATCCCAACCCGTATCCGGCCCGACCCGCCGGGTCATCCGGCTGTTATTGTTCCTCAGCGCGCCCAGGTGGAACTGCTGCACCCATCCTTTCTCCCAATCCCACTCCGCAAAATGCACCAGCATCGCCGATTTGAACTTGCGCCGCTCCATATCGTTCAGTTCCTTCCCTCCCCGCAATTTATTGAAGATCGTCTCCACCTCCCAGCCCGTGAACTCCTCCGCATACATCTGCTCCAGTCCATGATCCGACACCGTGCAGCCCATCGAAGAAAAGAAGTCATGCCGGTTCTCCAACGCAATCAGGTAGTCGTCGAAACTGGAAATCGCCACATTCGCCGCGGCCTCCAGTTTTTTGATATACTGATTGAATCGCTCCGCGTGATCCACATTCATCGCATTGTCAGGCCGGAAAGCCGGCAATATCGGGATCTCGAACCCATCCTGCCGCACCTGCCGGTGATATTCGAGCGTATCCACCGGGTCGTCGGTCGTGCAAACCGTCTGCACATTCATCTTCCGCAGCAGGTTCCGCACCGAATAGCCCGCCGTCTGCAATTTCTCCGTACAGGCATCATAGATCGCCCTCGCCGTGCGCCCGTTAAGCACCTCGCCAATGGCGAAATACCGCTGCAATTCCAGGTGCGTCCAGTGATAGAGGGGGTTGCGCAGCGTATACGGCACCGTCTCCGCCCACTTCTGAAACTTTTCCCAATCCGGCTTCTCCCCGGTACAATACCCCTCCTCTACCCCGTTTGCCCGCATCGCCCGCCATTTATAATGATCCCCGTATAGCCACGCCTGTGTCAGGTTGGCAAACCGATGATCGGCTGCAATCTCCCGCGGCGGCAGATGACAATGATAATCGATAACCGGCATTTCTTTCGCATACTCATGATAGAGCCGCCGGGCAGCCTCGGAACCCAATAGAAAATTCTCATCCAGAAATTTCTTCATAGTCGTTAATTTATCCATGCGCCTGTCGCAACAACCACTGCGCCAGGTCGCGTGCAGCGTTATAGTTCTCAAAATCCGGCGGCAATTTCCTCCCATCCGTGTATTCATTATAGAACCACGGATCCCCGACCGCGAATACCGTCCCCTTTCCAATCTTCGCCACCGCCATGATCACATGACCATCATCCGTAAAATGCGCCCGACCAGGCGGACTTAGACTGAGCGTGCTCAGTTCCTTGATATAAACCTTATGCGTTGTTTTGAAGATCGTATCGTTCCCTGGCATCGTAAACGCCCCCATCTCAAACCGGTTCCCGATCACCTTGTGATAATCGTCATAATTGAATTGGATTCCAAACGTCCCCGCCAGCTTGTTGAAATGCCCGAACTCCGCATTCGCCGAATCATTGCTCATCAATACCAGCACCCCGCCCCCCTTGACCCAATCATGGATCACCCCGATCTCCGCCGGCTCGAGGTAATGCGGCTCAGGCACCTCCCGGTCATCATCCGGATCGACGATGATGTAGACCGAAGCCCGCCGCAGATCCTCAGCCGCCGGCGCCACATCCAGCGTGTCAGTATGCGCCCCGTATTGCCTGAACAAATGACCCCACAACGAGAACCCGCTGTTGGCCCGGTCCTCCCAGGTGTAATGATAACGAATCGGTACACCCGTAATATCTTTACGCCGCTCATTATTAAAGTAGTAATCCAGCAGCACGGTTTTGCCATGCCCGATCTGCACACGTGGATCACCCCCTTCCACCGCAGCGAGGATCAAGACGCCAACTCCGTCCCGGTACGGCCTGGACCGGTTGAGGATCCCCATGAACCCCATGCCGGCCGCATCCATAAAATCCGCCGGTAAATATCCCTTCTGCACCCCGCGCCGGAAGGTGTAAATGAACATCGCACTGGCCGATCCCTCCGGAGAGTTCCCCGCCTTTTCAGGCTTATTCATCACATCCAGCCACAACCCCGTCCCGCGATCCTGCACGTTTCGCACCGCCGCCGCATACCGCCCCAGGATCCCCAGCAGCGTATCCCGACCCGGATGCCCCTTCGGAAAATAATCCAATGCCCCCACCAACGCCATTCCATACCAACCCATCGCGCGCGCCCGGAGAGCAGGTGAATGCCCGCTCTCATCCCACCCGGAATACAATAATCCCGTCTTCGGATCCCGCACATGCCGCTCGCTCACCGCAAACTGATGCGCAATATCATCGAACACGCTGTCTTCATGAAAGAGCGCCGCGTATTGGGCCCAAAAGGGCATCACCATATACACCCCCTCCAGCCTGACCTGCCGCGGAGATTTTTTCTTATTCCAAAAGCTTCCCTCCGCCGTCCGCGGCTGATCGCTCAACTGCCCGCGCAGCCGCGTGGCGGCTTTATAATAGCGGGGATCCAGCGTCACTTCATATAATTCCAGCAACACCCGTCCCCCGGCGATATTGTCCAGATCATATCCCTCCGGATGGTACCCGAAAATATTCCCATCCTTATCCACCAACCGGTCCACCCGTTGCTTCACATACCGGTAATATTTTGCATCCCCCGTACTGTACCATAGCCGCATCAAGCCCAGCCAGACTACCGCTTGTCCGGCTGACCACCGCGCCGCGTGCATATCGGAACCGCTGTCCTTCCAGCTGCCCATCACCGTTGCCGCCAACCCCTTCGCCACGTCGATACTATAGCCGGCTTTTGCGGTTGCCTTTTTTTTGACAGCTACCCTCTGGCCATGCACCGCTGCAACCGGCCAAAAAACCAGACAAAATATGATCTGACGCATACTCATCGGAATGCCACGATCTTTTTTTCCTGCCGGCTCTCATAAGCCTTCTCGATGACCCGGATGATCCTCACCCCTTCCTCGGCCGTCACCGGCAGCGGCCGGTCATGCCGGATCGCTTCATAGACCCCGGTAAAGAAATCCATATAGTTCCCCCGCTCCGTAGGGACATATTCCCGGATCACCCTGCCATCCACCTGCGTATGTAAAAGCCCCCGCTCCGCCTCCGGCTCGACACCCCAGTCCGGACCACCCGGCATCTCGCCGGCCAGCAGGTGCCGCTCCTGCACATCCGTCCGCGACTTGAGGAAAGTGCCCTGATGCCCATAGACGCTATACGAAGGGATCGGCTCCCGCACCAGGTAACTCGATTTGATCCGCACTCTGAGACCGGGATAATACAGCAAGACCTCCATATAATCATCTACCCTGGAATTATCCCTTATAATGAAGAGATCAGCAAACACGAAGTCCGGATCACCGAATAATTGCAGGGCCTGATCGATGAGGTGTGACCCCAGGTCATACAGCAACCCGGTGCCGGGTCCCGGCGTCTCCTTATGAACTTTGGGGCTTAATGTCGGCGTATACCGGTCATAGTGGAACTCCGCTTCCACGATCTTGCCCAATACCCCCGAGTCCACGATCCGCTTTACTGTCCGGTAATCGCTGTCGAACCGGCGGCTTTGAAAGGACGTGAGCTTCTTTCCCATCTTTTTCGCAAGGGCGATGAGCTCCAGCCCCTCCGATTCCTTCACCGTGAACGGCTTTTCCAAAATGACATGCTTGCCCGCCTCGAGGGCCTGCCGCGCATAGCCGTAGTGGGTATAGTTGGGCGTATTCACGATCACCAGTTCGACCGCTTCATCCGCCAGCAGTTCCTCCAGTGTCCGGCAGACCCGGACGCCGGGATAGATCTGTGAAGCCAGATTCTTTTCCCGCTCCCAAACTGAATAAAACTGGAATAGCGGGCTTACATGCAAAAAAGGAGCGTGGAAAACACGCCCGGACATACCGAACGAACAGATCGCCGTGTTTACAGGTGTCATATAGATCATCAATTTGATTCCGCGCACAAAGATACCTTCTTCGGCCCGGATCGCTATCCGGAACCTTGCACGGGATCGCCTCGATAAACTTTTCCGTTTTCTGTTTGTTCGTTATTTTATCCGCCTTCCTTTCCCTCAAATTGCATGCCCCTCATTGCATCATTCTAAAAAAAGAGAATATGAGAAACTCTATCTTTCTTCTCACGCTCTCCGCCCTCCTTTCGCTCGCCACCACCGGCTTCGGTCAGGATCAGTGGCCAAAGACGCTGAATGCCCCGGACGGCAGCATCATCCGGATTTACGAACCGGAACCCGAATCCTTCAAGGGAAATATCCTGAAAGGCCGGGCGCCTTTTTCCGTCAGCCGGCCGGGTGACACCAGCAAACCGGTGTTTGGAACCTTCTGGGCCGTCGCTACCGTCGAGACCGACAAGGACGCCCGGACCGTACATATCCTTTCCGTCAAGGTCCCCAGCCTGAGACTGGCGCGGGACTCCGATGCCAACAAGATCAATTTCCTTCGCGGCGAATTGGAGGCCGGCATCCCCCGGCTCAACATCGATCTCTCCCTGGACATGCTGCTCGCCAACCTGGACCTGTCCACGGAAGAAAGGAGCCTGTCCAAAGGTCTAAAGACCGATCCGCCAAAGATCATCTATGATAACCAGCCATCTCTGCTGATCCTGATCGACGGCGATCCCAGGCTGCAACACAATAAAGACTGGGACCTCGATGCCGTCGTCAACAGCCCTTACACCATCGTGAAGGACGACAACACCTTTTACCTGTATGGCGCGCGGCATTGGTACTCCGCCCCCGCCGCGACAGGACCCTATAGTTATGAGAAGAAAGTCCCGCACAAGCTGGACAAAGTTCAGCGATCCGTGGACAACGCCAACAACACGGAGGCCGCCTATGAAGACTCCGCAACCATCGCCGATACCGTGATCTCCCGGATCATCGTCAGCACTACCCCCGCCGAACTGATCCAGACCGATGGCGATCCCATCTGGACACCGATCACCGGCACCGGGTTGTCCTATGTCTCCAATTCCAACAACGACATCTTCCGCGACTCCGCGAGCGGTCAGTATTACGTGCTGCTGTCGGGCCGCTGGTACCGGTCTTCATCCCTGGATAACGGGTGGCAGTACGTCGCCTCCAATGCCCTCCCCGCCGGCTTCGCGAACATCCCCGAAGGCTCGCCCAAAGACAATGTCCTGGCCAGCGTAGCCGGCACCCCGGCCGCCCGGGAAGCGATCATGGAAGCCCAGATCCCTCAGACCGCACGCATCGACCGGAAGAACGGCGGGACCAATGTCACCTGGGACGGCCAGCCCCGATTCGCACCGATCGCCGGCACCCATATGCAATATGCCGTTAACTCTCCGATCCCGGTCTTGCTGGAAAACGGCCGGTACTATGAAGTCGATAACGGCGTCTGGTTCGAATCCCGCAGCCCCAATGGCCCATGGCAGGTCGCCACCGCGCGTCCCGCCGAAGTGGACCTCATCCCGCCGGACTGCCCGGTCTATAATGTCAAATATGTCTATATCTACGATGTGGATCCCGATTGGGTGGATGAGGGGTATACCCCGGGCTACCTCGACGATTATATTTTTGGGCCTACAGTCGTCTACGGCACCGGCTTTTACTACCAGCCGTGGTATGGCACGTATTTCTTCCCGCGGCCGTGGACCTGGGGATTCAATATGTGGTACGACCCCTGGCTCGGCTGGACCTTCGGCTATGATTACGACTGGGATTGGTTCAACTGGGACATCGACTGGGGCCTGGGCCTCGGGTTTGGGGCGGACTTCTGGTTCGGCGGCTGGTGGGGCCCGATGGCCTACAGGCCGCCCTATGCCCGATGGAACTTCTATCACCGGGGGTTCTATGGTCCGCATAGCTATTTTGCCCACAATGACTATTACCACACCAACAACATCTACCGCGAAAGACAAGGCATCATCAACCGCGGCGGCGGCGGCGAACGGATCATCTCCGACCGCAACGGAAATATCTTCAGAAGGGATGGCCAGGGCGGCTGGCAGCAACGGCAATCCGGGGCCTGGCGACCCGTCAATGACCAGGCAGAGCGCCGGAACCTCGAACGCCAGGAACAAATGCACGATCGCGGGATGATGCGATCCCGCAATTTCCAGATGTCACGCGGAGCCTTCGGCGGCTTTCGCGGCGGCGGATTCGGCGGCTTCCGCGGCGGCGGCGGCTTTCGTGGCGGCGGCGGCTTTCACGGCGGCAGGCGTTGAAGTGCGGCAGGCGTCGAGCGGCAGCAGGCGTCAAGGCGCGGCAGGCGGCCAACCCGGCGGTCACACCGTCTTGATCCCCTTTTCCTTTAACCGGACATACATCAACCGGAGGATCTCGCTTTTCAGGTTCTGGATCTGACCGATATTCTCCACCCAGGCGACGATCGTAAAGCTGAGCGTCTTGTCATTGGCTGTGGACAACAGCACCCCGGGCTTGTTGTCTTTGGACAGATCGGCATGGTCCTTCAACGTGTCCTGTACGATCGCATTGATCTGCTCGAGCGTAGGACCCGCCTCAACCGTGATCGGCACTTCGATCCGCACCTTGCTGTTCTGCACCGTCCAGTTGATCACCTCTCCCGACAGCAGATCGCCATTGGGCATAATGATCTCCGTGCCTTCCTCCGTCACCAGCCGGCTCGAACGGATCCCCATATCCCGCACAATCCCTTTCTTTCCGTTGAGCTCGATATAATCCCCGATCTGGAACGGGCTTTCGAAGATCAGGATGACGCCCGATACGAGATTGTTGACGATATTCTGTAACCCCAGGCCGACACCCACGCCTAACGCCCCCAGCACGATCGTGATCTTGTCGATCGGCAGCCCGGACGCGACCACCGCGAGGAAGAATCCGATAATGATCAGGATCAGCCGCATCACGACCAACCGGGACGCCTTCTTGCCTTCCTGCGGCACGCTGCGATCATCCGTGGCCCCAAACAGATATCCTGCATATTTTTGCAGCACATGCGAAACGTAAAGGATAAGGACGAAGATCAACACATTTCCCAGCCGGAAAGTGACGCTTCCCATCGAATGCGGGACATTCAGCCAGTGGCCCAGGACCCGATAGACCGGATCGAAAAGGTCCATATTCGTAGCAAATACCACCAGCCACGTGAGCGAAGACAATACGAGCAAAAGCCGGTACAATCCACGGTGTGTCTTGCTGTAAAACAGGCTGATCGTGATCCCGGTCTGATCCTGCCTGCTCACTGCCGACTGTAGCGAAAAGGCTTGCATCAGGCAATCGACAAACACCGCCAGTCCCACTGCCTGTACCAGCCCGAAGATCGCACTGGTGCTGAATAGCCTCGACAGGCTCAACCGCCCCCACGCATTACAGACGATCGCCAATCCATTGCAGACCTCATACAGGATCGCGGCAATCCCGACGATCCGGTTCAGCCGGATCCCGCGCATGATCCGCCGGATCGCGATATACCCGAGGCTGACCGACATCAACTGCAGCACCAGCAGCCAGTACCGGACGCTCATGCGCGGCACCAGCACAAGGTTGGCGGCGGAGAACAACACATAGAGAAGAATAAGGAATAACCACCAGTAAAACACGCGCCTCGGCCACCGGGCCCCAAACATCACACACAGCGTGATCAGCACCGGCAGCTGGATCAGATGCGAATACGCCGCCGGCGCATCGATATCGAAGAACGGAATGATACTCAGCATCACCACCAGCGAAGCCGAAACCGGGTATCTCCGCAGATAGCTCAACGACACCTCCTTCCGGATCTTTTCCCGGTCAGGGCTCTTGCCCGCCAGCCGGAAATTGTTCCAAACCCACCCGAAGAACAATACCCCCAATATCAGCACATAGATATAGTCATCCCAGTTCTCCCGGATAAAATAGCCCATGATCCGCCGCTGCCCGTCGTACGATCGCGCCGCGAGTACCCCTGTCCCTGTACTCGCTCCACCCGTATCCCTCCATTCCCACAGATAGCTATACTCCTTGTTGAATATCGTCCCGCTGAGCTCGTTTCGAAGCACCCCGACCTGGTTTTGCAGATCGATCGTCCGAAAATAATAATTCGAAATGACGGACTGCAGCCTCGTGATCCGTTCCAGGTGACCGTGTGTTGCCGTATCCGCCTGCCGCCATTTTGCATCCAGCTCGGTGATCTCATCGAGGTACATCCGCCGGAAAGCCGTATCCCGGATCAAC
>DATJMG010000064.1:0-11108 GCA_035508835.1 Puia sp.
TCATACAATTCCGCGCATTCCGCCAGGATATAGTCCGCTACGGACTGTCGCTCATCCCATGACCTCAATCCGAAGTCCAGCAGGTTCCGGATCATCCCCCGTTCATTCTGCTCGTGACGGAACAGCAGGCTGAGCGATTCATCATCCGCGGGCAGGTCATCCGCCGGCCGGGTCGTTGAATCAGCCGCCGCCTGCTCCCCGGCCGCCTCCCGCGCGGCAGCCCTGTTCTCTTGCTTTGCCACCCGCTCCCGGATGAACTTATTCACCAGCGTATGTAACCCGGCTTCTTCGATCCGCAGGATCTCCGCACACTGCCGGATATAATCCTGCTGTCGCGTGAAATCCTCCGCCTTATTTATTCGCGATATTGTCTCCGCCATCCGGTTGACTACCTCCGCCTTCTTATTCGTGTCGCCGGCAACATCTTTCAGGGCAACCTCCAGTTGGAAAAGGATAAAGTCCTTCTTATTGGCAGCGATGAATTCGCGAAAAGCGGCGGCGCCCACCAGGCGGACATAGCTATCCGGGTCTTCCTTGTCGGGGATCAATACCAGCTTCACATCCAGGCCTTCTTCCAGCGCCATGTCGAGTCCGCGCAATGCCGCTTTGATGCCTGCACTATCCCCGTCGTAAATGATGGTCAGGTGATTCGTGTACTTTTTAATTAGCCTTAGCTGATCCGCCGTCAACGACGTACCCCCGCTGGCGACCACATTTTCGACGCCGGCCTGGTGCAGGGAGATCACATCCGTATAACCTTCCACCAGCAGGCATTCATCCCGGTTGTCGATGGCCTGTCTTGCCAGCCAGGACCCATAAAGGATCTTGCTTTTTATGTAGATCTCGTTCTCCGGCGTGTTGATATACTTGGGCGCCCGGTCATTATTCCGGATGATCCGCGCACCGAACCCGATGATCTTGCCGGTATGGTTGTGCACGGGGAAGATGATCCGGCCGCGATAATTGTCTACCAGCTTCTCCTCACGCTGGACAACCAGGCCGGTCTTCACCAGCAGTTCGGGGTTGTACTGCGCGGCCACTGCAGCCCGGGCAAAAACATCGCGTTGGTCGGGATTATAGCCCAACTGGAACTTGCGGATGATATCGGAATGGAAACCCCGCTCTTTCAGGTAGCTTAACCCGATATCCTGCCCTTCCCCGGGTGCGAAGAGCGTATCGGAAAAGAACTTTTGGGCAAACCCATTGATGATATAAAGGCTCTCCGCGATCTGCTGTTGCTGGCGCAGCTCGGGGCTGAGCTCTTTTTCCTCGACCTCGACATTGTAGCGGGCGGCGAGCCAACGCAAGGCCTCGGCATAGGAATATTTCTCATGCTCCATCAGGAAACTGATGGTATTGCCGCTCCTGCCGCAACCAAAACATTTATAGATCTCCTTGACCGGCGAAACCGTGAAGGAAGGGGTCTTCTCGTTGTGGAATGGGCAAAGCCCCAGGTAGTTGACGCCGCGTTTCTTCAGCTTTACGAAACCGCCGATGATCTCGATGATATCGATCCTGCTCAGTATCTGCTGTATCGTCTGCTGTGAGATCATTCCCGCTAAATTACACTATCCGCGCGAAGAATGTGCCGGGAATTCGCAGACTGAAAATTAGCAAATTCCGGCAAAGCGGAACTTCGCCTTCGCCACCGGCAAGGTCTCGTTCGCAGGTTTGCGCCTGCCTCCGTCGGCTTAGGGGGACCGTAAATTCTGCACAAAAAGGGGTAGTTTTAACAATAATAAATTATTTTTATTTACGATTTATAGAAGGTAAATAAAAGCCCATCGTCCTTTGAAAACAGGTTTCTATTCCGTGTTCTATGCGATCATCTCCAACGGGGCCATCGTCCTTTGCTTCATCCCTTTCCTTTTCCTGGGCTGGAAGAATATGCGCAAGATCCGCACTTGGTGGGTGGTGGGCACCTATTGGCTGCTGAACGGACTGGATAATCTTCTCGAGATCTGGTTCGCATCCCGCTCGGCAGGCAGCCATCTTTTTATCCGGCAGGTGAGCATAGGTTTCACCCTGATGGAGACCCCCCTTGTACTGCTGGCGTTTGCGCTGGCCAAAGAAGGCCGGAGCCGCAAAGGACTGCTGCTCGTCCTCGCGCTGTTCATTTCGGGCGAATCGATCCTGGTCCGGCTGCGCGGCCATGGAGCCCTCGGCCTGATCATCGGATCGGGACTTGGGATCATCATCCTGTACAGCGTGATGGGGCTATGGGACTACCTGAAGAAAATGGAGCACTCGCCGTTCGAGAATTCAATGGTCTTTATATATGCCTCCCTGATCTTTTCCTACGGAAGTATGCTGATCATCTATATTTTCGCTCATTTTCACCATGCTGCCGCCACAGCTGAAGGTGACATGGACAGTTTCCTGCTCTATTACCTAAGCTTGCTGCTTTCTGCCGGTATCGCCTGCGCCGGGCTTTGGAGCTACGGGATCCGCCGATCGCGTCCCCGCCCCTGGTCGGCTTCGTCCGGCTATTCTTCGTCTTCCTCGTAATTATAGGTGTCCTGGCTATCATTATAAATCGATTCCCAGGTCTTTACCTTGTCGTCTTCCAACAATTCGAGGATGTCAAAAATGGGATCCGTCTTTTTTTTCCAAATGGTTAACTCCGTCTCGGCATAACTGGACACGTACATACAATGATCCGTTTCCATGTTCACCCTGATTAGCCCGACCGGTCCTTGCTCTTTTTCCTGGATCAGGTAGTAACAACCCTTCTCCAACAACGCATACGAATACATACATCTCCTTTTTAAAAGATCATCAAATCAAAAATAAATCCTGACAGAAAAGAATGGGTTAGTAAGCAGGCGCCAACCTGGCGGGATAGCTGGAGTTAGTGAATGGCTTTCGCTGCCGTGACACAAATTTACGACTTTTGCGGTTTGGAGGGAGAAGTTTGACCGCCATCCATCCTTTTAACTATAAGTTAACCTTTATCGGCTGATCTTCAGTGTCTTATATGCGAAAAAAAGAAAAGCCATCCCGGGTCACCGAAATGGCTTCTCGTGAATAGACCACTTATCCTACAGCCACATTAACCGCCTTGGGGCCGGTGAGGCCGGTTAGGCCGGCCCCGGACCTTCGCCCGTAATCATCGCATTGCCCGTAATCATCGCATTGCCTGTAACATCGCACCCCCCGTAATCATCGCATCGCCCGCCACGGGCAGACGCCACCCGGCTATTTCTCGAGCCGGATCTCACCGGCATCTGTAGATTGGCCGTCACTGACCATTATGCCGTCTTTGGCGGCATTCCGGTACGGTGGTTTGGCCTCAATAATGATCTTGTATGTTCCGGGCTTGACGCCGCTGATCTCATAAGAGCCGTTGACGATGGACGCTTTCAAGGTATCCGTGTAGGA
Organism: Puia sp.; assembly: GCA_035508835.1. GTDB lineage: Bacteria > Bacteroidota > Bacteroidia > Chitinophagales > Chitinophagaceae > Puia. The sequence continues at coordinate 3,382 of DATJMG010000064.1, forward strand.
TTCCGCCCATGCCCGGACCCCGCCTTCCGGCGGACTGACCGTACCGTGAATGGAGCCGTCCCGAAGTGAGGAAAAGGCAAACAACCCTGCCGCTGCGATGGAGACGATTGCAATCCGGAAAGAAGTGAATTTCATAACCTGGTGTTTTAAAGGATGGACAAAAATGGTTTCACTCCTACGGATCAGGGCCAATCGAACTGCCTCAATGATCATGCCACCCCCCCCTCACACCAGGGCATGCCAGGCTCCTCATTCAACCCGTTTCCCCTGCTCGAGTCGCAGGAACCGGTCGATACAACCCGGCAATTCCTGCGGGTAATGGCTGACATAGATCAATGTTTTGTCGAACGCCACGCACAGTTCCGTGACCAGCTCGCGGAAATTCGTGGTCTGCTCGTCATCCAGTCCCTGGCAGGGCTCATCCAGGATCAGCATCGGCGGGTTCTTGACCAGTGCCCGCGCCAGCAGGATCATCCGCTGTTGCCCGGCAGACAACTGCGGCAACCGTCTCATCCGCAGATCCTGTAGCGATAGCAGCCTCATCCACAATTGGACCCTTTCTTCCTGTTCAGGCGTGAGCGACCGGAAAAGCCCTATCGTATCGAACAATCCTGACGCCACCACCTCGAAGCAGCTCGCGCCCGAATCGAAATACAAATGCAGTTCGGGGGATACGAAGCCGATCTTTTGTTTGATCTCCCAGATGGTCTCGCCCGTACCGCGCCGGCGGCCAAACAGCCAGATTTTGTTGGCATAGGCCTGCGGATTATCCGCCGTGATCAGACTAAGCAAGGTGGATTTTCCGGCCCCGTTCGGCCCGCTTACGCTCCACCGCTCCCCCTTACGGACCTCCCAGTCGATATGGTCGAGGACCGTGGTCTCTCCATAGCGGATGGTCACATCGTGCATGCCGATGACGACAGGTTGATCGGTTGGCGTGCCCGCCGCATCGCGCGTGTACTGCTGCAATTGAGCCAGGATCGAATCGTCGAGCCGGATCTTGGGTGTGTTTTCCGTGGGCCGAAATCCGGTCCTGGGCCCCAGGAAACGCCACCGCCCTTTCTCCAGCCTTGCCATGTGCGTTATAGATCCCGGAACCTCGTGCTCTCCCGTGATGAGGATGATCTGCATTCCGCCGGCCGCCAGCCGGTCGATGATGCCGTGCAGCAGCCCTCTTCCTTCCATATCGAGACCCGGGAACGGATTGTCCAGGATCAGCAGGTCCGGCTTTTCCAGCAAGGCAATGGCCAGCTGAACCCGCTTGTTCTCTCCATTGGACAGTTGGATCAGCGGCTTGGGCAGCAATGCCCGGACATGCAGCTGGTCGAGCCATTCGCCATCCCGCTCCCCGGAGATCCCCGCGGCTGCCAATTCCTCTGCTACGGTGATCGTCGCATCGGCATCCGATGAATTGAACCGCTGTTGATAATACAGATCGGTTGCGCCCGGCCGGCCGCGGAACCGGTGCTGCTGCTCCACGATGCCGATCCGCCCGGGAGCCGGGGGGCCGATGCGGCCGCCGGCGAAATGGGTGCCGAGGAGTGTGTGCGCAAGGAGTGTTTTGCCGCTTCCGGAAGGACCGACAATTGCCCATTGCTCGCCCCGGCGGATCGTCCAGTCCAAGCCATCCAGAAGCCGGATGCCACCTGAAGTCACGGTGACCTTCTCCAGCATCAAAAAGATCTCAGTCATGCTGCGAAAGTATGGAGGGGGCGTGGTCGGCCCCAAGCCGGATATCCACAGTTGTAGAAATCCAATAATCCGGCTCTGATTTCGTTTGCCTATCTTGCAAGCTTAACAAAAGGGGGGAACCCCGGTTCAATCGTAACCCTTTTATGGCAGAAAAAGCTAATTTGTTCGAATACAATGAGGACGCGGTCAAAACGCTCGACTGGCGGGAGCATATCCGCCTTCGCCCCGGCATGTATATCGGTAAACTGGGGGATGGCAGCAGTCCGGATGACGGCATCTATGTGCTGCTCAAGGAAGTGATCGACAATTGTATCGACGAATATACCATGGGCTATGGAAAGCAGGTGGACATCACCATCGAGCAAAAAACGAAATCGGTCACCGTCCGCGACTTTGGCCGCGGCATCCCGCTGGGAAAGGTGGTGGACGTGGTGAGTAAGATCAACACCGGAGCCAAATACGATAGCAAGGCCTTTCAGAAATCGGTTGGCTTGAATGGGGTTGGGACAAAGGCTGTCAACGCCCTGAGCAGCTATTTCAAGGTCAGCGCCTTCCGGGACGGCCGCGAAAAAAGCGCCGAATTTTCAAAAGGGATACTCACCAAAGAGTATAAAGAAGCGAAAACCGATCAGGCCAATGGGACACTGGTTACCTTTATCCCCGATGAATCGGTCTTCAAGAACTTTCATTTTATCCATGAATACATGGATAACCAGCTCTGGAATTACTGCTATCTGAACGCCGGACTGATCATTCAGTTCAATGGAAAGAAATATGTCTCGAAGAACGGGCTGCTGGACCTTTTGCAACGCCGCACCAATGAGGATGAGCTCCGTTATCCCATTATTCATTTGAAGGGTGACGATATCGAGGTGGCGATCGCTCACAATAATGACTACGGCGAAGAGATCTTCAGCTTTGTCAACGGTCAATTTACCACGCAAGGCGGTACCCATCAACAGGCGTTCCGGGAAGCCTTTGTCAAAGTGATCCGCGATTTCTATAAGAAAGATTTTGAAGCCGCCGATATCCGCCAAAGCATCGTTGCCGCCGTTTCGGTCCGGGTAGTGGAACCCGTGTTCGAGTCGCAGACCAAGACCAAGCTGGGCAGTCAGAATATCTCGGATGGGGGGCCGACCATGAAGAACTTTATCGGTGACTTCCTGGCGAAGGAGTTGGACAATTACCTCCACAAGAATCCCGCCATAGCTGATTCATTAAAAAAGCGGATCGAGCAAAGCGAACGCGAACGGAAGGAACTGGCGGGCGTCCGGAAACTTGCCAACGAACGCGCTAAGAAGGCCAACCTCCACAATAAGAAGTTGCGGGACTGCCGGTTTCACTATAATGAGGAACCTACGGGCAAGGATAAGGAACAGATCCGGGAGAAGCAGGAGGAAAGTACCATTTTCATAACCGAAGGGGACTCCGCCAGCGGCAGCATCACCAAAGCCCGCGATGTCGAGCGTCAGGCGGTCTTCAGCCTGCGGGGCAAGCCGCTCAACTGTTTCGGCCTGACCAAAAAGGTGGTATACGAGAATGAAGAATTCAACCTGTTGCAGCATGCCCTCAATGTGGAGGAGGGTATCGAAGGTCTCCGGTACAATAAGATCGTTATTGCCACCGACGCCGATGTCGATGGGATGCATATCCGGCTCCTCCTGATGACCTTTTTCCTCCAGTTCTTCCCCGACCTGGTCAAAAACGGCCATGTCTATATCCTTGAAACCCCATTGTTCCGGGTCCGCAACAAGCAGGAGACCTTTTACTGTTACGACGAAACGGAGAAGCAGGCTGCCGTCAAAAAATTGGGCGGCAAACCTGAGATCACCCGGTTTAAAGGGTTGGGCGAGATCTCCCCCGACGAATTCGCCCGTTTCATCGGCGCCGACATGCGTGTCCAGCCCGTTATGGTGATGCCGGAGACCCATATCCAGCAGATCCTGGAATACTATATGGGCAAGAACACCCAGGAACGGCAGGAGTTTATTATTAATAACCTGAAGATCGAGCTGGACCTCGTGGAAGGTGCGCCTGCGCAGAATTAATGACGGCCTGGACGGCTCCCCGGGCTGGTTTCGCCCGTCGCCGGAGGGAGTGCATATTTTCTTCCGATCTTTTCACAAAAGTGGTTTAACGTTGCAGCCTAAAACCTATTTTATGAAATGCGAAGCATTCACGAACACCATTAAAAAAGACGTATATGGGCGTGAGTAATAAGGAATTGATTCAAAAGCTGTTTGAAAAGTTTGAACAAGCCTGCTACAGGTATAAAGGCGTTGAATGCTGGAGCGCAAGGGAATTGCAGGTAATTCTTGGGTATTCCAAATGGAGTAATTTTCAAAACGTTATTCAAAAGGCGAAAGACTCTTGCGTCAACGCCGGATTATCAATTGCTGATCATTTTGCCGATATCGGCAAAATGATCGAACTGGCTAAAGGGGCTCAAAGAACAATAGAAGATATCGCTCTAACGCGATATGCCTGCTATCTGATCGCCCAGAATGGAGACCCTTTGAAAAATGAGATCGCCTTCGCCCAAACCTATTTTGCCGTTCAAACCCGAAAGCAAGAGATCATCGAGCAACGGTTGTTGGAAGTGGCTAGGGTCAATGCAAGGGAAAAACTGTCAAGAGTAGAAAAGAAGCTGTCGGGAATTATTTTTGAGCGCGGAGTCGACAATCAGGGTTTCGCAGTTATTCGTTCAAAAGGCGACCATGCTCTCTTCGGAGGTTTTTCCACAAACGACATGAAAAAGAAACTGGGTGTTCCCGATAACCGCCCACTGGCTGACTTCCTCCCTACACTTACCATCCTGGCTAAAGGATTTTCCACAGAACTAACGAGCCACAATGTAATAGAAAAGGACTTAAAAGGAGAAAGCACTATTTCCGACGAACATGTAGATAATAACCTGGCTGTTCGGAAAATATTAGGGGAAAGAGGGGTGAAACCCGAAGAGCTGCCACCCGCGGAGGATGTGACCAAAGTTAAACGGCGTCTTGTCAAAGATGATAAGAAAGTTCTTAAACAAACGAGAGAAAAAAAGGAATAAATCTTTATAAAAATGATCCACATCGTCTTTCAATATAACGACGTCGGCACCCTCAATGCCGCATTCGATCTCGAACCCTCCTTCCGGGGAGACGTCATCCAGATCCACGACGAATTCGCCGTGGGGCCCATCGCCGGCATCTTTACGGAAGAAGGTATCTCCACCCGCAGGCAATGGTGGCGTGACGTACTCGCCGGCGGCGACTACGACGGCTGGGTCGACAACGGTAAGATTCCCGACGACAACGCGACTGTCGCCGCGATCAGGGAGCGTCTCCAACAAGACGAAAAAGAAGTCCTTTGGATATGGGCTGCGCAAAACAAACACGACGTCAGCGGCTACTACTGGCTGATCAGCCAGCTGAAGGACTTCCAGGGCCGGGTCTTCATCTTGTACCTGAACAACCTCCCTTTTATCAACGAAAAAGGCCAGCTCTTCTATCCGAACAACCTGTTCGAGATCCCGCCCCGCGAATTCCTGAAAGCGCGCAAGCTCGCACGCCCTGTTACGCTCAGCGAACTGGAGATCGACCCTGACGAATGGCTGCGGCTTTGCCAGGAAGACAAAGGCGTGCGTATCCTCGAAGGAGGTAAAAAACTGACCCAATATCCCTATGATTATTACGATGAAGAACTCCGGCGGTTCATCACCGGCGACTGGGTAAAAGTCAGCAAGCTGATCGGTCAGTTCCTTGGCAAGGCGGAACAGACCACCGGCGACGCTTACCTGTTGTGGCGGATCAAACAGCTCGCAGCCGCGGGTGAGCTCGACGTCCAGGGCGAATTGAAGGGGATGCGCGATTTTGAGATCAAAACCAGGACTGGATCGCCCGTCGGCGACGAGGCCGTAACCCCCATCATCATCGATTGAGACAGCAGATCAAACTCCCTCATGAATATTCGTTCCATCCACCATATCGCCATTCTGACAGACGATTATGAGAAAAGCAAACGTTTCTATACCGAGGTGCTGGGATTTGAGGTGATCCGGGAGACATACCGGGCCGAACGAAAATCGTACAAGCTCGACCTGGCGATCGCCGGCCACTACCAGATCGAGCTGTTCTCCTTCCCGGACTTCCGCGAACGGGGCAGCTATCCCGAAGCCAAGGGACTACGCCATCTGGCGTTTGCCGTCGATGATGTAGATGCCGCTGCCGCAGAGCTGAAGGCAAAGGGTGTACCGGTGGAGGCTGTCCGCATCGATGAGCTGACCCGCAAGCGATTCGTATTTTTTACCGATCCCAACGGTCAGCCCCTGGAATTATATGAGCGATAGCTTTGCGAAACGATAGCCCGGCGAACGAATAATCGCCTGACCATCGAATAAATCGATAAATTTGACCATGGCGAAAAGTAAAGTCACAGAGGATTTTCACGAAAATGACTCCGGGGTGACCGGTCAGTACAAGACCTGGTTCCTCGACTATGCTTCCTATGTCATCCTCGAAAGGGCCGTGCCGGCGATAGACGACGGGCTCAAACCCGTTCAGCGGCGGATCCTCCATTCCATGAAGGAGATGGACGATGGCCGGTTCAATAAAGTGGCCAATATCATCGGCCAAAGCATGCAATATCATCCGCACGGCGACGCCAGCATCGGCGAAGCCCTGGTCAATATGGGGCAAAAGGACCTGCTCATCGACACCCAGGGCAATTGGGGAGACGTCCGTACGGGCGATGAGGCCGCGGCTGCGCGTTATATCGAAGCGCGCCTCAGCAAATTTGCGCTGGAAGTCGCGTTCAATGCCAAGACCACCGAATGGCAGCTGAGCTATGACGGCCGCAAGAACGAACCGGTCACGCTGCCGATGAAGTTCCCGCTGTTGCTGGCCCACGGCGCGGAAGGCATCGCCGTCGGCCTCGCTACGAAGATACTTCCGCATAACTTCTGTGAGTTGTGTGAAGCCGCCATGAAATACCTGAAGAACAGGAAATTTGAATTGTTCCCGGACTTCCTGACGGCAGGAATGATCGACACCACCAACTATAGTGACGGGCGGCGCGGCGGAAAGGTGCGTGTCCGCTCGCATATCGAAGAATCCGATAAGAAAACCCTGCTGGTCAGGGATGTCCCTTATGGCGTTACCACCAGCCAACTGATCGACTCGATCCTCAAGGCCAATGAGCAGGGGAAGATCAAGATCAGGAAGGTGACGGACAATACCGCAGCAGAAGTGGAGATCCAGATCGACCTTGCACCCGGCATCTCACCCGATATCACGATAGACGCCCTTTATGCCTTTACCGACTGTGAAGTGAGCATCTCGCCGAACGCCTGCGTGATCATTGATCAAAAGCCGCAGTTCCTTGGCGCAAAAGAGCTGCTGCAATTTTCCGTCGACCGCACCAAAGAGCTGCTGAAAAAGGAATTGGAGATCAAACTGGGTGAGCTCCAGGACAAATGGCATTTCACATCGCTGGAAAAGATCTTTTTCGAGGAAAAGATATACAAGGAGCTCGAAAAGAAACACGCCGACTGGGAGAAGGTCCTGGAGGCGATCGGCAAGGCATTCGAGCCTTTCCGCAAGCAGCTCCGACGCGCCATCACCCGCGAAGATATCATTAAACTGACGGAGAAGCCGGTCCGGCGCATTTACCGCCTCGATATCGAAGAGCTGAATGCCCAGATCAAGGCCCTGGAAGCCGACATGAAACAGGTACGGCACGACCTCAATAACCTGGTCGATTTTGCCGTCGCTTACTTCGACAACCTGCTCAGGAAATATGGAAAGGGCAGGGAACGCAAGACCGAGATCAAACTCTTCGAAGCCATCCAGGCCCAGCAGGTAGCGATCGCCAATGTCAAATTGTACGTCAACCGCGCGGATGGGTTTATCGGTACCGGGCTGAAGAAAGACGAATATGTCACCGATTGCTCTGATCTGGACGACATTATCGCCTTCACCAAAAGCGGGAAGATGAAGGTGGTCAAGGTGGCCGACAAAGTCTTTATCGGAAAGGACATCCTCCATGTCGGC